>CANRNS010000001.1 GCA_947632055.1 uncultured Akkermansia sp.
GGCAGCAGCATCGCATACGGTATCCCAAAGGTCTTCTTGGAATACTTGATGTTGCACAATTCCCGCACAAGCCCCTCATCCTTCAACCGGGCGACCATCTCCCGGAACTTGTCGCGCAGAGCTTTGCTCACCCGCTTCTGCGTCTGCAACTCCCCCGCCATCCGCAAAATCTCCGCCCCGGACAACGGAATCTCCTCCTTATCCAATTTCTTTTCCCGCATCTCGGCAACCTCGCGTATATACTCCTTATGGTAAGCCTTGCTCTTGTTAAAGACGTCCACCTTCGCCTTCTCCCATTTCGAAAGCTCCTTGAGCTTTCTCTTGTAATACGTGTAGGCAATGAACCATGCCGCGCCCATGGCGTTCAGCATTTCCTCCGCCTCGCTGTTTGGTACTTGATGTTTCATGGTGTTGGGTGGTGTTTTAATGCTTCACCGATGAATTGTGCGCATCGGCTTCCGGGTTTACCCTTTGCTTATATTCATGACCAGACTTTCCATGGCGCTTCACCGCGTTCCCACATGCCGTTGAGCAGGGCCTTGTCGCGCTGCGTGTCCATGCACTGCCAAAAGCCGAGGTGCTTGTAGGCTCCCAACTGCCCCGCACGTGCCAATTTCTCCAACGGCTCACGTTCAAATGTCACGTCATCGCCGCTGCCAATGTAATCGAATACCTCCGGTTCGCAGACAAAGAAGCCTCCATTAATCCAACTTGTATCATCCAGCGGCTTCTCCGTGAATTGTCCTACGCTTCCCTGCGCATCAATTCCCAATGTGCCGAACCGTCCCGCCACTTGCACGGCTGTGAGCGTGCAAAGTCTGCCGCTTTTCCTATGGAACTCCAGCAGCGCCGGGATGTCCACATCCGCCACGCCGTCGCCGTAGGTGAGCAGGAAGGGTTCGTTTCCAATGAAGGAGTGCGCCCGTGCAATACGTCCGCCGGTCATTGTATGTTCACCGGTGTAGAGCATCGAAACCTTCCACGGTTCCGTGCGCATTTTGTGCAATTCCACGGTATTGTGCTCCATATCGACCGTAATATCGGAATACCGCTCGTAGTAGTTCACGAAGTAGCTCTTAATCACATGCGAAAGATAGCCCGTAAGCACCACGAACTCCTGGAATCCGTAGTGAGAGTATAACTTCATGATGTGCCAGAGAATCGGATGACCGCCGATCTGCACCATCGGTTTAGGGATCGCTTGCGTCTCTTCCCCCAATCGCGTACCAAGTCCGCCTGCTAGTAGTATGACTTTCATTAGAAAATTAATTTTCGATCATGGCTATAATCTCATCCACATTTTCCTCTGTGATTTCACGATAGAGAGCACCCTGAAGTTTCTTAACTTTTTCATCTGTCAGCTTGGCAAAATCAAAATTCTTGAGTTTCTCAATAACGGGTGGAGAGAAACGATACTTAATGACTCTTGCCGGATTTCCGCCCACAATAGCGTAGGCTGGCACATCCTTGGTAACGACAGCTCCAGCCGCCACAATGGCTCCCTGACCTATGGTAACTCCGGAGCATATGATGGCACGCCGTCCCACCCAGACGTCATCGCGTAAAATGATATCACCTTTAGACGAAGCCTCGGTGTACCACCCAAGCATCTGTACTCTGAATGGGTAAGTGGATATCCCCTTATAAGCATGCTCTCCGGATACAAGGAACATCACCTCTGCCGCAATGCTGCAAAAATTTCCGATCATCAGTCGTTCAGAGCGATTGGGAACAAGAAAAACGTTTGATACGTTCAACCCATAACTATGCTTCCCGACAGTGATTTGACGAGGAAGAGAAAGTGTATGTGTGTGTGTGGGGGGGGGGTAGTGGTAGGTAGGTAGTTCCTCAACATGGGTAACACATGAGAAGAATTTTATTTTTCTCTTATGCGTCGTCTTGTCTCTTTCCACACGCAGTATTGCGCGGCGCATATTACGAATACATGTATAGAAACGGTTTCTTTTTATCTTTCTCTTTCGCATGATAAATCTCAAACCAGTTCTTATTAGTTGAAAATAAAAATAAAAATTCCCCTTCCACTCAGCAAAGAACCATTTCCAATATCCTTCATTAGAGAAGTCGTGATCTCCTCGGAGCATCCATTCGTTTATAAACGAAAGTAATGCTTTTTTATGTTGATGAAATGCCTGCGCTGTTATAAGACCGCGCTGTCTAAAAGAGCGCATCAAATTAGAGATGTATACGTGACCGAATACATAAGGAACGCTATATCCTCCCTTTTTAAAAGGAAGCCCAACACCGTCTAATATGAATTTGGAATATAATTGAACCTTCGAACCTGTTTCAATCATATTAAATGCGAGATCAACATGCGGGAACCAATGGTTCAAACGCCTACAAGACGTATCCAATGCTTTTAATAAAATATCTCTTCTACACACCCATGAACCATAATGTGTAATTTCTACGCCTTCTCTCATTACAAATTCGCTCGGATCTCCCAAGATTCCGCCTTCCTCCTCTTCATTGCAATGATAAGATAGGAAAATAATATCTTCAGTAGCTTGCTTCCTCAAGAAGGAAACAAATTTCTCCAACCCTGCTTCTTTAAAATACGAATAATCATTGTTGAAGCGAACAAAATCGCCCTTTGCAAACTCAGTAACTCGATATAAATTATCCCAAGAAATGGATTCCTCCCAACGATGATATACGATCTTATCTCCAAATCTTTCTTTGTACTCTCGGCAAATATCCGGCGTCTCATCCGTTGAAGCGTTATCAGAAATTACTATTTCAACATCGTTTGTCTGCTGGAAGATCTTTTGCTTTGTAATTTGCGACAGCGTATTATCCAAGACAATAGCTCGATTACACGTAGGAATGCATATGGAAAGGATGGGTGAAATCATTTTTTATTAGATAGTCGTTGATTGATTATAGATTTTTCATGATTTGTTCACCGGAAATAAAAAGGGAAGCCTTCCGAGCCCACTGTAATTCGCGGCATTTCCTCTTGATTATTCTTTTCCACTTCCCTCCCCATAAAAGATGATACACAACGCTCAAAAGCGCAATTCTCCACCGAGTTGCAACCACCTTCTTCTTGAGCGTGATGTAATAACAAATTTGGCAAAGGCTTAGCTGATAGTCATCATCTGAAGGATTTTCTTTCGCCCACAACAATGCCCTCTCAAATTGGCATAGCCAATCAGATAAATATTTCAATGGGCACATCCCACCTACAAAATCCGTCATCCTCCTCTCTTTGAATAGCGCTTTCATTTCTTCGGTCATGCCGAGCATACACGGCCCGAAATGTGGTGCAGGAACAGGTATGATTTCTTCGTAGGCTTTTACCTCTGATACTCTCGCTCCAGCTGCATGCTGTACAACGGATTGCATCATTATACAAGATGGGCTACGTAATAAAAGAAGCAATTCCGTGCCTGGGTTTGAAAACACGATTGAGTGCGTCGCAGTCCCAAGGACACCGGCAACAACACAAGCGCCCTTAAAATACGCTATCTGATCTTCCAAGGGAAGTTTTTCCGGATAGATAATATGAAACCCGTTTTTACGAAAATTTCTCTCTATTTCTCCCTCTCCAAACAAACTTGTAGCACCGGTTTTAAATCTTTCCCTGCTCACGTATATCTTATCATACTTTTTAGCTTGCACACGTTCTGCCACTCGTCTGAATGGTGTTATGAATTGAGAGGTATAGATCGGTTCGTTATCAGAGAGAGACGTATGGGGGATTAATATCTCGCTGAATTCGGTAGGCTGCTGCACAAAAAACGCATTTTCCAATATATTTCCACCGTACAAACGAAAGAAATCCTTGATAAAACTTGGGAGCTTGCCATCCCATCCCGGCTGCACTGAAAAGGCAATGCGCGCTTCTTTCTCTCTATTTTCAAGATACCATAAACGAACCGTGCTTTCTAAAAGAAAGTGTCCATAATGATCATATCTCAACGGCCCCAGATAAATTACGGACTCATCGATCCTCTCTCTCGCTGGCATGAATATTTCAGGATGATACCCTCTTACCAATCCAGAATTTGAAACAAATTTCCCCGACGAATCCATCACTCCACAGCAACGCGCGAATCGAATATGATTACCAAAAACTTGGGGCAAAATGACTCCCTTTCGTATCACTTCAGCAATCATATTTTGCGGAATCATTTGTGGATGATTTAAAGTCATAATATATTAATTAAGTGCACCAAAAATTTGTTTCATTCTTTAGGATGAATATTAATCATGCGCCGAGACAATACGAAGAAGCATTCTCATGAGGGCATTCTTCCCGTTCCAACTTCTTTTCCCACATCTCGGCAACCGCACGTACGTACTCCTTATGGTAAGCCTTGCTCTTGTTAAAGACGTCCACCTTCGCCTTCTCCCATTTCGAAAGCTCCTTGAGCTTTCTCTTGTAATATGTGTAGGCGATGAACCATGCCGCGCCCATGGCGTTCAGCATTTCCTCCGTCTCATTGTTTGGATTTTGAAGTTTCATGGTATTGGATAGATTTAATGCTTCACAGATGAATTATGCTCACCGGCTTGGGAATCACCTGCGTCTCTTCACCGAGTCGCGTACCAAGTCCACCTGCTAATAGGATAATTTGCATAAGTTTCTAATCAAAAGGACGAAAGCGTTATGATTATTCCTTTCCTGCTCAGTTTCCGTCTTAAATACCTATAAAGTCGCAAGTATATTTTATATTTCACTCTTTTCCTCCACGTCATTGCGGAGACCGCTGCATCCTCTTCTTTGCTAACACTAGATTCACTCTTGACTAATTCTTTAAATCCATAATATAAAGCCACTTTTGCTGATTCTTGTACATCCTTTCCTTCAAGTTCATGTGTATCCAAATTATCAAGGCATGTCTTAAGGGTTTTTCTCATCAATCTCACATAAAAGTCGTGATATTTATAAGAAAAAAACCGATCAAAGGCTATATTGCCGTATATGTCCGCCGCATTTTTTTCATATTTGCTTAAGCCTGTCCACAAACCAGTACCAAGAATTCGGTATACACCGACTATACTATTTTGCAGATGTGCCTTGCCATACGACAAATGTAAAATAAAACGAAAAGTATCGCCACAGTATGCAAACTCAGACGGTGTGTCAATCGCTTCTGTAAGTATAGCTGGAATAGCCGGATATACTACGTTCCTGCATATTTGTCCTACCTCTTGTGGGACGTAAACTTTTCCATGAAGATAATCTTCAAAAGAAAAATCCGCCCTTTCTACCTTAGTGTCAATCCATGCCCACTTCTTCCCATGATCATCTACAAGAAGATTAGCCATGTAAATTGTGTAATCTTCGTGACTGTCTAGAAAATCAATCGCTTTTTGAAAATAATCTTTATCCGTGTAGTAATCATCAGCATCTAACACAGTAAAATAAGGTGTTGTTGTTTCCGATAATGCCCCTAAATAACTCCGGTACATCCCTATATTCTTTTCACGATATATCACCCTCACCTTGTCCGGATATTGGCGTTCGTATTTTTGGATGATTTCAACGCTTCCATCAGTCGAGGCATTATCCACTATCAGGATCGTATATGCAAAAGTCGTCCTCTGGAATAACGCTGATTCTATGGCTTGAGATACAAGATCTGCGTGATTATACGAACGCAGAATAATGGTTAATTTGGGAGAATTCATATAATTCTGTTTGTTTTTTATGTTGAGAAAACTTTATTTCGTCTTTATATTGCGAGTAGACATATCATGGTCTGGTCATTAATTTCATAGCTAAAAAAGGGGGGCTTTCTGACATCGGCAAGTTACTTACATCTCGTTGAATCGATCTCTTTAATGAGCGTCCACTTGGGCGAACAACAACATCCGATACTTTCCTTAAAAGTGCACAGCCCGTAATTAGGCACTCCTCCTACCGAGGCCGTCCCAATGTCTATTAATCTTGTCTGAGGAGATTTGTTCTTATAATACTCAAACAGCTTGAAAGAGAGGAAATTAATGCTATTTAACCCCCTCGCGCTCGGCTCATTGCCCCAATACACCAACCTTAGGACCTGTGCGGTGAGATGATGCACCATGGCCGCTGCCACTGCTACACCTGCAGAACTTTTAACCAGGAAGAAATCAGTCGGAATAATATGCATTGTTTGAAGCACCTCATCCAGCGTCATGCGCAAAGGATACCCTCTGGACTCTCGATTGTGCTTGATAATTTCGTAGGCAAGGGGAACATCCTCGGTCTTTTCAAAAGACAGACCGTAGGTTAGGGAATTCTGTAACTTTCCTTTGGCGTTCTTCTGAATTGTATTGATATACCCTTCATCAAAACGTCCCAATTCGTACTCATAGTTGATGTCACAAATGTCGGCTTTAAATCCGTGATTAACCAGAGTATTCAGAAATTTGGTGACATGGATGGTATCATAGGCGAGCGCCGGTAAGCCGAATTGAATGGCACGAATACCGGATTTGCCGACATACAGGCACAATTGTTCGACAGCATCGCTATAATACTCAATTGGGTTATCATGGGCAACTTCCGAGAAAATAGCAAAGGTTGAAGAAAAGGGAGCTAAGAAAACTTGCTCCTTGATACCGGCCACCAGTCCGAATCTTACTTTGTTGTTTCTGAAGAGAAGGTATTTGACGGCATCAACTTTTCTCTTGTTCAACTCCACAAATTCCACTGTATCAAAATTAGAGAATGGCTGAGTAACCACTTTCGCGTACTCCTCCGCTGATATATCCTGTATCTCCATTGTATTTCCCGCCATTGTATTGATGTTTATCCTTCGATGTTTAGCTCTTTCGCGAATATGGTTCTGTGTGGATCATTTAAGAATGCTCTTTGATGATTTGAATCACTCGTTCCATGTCGTCCGTACGGTAACGCTGATCAATAATCAGAAGGTGCATATACCTCATCAAATAGGGCTCGTAACAAAACGATTCCTGATTCCTGATTCCTGATTCCTGATTCCTGATTCCGCCAGCACAATGGTATATATATCTTATTATCAATAAGATGCTTCCGTAACTGCTCCTTTTCTGTCAAAAAGGGATAGTACATCGGCACGTCATCATCAGACAGATCATGCTGAAAAAGATTATCGCGCTTCAGATGGTGATCCATGTAACGGAAGTTTTCCATGCGCTGCTGGCGCGTACGGTCATAGTCAATGCTTTTAATGAGGCGCGTCGTTAAGTTTGACATCAGCTTGATCTCTTCCCCTATCAAGGAATCATCGTTCTTGTTGAAGTCGGCATAGCCAAAATTAGCGCCACCCTCAATGCGCATCAGGAGATGCGAAAAACGTTTGTAGCTCTCTTTATCCTGCTCGAGCGTGCCGGGTAGGTTTCTGGAGCAATACACATAGCCCCCGTCGGGCAGACCAAAGAATTTGCGAGGAGAATACACGGTTGCTAGTCCCACCGGGGGAGCGTAAAAAGCTTGGGCATTGTCCACAATAAGGTTTTTGTATCGCCGAGCCAACGCACGAACGTTCTTACCGCATACCCCGTAATAATTCGTGTAAAGGACGTAGTCATCGGTGCCAAAATCCCGATCCGGCATGAGGCGGCGGTCTATGTGATAGAAACGCACCTTACATGAGGCCTCCTCAATAGCTTGCCAAACAACGTGACACGTGTAATAAGGAACCCACATCTCCTTGATGTCATAGGCGCGGATGGCGTACACAATACCATTCCGGGCGTTATTGATGGGCAAAGCCCCATGGTGATAGTGCTCAGAAATGGCGCTTATTTCAAGCTCGATGTACCCTCCGATGTCTTTCATCTTATGCCATCAAGATCCAGTGATTTTAATTTCCTAGCAGGCACCCCTGCATACACGGAGAACTCCTCTGTATCCTTAGTCACCACGCTTCCCGCACCAATAATGGAACCTTTTTTGAGGGTAACACCGGGCAATATGGTGACAGAAGCCCCAATCCAAACATCGTCCTCAATAGTGATTCTCTGTCCTTGCCTAATAAGATGGTCCCTCACGTAAGGCACACTACACAGCAGCGGAGAATTATTGGGTTCGCTGTCTAAAATAATTGTCACGTTGGGGGCAATGGAAACATGGTTCCCAATGAAAAGGTTTTTATAGTTATCCCCTGTCGCACATGACACCGTAAAACCCGGATTGACGAAGGAGCCCTCCCCGAAGTGCACACCCAGCTTTTGCCAATACAGACGTCGGGTGCGAGCATCGCCATAAAAGGCAGCAATCATCTTTGTCAATCGCAGCGGCATAATCTCTGCATGATTGCTGAGGAAATTGTATATCCTCTCATCGAGTGCCTGGAGAAATGTCTTCATGATCTTCTTACCTCCTTGATAAATTGTTGATAATCGCGGATGTAATCGGCTTCGTTGTAATGCTCGCTGGCAAGCACCATCACCACGCAATCAGGGCTAAAATTGGTGAACTCGCGCCATAGGTTGGACTTAATATGCAGACCTACAGCGGGGTTATCCAAGTGAATAGTGGTGCGGTGTTCACCATCGTCCAAAATGAAGTCGCAGGAACCGGACGTACAGACGACCACCTGCTCCAAGTTACGATGAGCATGGCGCCCGCGCACCACGTCTTTTTGTGTTCCCCAGATGTAGTAAACGCGCTTGATGTCAAAAGGAAAATCATCCCCTTTTTCCAGAGCAACCAGTTTGCCGGAATAGTCGCCGTGGATCGGGAAATGCAACAGAGAGAAGCTTCTTGACTCATTGCTGCATGGGGCATGGTTTGGTTTAGAGGAGAAAACCTTCATACCTCGCAGATCCGGGTCACAGGAAGTCGTTCCTGTGCTCTGTTGCCTTATTTCCATGTGTTGATTGCGTGAATTACTTCCCGAACCTCTTCATCGGTGAGCACAGGACTGATGGGAAGGCTGAGCACCTCCCGGTGGATTTCCTCCGTGATGGGGTACGATTGCTCTGCCCACTCGCTGTAGGCTCCCTGTTTGTGCGGTGGCGTCGGGTAATGGATATTCGTTTCGATGCCGTGTCGTCTCAGATACTGCTGTAAGTTGTCGCGCTCCTTGCAGCGCACCACAAATACGTGCCATACGTGCGCTGCCTCATCATAAGTTTCTGGCAAAGTGATGAGCGAGTTGGTGATGTGCTCCCGATAGAAGCGTGCAATCTCGCGGCGTCGGGCGTTATCTGCATCTAGGTGAGCCAGACGCACGTCCAGCACAGCAGCTTGCAGCTCATCCAGCCGCGAATTGGTGCCTTTGTAGATGTGGTGATACTTGTAATCAGACCCGTAATTGGCGAGGGCCTTTACTTTTTCATAAAGCGCGGCGTCATTCGTTGTGATGCCACCCGCATCCCCCATCGCACCGAGATTCTTGCCGGGGTAGAAGGAGAATGCTGCTGCATCGCCAAGATTGCCCACACGTTTTCCACGGTACATCGCCCCGTGTGCTTGAGCCGCGTCCTCAATTACCTTCAGACCGCACCAACGAGCGACCTCCCACACCTTCTCCATCGGCGTAGCCTGTCCGTAGAGGTGCACCACCAAGATGGCTTTGGTGCGAGGCGTGATAGCTTCTTCAATGCGTCCCGGGTCGATGCAATAGGTCGTAGGATCCGGCTCCACGAGCACAGGCGTGCAACCATTCTGCGAGATTGCCAGAATAGAAGCAATAAAGGTGTTGGCGGGCACAATGATTTCATCCCCATTGCCGAACCCGTACGCTCGGATAATGAGGCTGATGGCTTCCAGTCCATTCGCAACGCCGAGGCAATACTTCGTACCACAGTATTCGGCAAAGTGTTTACAAAACTTCTCGTTTTCCTCTCCTTGCAGGTACCGGCCGGAGTCCAGCACAGCCCCTATCCGTGCGTCCATTTCTGCACGGAAGCGCTCGTTAATTTTTTGCAAGTCGAGAAAGGGGATCATGACGGTAAAAGAAAGTTACTGGGCAGATATATGATAGGCAACAATGCCTTTAAAGTAGCCACGACGCCTGAGTTTTCGTGACAGTGATCTCCATATTTTATACATAATCTTCTCCATGGGACCACGTAAGATGGGAGGATCGAATATGACGTAGTGCCCAGCAATTTTTGACTCTTGCGTAATTTTCATGAAATCTTTAGCAAGAAAGTCATAGGACTTCTCTAGGTAGTCGCCGTTCTGGAGCGCAAAATCATACAACAGACTAAGTCCCGCCGCACGAATGGACGGAACCGGACTTCCGACGAGCACTAACCCGGCGTAGAAAGGAATATCTCTGTCCACCATGTTTTCATAGCGGGTAAACTCCGGAAAGATTTTCCGGAACTGCTGGACATCTGCAATCTTCTTCACGCAATCTTTCAACATCAACTCCATCTCACTATAAATTGCACTGAAATTCTCAACCGTCCACGCCGATAAATTCCCTCTATTCTCACGTCTTCTGTAATATGTCAGCGGAGTCTCCGACTGCGCCATGTCAGAGTTGAGAAGCAAACGTATGTGCCATTCATAATCTTGGGTCAAACGCAGAAGAGGATTAAGCTTACCTACCTGATCCACGCATTCCCGCCGAATCATCATTCCTGGCACAGGTAAACAGTTCCCCTCCGTAAAGAGAAATCGCAGTACGTCCCAACGATCCATTTTTTCATGAACATCGATGGAAAAATCTATAGGCTCATTGTCTTCTCCGATGGGTATTAAGTCATTGTACAGTACAGAAACATTCTGATGGTGTTCCAAGAACTCATAATCATGGGCCAGTTTCCCTTTTACAAGGCCATCATCCACTGACATGCAACATACATATTCACCGTTTACTTTTGATAATGAATGGTTGAACGTGTGACAGACGTGGCGATTCCGATCATTTTTGTAAACGCGGATTCTTGGGTCGGAAGTATAGCTCTGCAGAAGTCTGTAGGAGTCATCTGTGGAACAATCGTCCGTCACAACCAGTTCCCAATTCGTGAAGTCTTGCTGCAGGAGACTCTCCATGAAAAAGGGTATGTACTTCTCGTGGTTGTAGCACGTGGTACTAATGGAAATTGCCGGTTGCTCGTTGGGTGGTGTCATAAATCTGCTGTTTGTATGATTTCTTCTAACCGCGAAATTGCCTCTGAAGGGCTGAAGCGCCCCAAATTCTCCGTGGCTTTACGGATCTTTCCTTCCCGTTCTTCCGGATGTCTCTCTATGTTTTCCAAAACCTGCGCAAGCGATTCCGGATTCCCCGCTTCAAACAAGTAGCCCGCCTCACCGTGCATGAGAATTTCTGCCGGACCGGAGGGCACATCTGAACTCACAGCCGCTACTCCGAGAGCCTGTGCCTCTATGAGCACCGTGGGCAAACCCCCGCCCACAGTCAAGGTAGAGGATAAGATGAGGGCTTGAGCAGAGCGAATCATAGGATATGGATTATCTAATTGCCCGGTAAATATAATGCTTCCATTTGCTACTTCATTGGTGACCAATTCTTGAAGCTCATCAAGCTGAGGTCCGTCACCGACAATGACAAGCGAGTATTCGGGGTGCTTCCTCTTAAACAAGGCAAAACCCCGGATAACCGCGGGCACATCCTTATCAAGTGCATTCAAACGTTGCACTGCTACGAAATAAGGCGTGGGAGAGCCGGTCTTCTCCATACTGCCAAGGTGGCGGATTTCCTCAACATCAATGGGATTATAAATGCAATACGTCTTATCGACCCACCTGGGATAGAGCCTCTTGAAATCTCGGATAAAGGCATGACTCAAGCACACAATGCGATCATAAATATCTATGTTCCCTTTTGAAACATAGTTCTTGAAAAAAGTGATGCTGCCATGGCATACTCCAATTTTTCTCTGCGGCAATTTTGCTAGGTAAGGAGAAAAGCCGAAATTACAAAAATCTATTACAACATCACAATCCCACGCATATTCGACAAGCGCAAATCTCGTGGGTATTTTTGCTGCCTCTCGTCTCATCCTGTATATCCAGCACGCGAGAAAATTTCTACGTCTTCGAGGAGGCACGTGTATTCCCACAACGCACAACTCTATGGAATGCTCAACAAAATATTGCAAAAAATAAGAATCACTCACATCTGTCAAACTTGCAACCTTGCATTTATATCCCATGCTGTTCAGCTGACTCAAGTAGTTAAGCAACACCTTTGCTATACCTCCCATAACAACCCTATCGACGCAAAATAAAATTACCTTTTCACCTGTCTTGTTCATTTTCATCTCTTTTCATGCCTATTTCTGCTCGTTTTAACATCCAAACTGCACACTGCATACCGGCACGATGGCTAATAACTCAGGAGCGTTCTTAAGCATAGGCTTCTCCTTTCCGTAGGGCCTTTTTACGGTACACAGGTATGCGGAAGAAACGCACACATACTTCTCCTGAGTCTTTTTCCTGTCGGACAAAAAAGAATCGAATCAAGGATGATAAAGCTCGATAGTGACGCATGAAGGGGTGTTTGCTACACATGGCTCTCAGTAGCTCCTTTGTTGCCATCCGGGTTTCCGAAGTCATGGAATTATCGCGTATGAGATAAACGAACAGAGGCTCCCGTACGCAGTAAAAACTTTTCCCCTCACCAATGAAGTTCATCCAAAATTCCCAATCTTCCAAGCCCTTGTTCATGACGGTATCGTAGCCCCCGTAACGTTCCCAATCCCTCTTGCGGAAGAGAGCGGAGGCGGACAGACAATTGGCTCGCGACATGCTCAACTTGGTGGGCCTTACGTAGCGCATGATACCGGAGCGAGCTCCTGCGTAACGAGTGAGCGGATAGATAACATCCCCAAGGTGCCGCGCATTATATAGCTTTTCAAGACAGGAAGGCTCGATCCTATCATCGGAGTCCAATGGGAAAATCCATTCTCCTTTGGCCGCCTCTATACCGCAGTTTCGTGCAGCGACTAGCCCACGATTTTCCTGCGTGAATACACGAATGCGAGAGTCGCGTGCCGCATAGTCCGCAAGGATGTCTCCGCTGCCGTCCGTGCTTCCATCGTTGATGCAAATAGCTTCCCAGTCCTCAAAAGTTTGGGCAAGCACACTGTCCAAGCACGACGAAAGATACTTTTCGTTGTTATAGACCGGGATGATGATGGATATTTCAGGCATACGGTGAACGCGAACATACCCGCATCCGAAGAACTATAAGCTTCCTCCACGAGTCCGCGCTGCCCCGATTATCTCTTTTTGAAAGAGATATACTGAAGACAATGGAATTAACTTATTGCATGTTAGGAACTCATGATATTTTGCAATTCAAAGTATCGTTGGATACGACCGACAATCTCTCTAAGCTCAAATGATTCTTAGTGATTTTTATTCAAAAATATGTGATTTTAGGCTTGATAATCTCTTTCAAAAAACGATGCTCGTATCTCCTGCATCAGAGCCAGAGCAAACGCATTTTTTCATGCGTTTGCCCTATTTTGAGGCATTCCAGACTATACAATGGGGTGCAGGTATGGTATATTGGCAGAGTATGGGAGTACGAAAAGTTTTATCAATTTGCTCGGTCCTGACTGCGCTGGCTATGGCTTGTAATGTGGCTTCAGCTGCGCAAAGCGGCGACTTTGCCGCGTTGAAGGCTCACTGGAGTTTTGACGAAGGTCGCGATTGGCACTACATGCCGATGCCGTATAAGTACGATGGAGTGAAAGCCACTGAACTGACCGGTAAAGCTGATGATCTGCTACTGAATGAGAAGCAGAAGGCCGATAATGAGGCCTGGGTATCGGGTCGCCAGCGTTCCGGCATAGGTCCCGGGCACGTGCTCACCACGACGAAGGAACTGCCCTGTCTGAATGGATCGGTGACTTTCTCCTACTGGACCCGCCTGTACGGCGAACCGAACAAGCGCGGAGTTGTCGGCTCCACGCCCCCCACGCCCTCCACCCAGTGGGGTGTGATGAATGCAAAAGGTCAAGTTGGCATGCGAGTCAATGGTAAAAACATAGTTTTTTCTCCCACACCCATTACGGATACGGATTGGCACCACGTGGTCTTTACTCGCGATGAGGAAACAGGCAAGGTTGTTCTGTACTTGGATGGTAAAGAAGTAGCCACCGGCGACACGCCCGCAGGCAAACTCCCCGGGCAATTTACCTCCATGACCACCAACAATGCAGCGTTGGACCAGATTCATATCTTCGACAAGCCAGTATCCGCTAAAACCGTTGCCGCACTGTACGACAACCATGCACCCCAGGTGTTCAACCAAACTCATTTGGTGGAGAAATCCAAACCTTCCGTAACGGGCAGCATTCTGCACCAATTTACGTACGATGTCGATCAAGACAAGCTGCGCGTGGCCAGCTATTCCCAACCCAAGGGGGGCAAGGTGAAAAGCAACGGCGATGGCACCTTCACCTTCACTCCCGGCAAATCCTTCAAGAAAAAAGGTAAAACATCTTTTGACGTCATTGTAACGGATGACCGCGGTGGCTACACCAAAGCTACCATGTACCTGCAGGACAGCCGCCACTTGGTTGCCCCACCCGTGCGTGAGTTCCGCTACTTCAGCGCTCTGCCGGAGATTCCCGCCTCCGACGGCAATCAGATGAAGCACCGCAATCCCATGGTCATCAGGATTCGTGGCAAAAAGCCAGATTTGCTTATTCAAGCAAATTCCCGCCTGTGGTACTGCATGAACGAATCCAAGCCCGGCAAAATTCTCTTCTCCAAACCGCAAATGCTGCGTACCACCAAGCAGGCCGACTTTGAGACAGACGGCGCTGCCGTGCTTGAAGGCAACAAACTCATTATTCGCAAGCCTGATGGTACCTTGACTATGGCGACAGTTGCGGGTAAAGACAAACCAGCCTTGGAGATTGGTAACGCCATCACCGATACCACCGGAGCAGCCATGAATCTGCCGGTTCGCCACTTTGTGCTGATCGACTACGACCACGATGGGACCCCGGATATTGTAGCCGGATTCAACGACGGCCTCTACTACTTCAAGGGCAAAGCAAAGTACAGCAAAACTTCCAACGACACCAAGAAAATAGTCAGCATCAGCTTTGCCCCGGAGAAACAGCTGGTGCACCTGGGGCTTTACAACATTTCACCCGGCGTGGGCGATATCAACAACGACGGCCGCACCGACCTCCTGTACGGCATTAACTGGGGCACGCTTCACGTGTGGATCAACGAACCCGCTAAAGCCACTATTTCCGACGGCGCCTTCATGGACCTAACTCTGGAGGATCCACCGAACGAGAAGTTTTTGCGCAACCTTAACGGCGCCCACCTGGCCATAGCAGATTTTGACAATGATGGAACGCCGGACATGATTCTTGGCGGCAGCGCCAACAGTGATCTGGCAAGCGCTTTGGGCGTGAATCTCGACACATTTGCAGGCAACCTGGCTCTCATCGAGAAAGAGCTCTACAAGGGCCACGAGAATGATCTTGGCAAGGTGCTTGAGGCTGACGGGCAGAAAGGCCTCAATCGCTACCGCCAACTGATGAGCAACTGGATTCGCTGGGCTGTGGCACAGAACACTCCCGCCAAGCGCCAAGCCGCCTGGGATATGCTCGCCGCTCACGTGAAGAAGTGGCCCTTCTTGCAGCGCCGCGTGCTTGAGGATGCGTGGGTAAAAAAGGAAAAGGGCGAAGTCACCAGCTATGGCAAGATGCACCACGTTCCCGGCATCTTTGCCATGAACTGGGTTGTGCTTCGCCGCTTGCTGCCGGATTCCGCCAATCACCGTAAGGCCGTAGCTGATGCCCTGGGCATAACCGGACTGGGTCGCGAAGCTTATTTAGACAAAGGCATGCCCTTGGCTGACAACAACCGCTGCACCGAGGGACAACTGCGCGCCGTATGGGATTTGCTGCGCTACCATGCCCCTATCCTCTTCCCGGATGACCACATCTCCATCGGACAGAACTACGAGGACGGTCGAGATGCGATGTGCTACGTCTTTACGTCCAACAAAAACACCTTCTGCTCGGATGTAGGTAACAACGTCGCCGAAATGAACGGCGACATGGTTCAATTGACAGAGGAATGCTTCGGAACTAAGGGCGCTGCGAATGGCGACTACTTCACCTTTGTGCTTTCCCACGAGGTGTGCCACTCGCTGGATGCTTATGTGAGAGAGCGCACCGCTAATGACTTAAAACGCCGCTGGGGCGACCAGAATTTCTACGCTGCCACCAATGCCGGCACCAACTCCGACATCGTCGCCAATGAAACAGGCTGGTGGGATCTCGACCTCACCAAGGCTCGCTTTAAGGAGCGCGGTCTGTGGGATGGGAATAATGAAACTTGGAATGACGCATGGAAAGAGTATTGGCAGAAGTGCCCCTACCGCAACAAGGTCTTCATGCGCGGTGATATAGATTGGTTCCTCGGCTCTCAGCAAGAAACCTTTTCTACTCAGGCGAATCACCACTGGGCCCGCTCCGAGGCCCGCCTCATTGGCGCCATTTTGCGCTACTTGCAGGGTTACAAGTCCAATATCAACGAGGTTGTCTTCTTTCTGGATGTCCTCTCTGCCGGTCAGAACAAGCTTCCCATGTTCCACCCCTGGGCCTCCGGCAAACCCGCCATCGTAAACTTCAACGTGGAATACGCTTGGCTCACCCGTAACGACAAAGGCTATATCACCGATATCCGCATCGGCGACCGCCACTACGGCTTCGAAGTAGATGAGCAAGGACGCGTCATCGGTCTGCGCACCTACCCCTTCGCCGACAAAATTCAAGCCGCTGCAAAAAAACAATAACGGCTCATCCTGAGCGCCAGGGCAATTCCGCTCGGCTTTTGCTTCGCCTCTCGCGTGCAGTGCGCTCACCTTCCAAATCGTAATTCGTCATTCGCATATCATCAACTCTTTGCGTTGATCGACCTACCGTTAACTACCCATTAGGAATGCTTTTTTAGGGGACTGATGCGGCTTTGCCATTTCTTCTGCTTGACAAAGAAGTCAGATCTGCTAGGATACGGGCGATGAAAAGCTTATATTTGAGCATCTTTGGAATGGTATTAGCGGCGACTTCCGCCATGGGAGAGCAACAAGCCCAACGACCCAATATCTTGTTCATCATCACCGATGACCACGCTGTACAGGCGCTGGGAACTAGCGACAAGGATTCTCCTGTGCCACTGCCCGGCTTCCGCCGATTGGCGCAGGAGGGCATGGTCTTTGACCGGGCGTACTGCGCGAACTCGCTGTGCGGCCCTGCACGGGCGAGCATGCTAACCGGACGCCATTCCCACCACAATGGCTTCATGTTTAACATGCGGTATGATAAGCCAATGACACCTTTTGACGGCAGTCAACCGACCTACCCTAAGATGTTGCAAGCTGCGGGTTACCAGACCGGACTCATTGGAAAGTGGCATCTCTTCTCGCGCCCCACGGGTTTCGACACCTGGCAGGTTTTCCCCGCCCAGGGCGACTATTGGGATCCTGAGTTTTTGACGGACACACCCACCGGCAAAAACTTCCTGAGCTACCGTGCGCGTGGGTATGTGACCGACTTGCTCACGTCCAAGGCGATCGATTGGCTGGAACAACGCGACAAGTCACGTCCGTTCGCCCTGGTGCTAGGTCACAAGGCTCCTCATCGCAACTGGCTGCCAGCGCCGCGCCACCTGCAAAAGATCAAGGAGTACGTTGCCAAGCTCACCCCTCCTTCCACCCTGCAGGATGATTGGAAGGACCGACCTGCCTTCATGAGTCTGACGCGCCAAAGCGTGAGTCGTGACTTATGCAACTGGAATGACTCGCATTTGCAGGCGGACCTCATCCCCTTTGACGTGATGAAGGAAATTGTGCCCAAGAAGGCGCTCAAGAAAATGGTGGATGCGGGCAAGTTTGCCGGACAAATCCCGGCAGACTTCGATTGGGAAAAGCATACGCCCAAGTACGCTCCGGAAACGAACTATGGTGACGGATTGAGCCATGTTGAACAAGGCGTACTGCCCATCTACCGAGAATACTACGCAACGCGAACACGCGAGTTTGTGGACGAGATGCGCAGCGGCAAAATAAAGAGCTTGGCGGACGTCACCGAACGGCGCTGGCGCTGGTACATGGAAGATTATCTGGGCACCCTGCTGGCGGTTGACGAGTCGATCTCCGCGATTTTGGACTACCTGGATCAACATGGGCTCTCGGAAAACACATTGGTGATCTACGTAGGCGACCAGGGCTTCTACTTGGGCGAACACGGCTTGTACGACAAGCGCTGGATTTTTGAGGAAAGCATGCGTATGCCCCTCATCATGCGCTGGAAGGGGAAGATACCCGGCGGCGTGCGCAGCCACGCGACGGTGCAGAATATCGACTACGCGCCCACGATTGCGGAAGTAGCTGGAGCCGACACCCCAGAGAACAAAGCCAGCTTTGATGGCGTCTCTCTCGTGCCCCTCTTTGCTACGGGAGAAAATCCCAGCTTTGCGGGGCGTGCACTCTACTACGCTTTCTACGAAAACCCGGGCGAGCACAACGCCCCTCTCCATGACGGCGTGCGCACCGATCGCTACACCTTCGCGCACATCCTTTCGCTCACCCCGGAGGAAAAGAAGACCGGCATCCGTAAGACGGAGGATGAGTGGTTGCTCATCGATAATGAAAAAGACCCGCAGCAACTGCATAACTTGGTCAATGATCCCAACTACAAGGAAGTTTTCCAAAAACTCAAGCAGGAATACGAAAAACAGCGCGCCAAATACAAAGCAACGCTCTAAAAGTTGACGGCAACGTCATCATGAGTGCCCCCAACGCAGTCTATTTGCTTGCCTCAGGTACGCTACGTGATAAGATGGTACGCATGAGTCCATGGAAAAGAATGATACTGGCGGCTCTGCTGCTGACGGGCAGTATCGGGGCATGCGGACGAGCGGAAAACGCGGCGGATGACCTGCTGTCGAGCATGCGCAAGATGATGGTGAGCCAAGGGAATCGGGATGTGCTGGGATCTATCCGCAAGGGCAGCTTGAAAGTGCCCTTCAGTCTGAGCGCGCGGGGAGATACCATTGCCTTTCAGTACAAGCAAGGCGATGCGTGGAAACGCTTTGACGTGCGCATTGGAGAGAAAAGAGCAGAGCTGATGCACGTCAATGGGGGCAAGGCGGTTGTGATGGCGCCGGGAACGTATGCCCAGCCGATAGCCGACACGGATGTCACCTACGAAGACCTCTCGCTGCGCTTTCTCTACTGGAAAGGTGGGACCATCTTGCCGGATTCAGCCGATTCCCGCATCAAAGGACGCGATTGCTACATTGTCCAAGCTGCCAATCCTTCACCGGGAGTCGGTCAATTTGCCACCGTACGCATGTGGATTGACAAGGAGAACGGAACTGTGTGGCAGGTGGACGGCTACGGGGCAAACGGAAAACTCAAGAAACGCTTTTCCATCACATCGATCCAACGTCTCTCAGATGGCACCTGGTTCTTCAAGCAAATGAAAATGGAAGTGCGCAACCCGCAAAATGACAGGCGTACCATTGCTTTGGACTACCTGGAGATGGACGATATCCCCAAGAAATGACACGTTTTAAAAACGCCCGATCTCCGAAGAGACCGGGCGAATGAAGTTTGGCGGGATGAAACGACTAACGCTTCAAGAGACTGTGTCCGGTCATCTCCACGGGTTGCGGAATGCCCAGCATAGCGAGCAGCGTGGGTGAAAGATCAGCCAACTTGCCGTTCTCCAGCTTCACGCTGTCTTGATCCGGACCGCAGTAGATGAGATCCACGAGATTCGTGGTATGGGCGGTATTGGGAGAGCCGTCGGGATTGATCATCTGCTCGCAGTTGCCGTGATCCGCGCAAATAAGGCAGCGCCCGCCCAGCTCCACAATGCGCTTCACGCACTTTTCAAGCGCCTTGTCCACCGCCTCGCATGCGGCGATACCCGCCTGCAGCACCCCCGTATGCCCCACCATATCCGGGTTGGCAAAGTTCATGATGGCCACATCGTAATTGCCTATCGCCTCCACAAACTTGTCGGCCACCTCCGCCACGCTCATTTGGGGCTTTTCATCGTAGGTAGCCACCTCACGCGGTGAGGGTACCAAAATGCGATCCTCGCCTTCAAACTGCGTTTCCACTCCCCCATTGAAGAAGAAGGTGACGTGAGCGTACTTCTCCGTCTCGGCAATGCGCAGCTGACGCAGACCTGCCCGCGAAACAACCTCACCGAAAATATTGGCGAGCTTTTCCTGCTCGAAAACCACGGGCGAGGGATAGCAAGCCTCGTATTCGGTCATGGTGATGTAATGGACCTTGGGGTGCACCTCGCGGTCAAAGCCATCAAAGTCATCGTAGATGAAGGCGCGAGAGAGCTCACGAGCGCGGTCGGCGCGGAAATTGATGAAGAAGACCACATCCCCATCGTGCACGCGCGGCTGGTTCGCCTCACAGAAAACGGCGGGCTCCAGGAATTCATCCGTTGTGCCCGATTCATAACTCTTTTTAGCGTACTGGGCGGGGGTGCAGGTGCATAATTCTCCACGCCCCAACACGATGGAATCCCAGCCTTTTTTCACGCGCTCCCAACGTTTATCCCGATCCATAGCATAAAATCGGCCTACCACGGTGGCAATGCGCGCGCCCACACCGTCGGCTGCCTCTTGCAGCCGGGTAAGGAACGTCTCGCCGCTCTTCGGGTCCGTATCGCGGCCATCCGTGATGGCGTGAATCATGATGTCCTTCACCCCGGACTGAGCAGCCAGTTTAATGATACCGAGGAGATGATCGATATGGGAGTGCACGCCGCCATCGGAAATAAGCCCGAGAAGGTGCAAACGATGATCCTTTGCCTTGGCAAAAGCTTCGGTGATGACCGGATTGGCGGCAAATGTGCCATCTTGAATGGCATTGGAAATGCGGCAGAGATCCTGGTACACAACGCGACCGGCCCCCAAGTTCAGGTGGCCGACCTCAGAGTTGCCCATTTGCCCATCGGGCAACCCCACCTCCTGCCCGCTTGCTCCGAGCAGCGAGTGCGGGCACGTAGCCAGCAGGTGATCCGTATAAGGTGTAGCAGCGAGCACGGTGGCATCGCCGGTCTTCTGCGCGGCCTCGGACCCCTGCGGGTTGCGGCCCCAGCCATCGCGTATGATCAAAACGACAGGTTGATGTGACATGCGTCCAGTATACCACCTTTCTTCCAGGATGTGAAGTCAAATGAAAGGCAGGCAACCCAAGGCAAATGCGTTAGAAAATGTCGACTGCAAGAATAAATGCAACAGATGACAGAAAGAGTTGAAGCTATGGGAAGAGGGGGAGTAAAATAATGAGAGGAAGGATTGAACCTTATGCCAGACGGATTCGGCAGGACCTTATTCGCGACTTGTTGGCATGCTTCCTTCCATCCATAGAACTCGCATGGGGAATGGGTGGAATGAGCCAAGAAGAGATTTTATGGGAACGCGTGTGAGGTAATGTGCTTGCCTTTTCGAGCAATGCAGCTATAACGTGCGTCTTGGTACCATGGTCCATAGTGTCTTGTTTGGCTTGTCTTGAACTTCATAGCGCCCTTCTTGTGCCAAGAACCTGTTGCATTTCATTTTCGCGATCCACAAAATCAGGGTCTCCGGCAAATTCTCTGAGACAGGTCATAAAGGGATAAAATAAAAAATTGGCACTTCAGCCTTGCATTCTCTGCAATACTCATTGCAGAATGGTGTTGTGATCAAGTCACTTTATGAATGCAATGGTTGGAGTGCCGATGAACCTATTTTGTGCGATGAGGGTGTACTTGTTAAGCTGCACGCGTCATTAGTTCCTGCTTCAATGAGGTTATCAACGGTATTCGTTACAAAATAATTCGGTGAGGATAGGAGCGTTACATCGCAGAAATTGGGGGATTACCTGTCCGACTGGATTCGGGAACTCGCAGGCAGGATATACGAGCAATATCGTGCTCTGGATGGAGTCCAGCTGATGAAGCTTCTTCACAAAGAATGTCAGGAATGGAGGGATCCTGACGGAAGTAGCGTTCCCATTTCTCTTTCCGATATTCCGGGGTGTTCGGCGAAGGAAGCGGAAGCCTTCGCGGCAAAGCTAAACGCTATGTCCAAATAATGAGCGAAGCTCAGAGAGTGCGGCCAGGGTGTGTATTTCGCAACACAGGAGTGATGGGACATCGGTGAGTTGTCGTTGCCATTACCGAAGAAGGAAAGATGCTTCTCGCCAATTGGACGTCGCTGCGCCCCAATCGGAGAGCGACCTGCGTACTTCATCCAGGAGAACACCATGGCATCACGCATGATTCCTATATTCTTTTTGCCTTGGCTCGAGAGTACTCCTACAAACAATGAGCAGAACTCATCAGAGAGGGAAACCTGGTACCGGACGGGCAATTGAACGAACAGACACTCTGCCGCATTCAGCAGGCTCTTTTTACGGACAGATCTACATCGGACCGCCTAAAGAAGCAATACGCATTTCTCAAGAAATAGGGTGATGTTCATTGCAGGGAGGGAGTCGTTGGCATCTCATAACGTGATCGATGGGACGACGTTATGCGCATGATTATGGGATAGAGCATCCGCCCCTCCTTGTAAATTACGAATCAAAAATTGTTGATAATGTACGCGTTGCCAAGTTTTTTCTGATGTGACGCAAGCGCATGGGGGCATGCGCTTGCCTGGCGGGTTCGCTCTCGTTTCGTCAGAAGGTGATCTTGTAGCCTGCGCTCGCGTTCACGCTCGTCCAGCCGCGACGGTACTCGATCGAGGCGTCCATGAAGATGCTGCCGTTGCCGCTCCCCAGCGGGATGGTCAGCCCGGCTCCCGCTTCGATGCCCACCGCTCCCACTTCCGCGCTCTCCACCTTCGCCATCGTTCTGGACCCGATGATGCCGTTGGTTGCCTTGCCGGAGCGGTCTCCCGCATCGGCCTTGAGCAACAGGCGCGCCTCAAAGATCGAATCGCGTTTGAAGGCGTTTTCGCTCACCACGCACTGGAAGCGCGCTCCCATCCCGAAGGTCAGCACGCTCTGCCGCATGTCATCCACCTTCAAGCCCGCGTCGCTTCCCGTCTCCGTGTACCCCTTGATTCCCACGTGCCGGAACTCCACATTCACGATCGGTTGCAGCGCCGCCGTCCCCCTCTCATTCATCAGTTTGGTGTAGCCCAACTCGTACAGCGCGCCAAAGGCATAGCCATTCGTGCTGCCCTTCGTGCGGTAGCTGCCGCTGCCGTAGTTCACCGTGCGGTTCAGCCGCACATCCGCCAAGCCTCCACTCACCACGAAGGTGTGCATCCATGGCCCCTGCATCGTGCGCATGAAGGCCGACAGGTACATCGTGTCCAGGTGACCGGTGGCGGAATCGGCGGCGTCCGGCCTCAGACGTCCGTACATCGCCGTCAGCGCCACTCCAACGCTCGTCCGGTCCGACAAGTCCGCCCCCACGCCGAGGCTGCCGCCCCAGTTGTTGAGCGTGTAGCCGGGCAAATAGCCGTCCGCATCCAGCTTGTGGTAGCCGCCCTCCGCGTTGATCCAGGCATGCCAGGTGGGGAAGACGTCGTACTGGTCGTAGCGCGCCTCGCTGTTCACCGTGGTGGTGCGGTTGCGCATGGTGTTGAGTTGGCGGTGCAGGTCTTCCGCCAAGGCCGGGGTGAGAGTGGAGATGGACGCGCCCGCCACAGCCGTGAGCGTACGCTCCATTCCCGCGGCGTCCTTCCCGTCCATCATGCCGATGACGGCCATGCCCAGTTTCGCGTAGTCCGAGTTCGGATTGTTGAGCACATCCATGAAGGCGCCCCATTGCGTCTTATCCTTCAGGAAATCCCACAACATCTCCGCACCTGCCAATCCGTTCTTCCCGGCGTTGGGCATCACGCGCTCAAACTTGTTGTCCTCCGCCTTCTTCGTCGTCACGGTGATGTTACCCTTTTCATCCACTGTCACATCCGACAAATCGTCAAAGACAAAGGCGCTGCCGCTCAGCGTCACTTTGTCTTTCAGAGTCTCTTGGCTCTGCTCTGTCGTGAAACCGAGAGTGAAGGATTGTACACGCTTGCCATCACCGTGCACCTCCAAACTGCCCGATTCGCCCACAGTGAGCTTCCCAGAAACAGGGGCCTCACTGCCCGTCTTGGAGGTGTCGACATCCATGCGCAACTTGCCGTTCACCGTCACATCGCCGAACGCAGGGGGAGCCTTCTCTTCAGAGCCCTCGGAGGTCTTCTCCGGAATCAGGTTCAGATTAAGCTGGGCGCCATCGTTTACAGTGAGTCCCCAGTTGGATCCACTTTCCGTGGTCACATTGTCGAGCGTGAAGGTCCCGCCTTCCACCACCAGCGTGCCGGCAGTGTCGGAAGGCTGGTTGCCGGAGCTCGCCAGCGTACCGGAGAAGGTGCCGCCACTTACAGTCAGCTTGCCGCCCTTCGCGCTCTTGAGCGTGCCGTTGCCATTCAGGGCGGAAAGGCTGCTGTTGCCCGCACCCACGTCCAGCACGGTGTCCTCTCCGTCCATGTTCACGCCTACGCCGTCCAACTGCGGCTTCTCCTCTTCTCCGCCTCCGGTGAGCGTGAGGCTGGCACTGTCCTCGAGGGTAACGGTTCCCGTGCCATCGCCGGTGAATTGAGTGGATGCTAGCGTATTCTTCCCCTCAAGCACCAACTCAGCGCCCTCAGTTATCTCGATCTTATTGTCCTCGGTGTAACTACCCTCCTTTTCCTGAATTTGCCCTTTGATGGTGGTCTTGCCGTTTTGCAGTTTTAATCCACGCTGCTCGACGCCCTCGACAGCCCCCTCGTACGCGAACTCAAGGTTTTGCATGCTGTTGTTCGCGCCGCGTAGCACCAGCGCTCCTTGCTGGATGCTTGTGGTGCCATCTGTCAGTTGGTAGTTGTCGCCCACGGTCAGGGTGCCCTTGCCGGTCTTGGTGATGTCCACGCCGGGTCCTCCAGTAATCTTCCCCTTGAAGGAGGTGTCCTGCCCCCTCACGGTGGTGTCATCTGGTTCGGGCAGAGTTTCGCCTTCGTGACCATTCATGTTCACGTTCTCGTGATAGGTGTTGTCCAGTTTCACGTTCAGGCGGTTCTTCCCAATGGCATCTTCCTTTGCAGTATTATTGATGGCAAGCTCCGTGCCTTCAGTACCCAGCAGGTTGTTCACCTTGGCATCCTTAGCGGAAGAATCACTGCCATCCCAATTCAGGGTCAGCGTCTGTCCATGCAGTAACACGGTCGCGCGTTTGTCCAACAAGTCCGTGACTTTGTCGCTGACCGGACTGTCGCCGCCTTCCTTCCCGTTCACGAGGTACAGGTCCTGCGTGGTGCCCGTCATGCTAATGCCGTCCTCCGTGTAGCTGAACGAAGAGATGATGGTGGAAAGGATTTGCGCCACCGTGTCATCCATGCCGGCCAGAGGGTTTCCGTTGTCAGGATTATCGTTCCGATTCCATGATTTCTCGTCCCACGAGCCGTTTGCCAAAGCTGTCAGGGTAACGGTCCCCTCATTTTCATCGAACAAGTCAAAAATGTCTTCGCTGAAGGCAAGTTGAGTGTTGCTTCCGCGTTTCACCTTGGAATCACCTTTCTTCTCTTTCCATTCGATGAGAGCCGTACCCTCAGCATTCTCAGCTGAGAAGTGCAGCTCCAGCCCATGGCTCTCATCAACTGTGTAGGTGCCTGTCACGCCGGTGAGCTGTCCGTGCTCGTTGATGGTGATGCCGTCCAGATTGCTTGCAGCCATCCCGTTTACATCCACCACACCGCCCTGCGGCGCCGCTTCGCGCGGGGTGGCCTGCAGGGAATAAGCCCGTGCCGTTTGTGAAGCGCCCGATGCCAGTGCCGTACTCACGTATAAGCCAGCATTATCGTTGAGTTTCTCCTCGAACCCTTCACCCAATGTTACGTTGGAAAGCACAATGGTTCCGGTTCCGTCTACGTCTTTCGTGTACCCCGTTAAATCAATGTGGCCTTTTCCCCCACCCAGCACACCGCCCAATACGATGGCTCCCTTGCTGGAATCGCTCGTGTCCAGCGTGACACCGCTGCCCAGTTCTCCGGCTATCACCACATCGCCCGTGCCAGTGGCCTTCACGGTGAGGGCCTCTCCTTTATTTCCCAAGCTGCCCGTCAGGGTCACTTGATCCTTGGCATCGACCTCGAGCGTGCCCGAACCGCTCACATTGGCTTGCACAATGCCGCTGGCCGCCTCTCCCGAGAGTGTCCATGTTGAATTCCCACTTTCTCCGGTGTTAAGTGTGCCCGTGAAGTTGTATATGTCTCCGGTGAGCGTGCCTTGGCTGCCCTCCCCAAGCGCCTCGAGTGTCAGAGTGCCGCCGTTTTCAGCAGTCTCCCCGCTTTGCAGGGTACCGGTAAGTGTCACTGTGCCGCTCAGCGTGGTCTCTCCATCCACGAGAACCGTGCCGGCTTTCACCGTGTTCCCGTCGTCGGAAGAGGAGGTAAGAGAGGCGCCGGCGAGCGTGAGCGTCGTGTTTCCATCGCCCAATCCATCGTCGCTGCCGATCGTGACATGACTGCCACTGGCCAACTCAATATCGCTCACGTCGTTTTGACCGCTCAGGACGACGTTTCCGCTCTCCACGCTCAGGACGCCCTGACCGGTCACACCGCTCACTTCGAGCGAGCCCGTGGTAGATTTCAGTTTCAGCTCAGCGTGCTTGCTCACTTCAGCTCCGCCGGTGAGTTTCGAAGTCGAGCTGTCATTGCCTCCGTGCGCATCGAGCGTGAGCGTGCCGCCCTCCACTTTCATGTGTCCGGCGTGCTCAATCTCACCTATTTGCTCCATCCAGGAGAGGGTGAAGTCGCCCGTCCCGGTCTTGGTCGTGCCGGTGTCCAGCGCCATCTCGAGCCCATTGTTGTCGCTTACGTGGGTGCTTTCGTTTCCCCATGTCACGCCACCCTCACCGACTTTCTCGTCCACCTCCACTTGCAGCACGTTGCCGACGCTGTCCTCCGTCACCAGCCCGCTCACGTCCTGGCGGGCTCCTTCCTTGACGTAGCGTAGGGCGCTTCCCTCGCGCAACTCCAGCTGAGTACCTTCAGGCAGGGCTTCATCATGTCCCAGTCCCAAGGTGCCCTCTACGATGGCTTTCGGAATGCTTGTGTTCTTCAGGTTTAAGTCCAGTTCAGCCCCTTCTTCTACGACCAACAGGCCTTCGCCCTGGATATCCAGTCCGCCGCCCGCATCGTTGCCTTCAAAGCTGTATTGACCGCCTTCGACAAAGACGTTGTTCGGAGTTACGGGTCCCTGTACCTGCACCTGACTGCCCTTCGGATCAGCTCCTTCCTCCGTGAAATGCACGTCTTTGCCACCTGGAGCTACCGGCCCTTCGCCTTCTACAGACTCCCATTCCTTCTGATCATCATCGTTCCACGTCCCTCCACTGTTACCGTCCCACTTCACCCCCGTCTGGCCATCCCAGACAAGTCGACCTTCTTCATCCAGATGGAGATCCGTGTACCTCCACGACGCGCCCTGTACGACTACATCAAAGTACTTCACCCACTCGGATTGCCATGAACTGCCCTCAACGTTGAAGAAGTCCACACTGGTTTCCCCGGATCCGCCTGTCAGCGCATCCAAATAATCCGATGTCAGGTTGAGCGTGATGGGCGCGGATCCTGCCGCCGTGCCGAATCCTCCCCCAAGCGCCAGGTGGGCGAGGTGAGCGGGATCCGCCCCTTCCGCGACATCCAGCGTGAGTCGGGCATTGCTGTCCCAGTTCACCTCCCCGGTTAGCGTCAATTTGCCTCCCACCAAGGTGAGCTGCGCGTTGCTGCCAACGCTGAGCGAGCTCGTAAGCTCCCCACCCGCGATGCGCAGGTGCGCACCCTCTCCCAGCTGCAAATTCGCAGCGATTCTACTTTCGCCATTTGTGACATTTGTCACGATCAGGGGTGTATCGCCTTCCACGACCAGGGTTCCACCGCTCAGCTCCAGCCTGCCGCCGTATTCACCACCGCCCATGGACTTCAAGGTCACTCCTTCGCCCACGCTGATGACGCCGCCACCACCGCTCAAGGTCCCGCTCACCGCGGCGGAACCGGCAGTGAGATGCACATGACCTTCACCTGCCGTGCTCAGCCCTCCAAGCGAGAGCTCTCCTTCCCCTTCCCAGACAAAGCTGCCCCCCTGCGCCTTTAAGCTGCCGCCAACGTTCATGCTCGTTGATGGTGGGCTTGATAGCGTACCATTGTCAGTGCCGCCAACGTGAAGCAGACCGCCCAGTACATCGACGTCACCGCCCACGCTGATGTTGCCGGCGATGTATTGTTTATGTTCCTCGTCCGAACGTTCATTCATCGTGAGGTTGCCCCCCACCGTCAATGTCCCCCTGTAGGCGCGTTGTTGCTTCGTCCAAACATCGGCATTGGAGTTGAACGTCCACGTATCGTCGGCCACAATCTCCAAGTCCTCGACCATGATATTGCTGCTTCCTGTGCCATTGTGCGACCTCAGACCGCCTACGGTCAATTTGCCGTGCTGCTTCTCGAAGCTGCCGTTGCGCACCTCCAGGCAGGCATCCTCCAAGTTTGTATCTCCCTCGCCGGTGATTGTGGTCGTGGCGCCGTTGTTCACGAGTCGCAGGGCACAGCCCGTATCTGTGGGTGTCTCTCCGCTTCCCATCACGATATTGCCGATGGTGTTCGTGCTTTCCAAGAGAATTTGCTTGCCCACCATTTCTACGTTCCCAAGTGCGTTTAGATTCTGCACTTTGTTCCAGCTGTCACCCGTCGTAGTTGTCCCCATGATGCTCATCTTTATCCCCTCCGCCACTTCCAGATTCGCTCCGTCGAAGGTTGTGCCACTTCCCTCGCTTAAGTCCACCACAAAGGCGCCGGTGCCGACCATCTCTGCTCTCGCATTGGTTCCAACGCTCAACAGATCATTTCTTCCCCGGAGTGTCAGCGTAGATCCTTCTTCCAGCGTGATAGTAACTTTATCCTCATTAATGACCTTCAAACTTCCAGTGAAGGTAGCTGTCTTCCCCGTTTCAAGGGTCAGCCAATCCTTCAGAGTTACCTCCAGCCCAAAGTTGCTTTCCATCGCTTGCAAATCCATGGTTACTACAGTCAGTCCGTTGCCTGAACCTTCAGCAGCCAGGAAATTCACTGTACCGCCCATGGTGATCAGCTCACTAGATTGCACAGCGCCGCTCACCTTGATTGTTGCGTCTTCCTCTTCATCGCTATTAAAGGTGGTGGCGGCGCCGTTCGTGAATGTCGCTTCGCTATCCCATACAATGCTGCCGCTACTGCTCTCAGCTGCCCAAGTGAGGTCGCTTTCCTCGTGCAGGCTACCCGTCCAAACTACATCATTCAGTTTGGTGAGAGTTAGAATGCCGGAGGCGTCGAGTGACGGTGTGTAGCCAATAATGAAGTCAAAAGTCAGATTGCTATTGCTGTATAATGAGGCAAGCGTTGTTGCCGCAGCGCCTCCGAAGAGGTGAAGCTTCCAGCTTTGAGAACCGTCATCTCCTGTTGTGACATCGCTCAGGTGTTCCTGAACCCACTCTTCCACTCCGGTGAGGGTTAGTGTAAGCGTATGGCCATTGTTTGTGATTCCCCCGAGTGTTAATGCGGCAGGATCTTCCACTCCCACGCCCGCTTCCCGCACGTCCAACTGCATCCTGGCATTGCCATTCAACGTGATGGAGCCCAGAGTGTTTGTTCCCGTCCCCTGAATGATGAATTGGCTCGATCCGTTCAAGGTGAGAGCCATCCCTGATGCATTCACATTCCCCAGCACTGTTAGCACATGTCCGCCATTATAGTTTACCGTGCTGCTGCCGGTGGCAGTCAACGATTTAATCGTTGCGCTTTGCATGATACTGAGAGTTCCCCCATTCAAGACGATGCCGTAGCTGTGCATATCCAATGCCGTTGCGGTGGATAATTGGAGAGTAGTCCCTTGGGACATCTCAATTTCTCCGCCCTCGTTTCCAATCATTTGGAAATTTTCATCAATTTTCAAGATGGCATTCCCACTTCCTTTGATCACAAGCTTGTGACCATGTCCATCAAACGAACCGGCATAACCTCCTCTACCGGCAAAATGCAGTGTAACATTTTCCACGTAAATAGTGGCATCATTCGCCAACTCCACATCCCACTTCATCCAATCTTGAGCTGTCACATGGAGCGCTCCTGTGTTTTCGTCATTGCCATGCCCCTCAAGGATGAGTTTTCCATGCTGGGTATAATAGCCTTGGTAGTCAAATACTTGAGAAACCGTTGTTTTCAGGGTGGCTCCGGACGCTATCTTCAATTCGCGCAGGAAGCTCATGCCCTTGCCTATGTTTGTAGCATTAGCGGCAAGAATCAAGGTGGAGTCACTTGCCACCTCGAGTCGTCCAATGCCCTCATGAGTGTTATCACGCTGCAGATTGGTGTCACCCGCTGCGAAAAGAGCGGCAAAGAGGTTGTTGTTTCCATTGACGGTCACGGTGTCCGCATCCAGCACCACGGTGCCATCTCCGGAGAGCGTGGTGCCGGTCCAGTGGCTCGCTGTAGTGTCAGATACGCTAATTGTGCCGTTTTCTGCCACGATCATATTGCCCAGATTTTTCGTGCCTTCGCCACCCAGCGTAAGCTTTCCCGTGATTTTTCCTCCGTTGAGGGCAATGTCGCCTGCGCTTTCAAAAGTGACGCTTGCGTCGTCTTGCACTGTAAACGTCCCGGTGGCAGTTAACGAGGAACCCTGTTCTCCGGTGAATTGCCACTTACCATCGCGCACTTCGATGTCATGAGGCCTCACCTCCCCGGAGATGGCGATGGAATGGTTTTCGTCTGTTGCATCAGTGAAGATGATGCTGTCACCTGCCACGAAGCTGCTTTCATTCCCGTACGGATCGAGCCAATGATCATCCTGAAGCTCATTCTGCCACGTTGTTACCCCGCTGCTCCATGTTAGCGTCTCTACACGAGAGACAAAATGCACGACCCCATCTTCGTCCACGGTGAGTTCGCGTCTCCCTTCGGTGTAATCACTTGCGAGTCTGGCTTTCAAAAACTCCAGCGCTTCCTCTTTATTCCAACCGTCGGCAGTGGTATCAAAGAGCTTGTAATCCCAATCACTGTATGACGTTAGCCCCGTTAGGGAGAGTTCAAGGTCTGTGATATCTTTCAGCGATGTCAGAGCCCCATCCGTCAACTTGAGTTCCCCACCATGAATCTGTAGCGTCCATTTTCCCTCTTCTCCTGACAGCTGTATTTCTCCGCCCCCGACTTCCAACACACCGCCCACTCCGAGAGTCCAGGTTTGTCCGCGCGTGGCAGTCATGCCGCTCAACGCTTTCACGGTGCCGTTGCCCACCGTCAGCGACCCCGTCGACACCGTTCCGCCCAGCTCCAATGTCCCTTCGGTGACGGTCGCATCTCCTGTCACCGTCAACCCGCCGTTGGCTGTAAGTTTGCTTCCGCTGCCAGCCAACGCAAGGTGATGGGCCGTCAACAGACCGCTCACCGTCAGTGTACCCGTGTTGCCCGCCTCCGAACCACCTATGGCAAGACCGCTTTCAAAGCCAACACCCACCGTTAGCGCACCGTTGATGGTGCCCGTCGCTCCCCAGCCAACCTGCATGCCATCGTTTAAAAGCTCACCACTTGAGCCAGTGTAGCCGTATACCGAGAGATCGCCGTACACCGTCAAAGTAGACTTGCCTTCCCCGGAAGTTCCAATCACCGTCACTCCACTGGCTCGATGCGTCACATCGCTTACATCGGACTTGCCAAGCGTCAGGGTTCCGACGGAGCTACTCGTTTCATTGTGTTCACCAACCGTTATTTGCCCGCTACCGCAAACCTCTCCCACACCTGGCGCTTCTGTTCCTTTTTTGTTACCGCACAGATACCCTTCAATCGTCACATTGGCACCGTCCGCCACCGTCAACTTGGCATAATTGTTTAGAGTGGCATTCCCCGTCACAGTTAACGTTGCTCCTTCACCAGCCACGCCAATGTTCCTAGTTACTGTCAAGAGCCCAGCCTGCAATGTGCCCCCCGTGACAGTCAACCCCGTCACAGTTAAATCAGTGCCGTCTCCACCGACATAGAGCTCATGGGTAAAGCTCAGCTCACCTGCCTGCAAGTCGAGGCTCTTCAGAAGCGTTCGTTCAGTAGTCGTAAACTCCTGGGTGCCCTCTCCTTTTTTCACCATGCTCATGCTCTGATTGTTGACGACTCCCGAGAATGTCTGCTGTTCCTCACTGCCGACATCCAGCACCAACTTACCGTCGCCGTTGAAGGAGCCATTGCTGCCGGAGAGCCCTGCAAAGGTGTAGCCATCTGTTGCCGTCGTACCGACACTCAAGGTGCCTCCGTTCATAGTGAGGAGACCGCCTGTCTGTCCATTCTCATAATCCAAGGTTAGAGTACCACTGGTCGAGACTGTGATGTCGGACGCCCTCCCAAAGCTGAAGCCGTTCCCCAAAGTCAGACTCCCGCTCGTCACGGTCAGGGTCGTCCCCGAGAAGGCTCCCGTGTAGCTGAAAGCCGTCCCATTCCCCGCGTACTCAAAGTTTGTCTCAATGGCGCCTGCGAAACTTCCCCCATTCCCGGTCAATTTCAATAATCCGGAGCCGGTGATGGAGCCAAATTGATTTTGCATGCCTCCGAGCGTGTTGGTAACCGTCAGGACAGAGGTCTCCCCCAGGGTAACCTCACCACTCCCATCGATGTTGAGAATGTACGCCGTAACTGTTCCTGTCGTGGAAAGCGTGCCGAGAACGTTCAACGTGTTGCCGACATTTGCCCTATCTCCCAGCAGGAACGTTGCTCCGGTACTCACAACAATCGTTCCATTGTGTGTCGGTGCAATCGTTCCGGTGTACGCTTTCGTGCCCTCACCGGCCAAGGTCATTGTAATGCCACCCCCAAAGCTCACGCCACCCGCACCCGACAGGGTTTGAAACGTGGCATTTTTTTCCATTTGGAGCGTTGAGCCTTCTTGCAGCTGCATTTCCACATTGGCAAATGTATCGCCAGCATCCGTATTCATGAACAACTTGGCTCCCCGGTTCAGGAGGAAAATACCGCTTCCCGCCTCTCCTTCTGCCATCTCATACCCAGCATAAAATCGGAAATTTACATTATTCGCTCCGGCAGCAAAGGTCAGTGTGTGTCTATTGAGCGATAGTTTCCCCGGCGTATTATCGCCGCCAGCACCACCATCGAAAGAAAAGTAGTTATTTCCCGTGACTTCGGTGTAGAGAGTCGCGTCGCCCGTCAGACTCACGTTCCATTTTACCCATACCGCTGTCGTGCCGCTTGTCAGCGCGCCATGACCGTCTGTCGTTCCGCTGCCTTCCAATTCGATGGTGCCAACTTTTGAGTAGTTGCCTTGTAGTGAAGAGTTATCAAACACGTTGGCTCCCAATTGCAGAGTTGCTCCATCCTTCACGGTGAGCTTCTGAATGAGACTCAGTCCTTTGCCAACGTCGTTGTTATTAAGAGCCAGTGTCGTGCCTCTCGCAATCTTGAACCGCCCGATACCCGCGTGAGAGTCATCACGCTGGATAGCGGTATCGCCCGCCGCGAAGAGGTTAGCGAAAAGGTTAGCGTTCTGATCGACTGTCACGGTGCCATTCGCATCCAGCACCACGGTGCCATCTCCGGAAAGCGTGGTGTCCTTCCAGTTGCTTGCTGTGCCATCCGTGATAGTAAGGGTGCCATTAATAGTCGCTGTGCCGAGGCTCTTTGCCCCCGTAAAGTTCAGCTTCAAGTTGCCGGAAACTTCCGCTTCCCCTACCTTGAAAGAAGTCAATTCACTGAAAGTGGCTGTCGCACCTGCTGCCACCCTCAATCTGCCGACGGTATGAACTGAACTCCCTTCTCCGGAAAATGTCCAATCTCCCGACTCGAAAGCGATGTTGCCAGGTTCCACCGTGCCAATAATCGACACGTCTGTGTCGACCGAGCTATATTCACCCGTTGTGGTGAAGGTGACAGCATCGCCATTGGAGAAATAGGTGCCACCTTCACTGCCCGACATATTCCACATGGTATCCTCGCCACCCGTTTGCGCCTGCCACGTGTTGCTATCCGAAGAGCCGTTCCATGTGAGCTCTGTAATCGTTCCCTGAATGGTCAGAACACCTTGGGCACTCAGCTCATAATGCTGGGTGCGGCTCAGGGGTCTCAAATGCGCGGCAAACGCATTCCAGAGAGACTGATTCTCCGCCAGCAACTTCGCGGCCAGTTCGCTGCTCACCAGCTGCAAGCCCGTGCCATCCCAACCGATCAATTCCAGCTCGCCTACAAGGGATGACAAGGTCGTTGTGCTAAGGTTTAGCAGGGTATGTCCTCCACCGGTGAGGTAGCTGGAAACGTCCACGGAGAAAAGATTTTCCAGATTGATATTTGTCAGGTCACTCTCGTTTGCCGCGCTCAAATCCAAGGTGCCACCCGTGAGCTGAATCTTAAGCCCCGTATTCGTGAATGAAAAGTCATGATCCGCAACACTACCGAGCTCTAGCGTTCCTCCGCTCACCGTGAACCCTGTGCTCACATTCACCTCACCGCCCAGCGTCAGGCTTCCCTGGGTCAGAGTCACGGAACCCGCCTCCAGCCCGCCTTTCAGGATGACCGTACCGTCGGTGATCTCCAACTGATTATCATCTTGAATTTTGCAAGACCCCATAACCGTGAGAGTTCCACCGTTCCTCACGACCACGTTCTCCGTACCATTACTGTTCAGTCCATGCAAATTCCCGCTGATCGTCACGGAACTCCCCTTGCCGCAAATTTCCAATGCATTGGCTCCTCCACCTACTGTAACACCGTACAAATTCGCGTCCCCGGTAATGTTGACCACAGAACCGGGGCCTTCCCCTTCAGTCGAAGCTTGCACCAAGAGACCTCTCGCCATTAACGCGTCACCAGAGGCTAGTCCTTCCCCTGTAATGGTAAGATTCCCAATGCTATCTTCATCTCCTATTTTCAGGACGCCAGCATGCGCATTGTTACCTTGTCCGCGGATGTAGCCAACCGTCAGGTTCCCTCCATCGGTGATGCTCAGATTGCCTCCTTGGTCATCGTTCAAGGAAAGACGGCTTTGGACTGTCATTGAACTGTTAGCACCGCTAATTTCGAGAGATCCAACCCACGCATTGGTACCGACTTGGAGCGTGCCTCCCCCGGTCACCTTCACTTTGTTGCTGAGGTTGGGATTATTATCTCTGCCGGAATTTACTCCGTCTCCGTGCAGATTTTTCTTAATATCGAGAAGCCCAGCATCCACAATGAGAGCACAACCATCATCGTAAACGCCATAAACATTTACATCGCCGTACACAGTCACCGTTGACTGGGTGCTTTCACCCTTGCCTTGTACTTTCAGACCTCGTGTTTTGAGAACTTCTCCTGCTTCTCCTAGTGATGCCTCGCTTCCCACAGTCAATGTGCCAATGCTATCACTTCCTTCTCCCACCAGAATACGACCGGCATGACCACGGTTGCTGTTTTGTGCGTTTTTTACCCCCTGCAAAGTAGCGACAGTCAAGCTTCCGCCATGATTGATGGTGAGAGTTGTGCCATCAGTTGGGTCATATAATCCCATCGAACCGGATATCGTTACATTGCCGCCATTGACGGTAAGGGAATGCCTAAAGTCCCAATCATGGTCAAATTGAGCGTGGGCATTTGTATTCACAGCGAAGTTTGACCAAGTCTCTCCGTAGTCGGCTTCGAACTTTAGCGTGCCACCCTCCACTGTGGTGGATCTCGTATCAAGATGGCTAGTCGTAAGGATTTGCGTGCCCGTTCCCCGTTTCACGAGGTCGACCTTTTTCCCGGCGTTGCCGACCTGATCTGAAAACTGCCCCGCGAAGGAGGGCATTTCTTCGTCATCATCTCCGCTGTAGTCGATGACGAGTTTAGCCATGTCTCCTCCTCCCTCGTCCAATTTAATTACTGAGTCTCCATTTCCTCCCGTCAGCCCTCTCACCACGTAGGTGGCGTCGGCAACATCTGCTGCTCCGGTGAAGTACAAGTTGCCGTTTACCACTAACACTGTGTTGGACAAGCTGCCGGTCTCCCCGGTAGTAGAGTAGCCGAGGACGAGGGTAGAGCCGCTGTCCACCTCGAGTTCGTGGATGTTGTTGTTAATTCTGGTCGCGTAGCTCACATCGCTGAGTGTAAGCTTGTGCGTCCCGGTCAGCTTTACTTTTTGGATGCCCTCTTGATAAGTTACCGTGGGGAAAAGACGCGTGAACCAATTGTCGGTGTCGGCTGAGAGCGTCTTATCTGAGGAGAGTTCCAATTCCACGGTACCTTGACCGTGTACAAAGGCGTTTCCATTGATATTGGTATTATCCGCGCCTACCCTGAGCGTAGCACCTCTAGCAATGGAGATGCCTCCCTCCCCGGAGATAGCGTCCCCTTGCTCCAACAAATTGCCTGTCAACTCTAGCAATCCACTGCCGGTAAACTGCAGCACACCTTTCTGGATATCAACAAGCTTTGTTTTGACAGTCACATAATTTCCGAAAGTTACTGTTCCGGCGCGTAAAGTCAGCTCCTCAGCAATGGCGAGAATGTTTGTGGTATTGCCTTGCCCGGTAAAGTTGTAATTGGTCGTATCAGCACCTCCTGCCGCCCCCACCATGAGTTCCTGCATCGACACCGTCCCATCCGGTAAAGAACCACTGACCGCTACATTGACGGCGTCCTTGTCTTGACCCGCGCTTCCCGCCAGCACGACCTGGTATTCTGCCAGGGAGTCGGCGTCTCCAGACCAGCCATCACTGCTTCTAGCCGATGAAGAGAGGGTAAAATCGCCCTGTTGTGTCCACGTCAAAGCTAGATCCCCGCTTGCAATAGGCATCACGCCATTCGTGGCGGCAAGCAGCATGACGTCCTCCTCGCTGTTGGCGGCGAGGGGAGCATGTTCTTCTTCATCTTCACTCTCTGTCCCCAGAGCAAGCTCGTCACCGGCGGGGGCAGCCAGCGGGGGGACTTCGTCTGCCTGGGCGAAGGTCGCCGTGCTCCACAGCAGGGAGAAGGCGCCCAAGAGGGCCGTCCCGGATGCCACGGTGCGCCGCAGCGCGCGGCGTCCGGCGAGGGTTGCAAGGCAAGCCAACAAAGCCTTGCGGAGACCAGTAGGTAAGTGGAGTTTCATGATGCTGACGATTGGTGATGGAAGCAGACCTAAGGCGCGCAACACGTACGCGCGAGGACCCGCTTGCATGGTGCAGTATATCTCTTTTCAAAAGAGATATACTCGTCACGAAACTATAAATTATTTATTATCAAATAATTATATATTAAAAAGTGCTTTCGTTTTTTCAAGGAGCGAAGAAGCATTTTTTTCTTGTGTCATACTTCATTTTCAAGGTCTTTGAGCTTGCAAGCGAGGCATCTCTTTTGAAAAGAGGTAGACTTTCTTTCGTTTCTCTTATTGATTGATCGGCAACGTTTAGAAAGTATCAATTTCTTTCGGGTGCGTCAACAGAAGATCCTGAGAAATTTTTTCAAAATTTTTGAAAAAGAAACTGGACATTGCTTTTGAAAAGAGATACACACTCCGTAAAACAATTAGAGAGAGGGAGGGAAAGAGAGAATCATGACGTAGCAGGGAACAATGTGCTTGCAAGCCGGGCATGTAGAAGCTAGAATGGGAGCGGACATGGGCGAGACAGAAATGCGCACTTTAATAGACGATGCCCGCAGTAAGGGTTGGGCAGACCAGACGCTTGTGCAGCGGGCGACGGAACTGGCGCGGGAGGTGTACGCGGCGGCGCTGAGTCGGATGCGCGCGGAGGAACGCGCATTTCATGCGGCGGCCAAGAAGTTGGCGGTGGATGAGGAGAGCCGCCGATTTGTGCGCCGACTGTGCGAGGTCGTGCTGCATCCGGCCGAAGATTCGGGGGAGCAACTCAAGGGGATGATAGCGGAGCATGGCGGGGTGCCGACCTTTTTCAGTTCGATGGCGCGTTTGCGCATCAGGGCGGCAGTTATGGCGCCGCGCAGCATGCAGGGCACGGCATTAGGGGAGCTCAAGCGCGTGTTCCGGTCGACTTTTGGAGAACTTGTATTGCCCACGCACATGAGCAAAGTGAGCCGCCGGGCGGAGGCTCTTGCCAGGGAGAAGATGCGGCTCGTGTTGCGTCCGTTGTCGCCGCGTGTGTTCGGACAAAAAGGAGCGGAACGCTACGAAAACAATTTGTTGGCTATCCTCACCAAACAGCCGGGGGTGGGGGTGGCGGTGGAACCGCTGAGGCTTTGTCCGGCGCTCTCTCTGGATTCGCCGGAGTACGGCGCCCAACTGTTGGCCGGTAAACTGCAGCGTCTTTTGCAGGCAGCCCGGCAGGCCGGCGGTAGTCCCATCCACATCAAGACGCGCTGCAGCGATACCTTGGGGGTGGTGATGGGGGCGCTCAAGCGCGTGCTGAGTATGCCGGATTTGGAGACGGCCGAGGTGAGTGTGGAGCTGCCGGCCTACCTGAAGACGAGTCTCGACTACCTGCGCGACTTGACGGACTGGGCAACGATGCGCGCGGGTCGCGCGATCCGCGTGTTGTTGGTGAAGGGGGATTACTTGGAGGAGCAGCGCCGCTGCAGCGCCCGCTACGGATCACAAGATCAATTGTGCCATGGAAAGGCGGAAACAGATATGTACTTCATACGTCTGCTGGAAGCGGCGATGGCATGCCCCGAGCAGGCTATTACGCCCGTGGTTGGCACGCACGAAGTCATGCACTTGAGCTATGCCGCTCTTCTTTGGGCGCGCAGCGGAAGAGAGGGCCTGCCACCCATCTCGCTGATTCATGGATTGGGCAACCACGTGGGGCGCGTGTTTGCCGAGCTGGGATGCCGGGTGGATTTAGTGGCGGGCGTGGCGGCCGAGGAGAGCGAAACGCGTGCGTTTGAACGCTACTTGCTACGCACTCTGCACGAGCTCGCCCGTCCGGATAGCTATTTGGCTGGCGCGAATGCAGCGAATCCGGCGGAAATTGATTGGTCGGCCAAGGCAAAACCGATTATGGCAGCGCACAGCATGCGCGATTCAGGGAAAGCGGCATCTGCCGCCCAGCCTGCGCCTGATTTTTGGAAACCGGCGGGGCTTTCAGCCCTGACGGAACGCGCCGAGGTCGATGCTTTTTACGCTGCTGCACGAGCCGAAAAGGAACGAGCTCAGGAACTCATTCCCCTGCGCTTAGGGGAGCGCGAGTTGGCCAGCCCGCTCACTTGCATTCACCGCTCGTTGATTGTGCCCGGATTGGAAGATTATCGCTACGCGGGGGCTGACTACGCTGCCGTGGATGCCGCATTGGCCTTTGCTGAGCGACTGACCGGCGAGCCCAAGCCCGGCATGGATGAACGCGCGGCGAGTTTGTGTCGTGCCGCGCGCGAGCTGAAAAAGCGGGCCCGGCAGTTTGTGGGGGCGCTGGTGCGCGATGCGGGGTTCACTGTGGCGGATGCCGCGGCGGAACTGCGCGATGCCCAGGAGGCTTTGCGGTATGCGGCCTCTCAGGATGAGACGTGGCGAGGCTTGCAGGATGGCGCTGTAGCCCGTGCCCGCGGCGTGGTGGCGGTGGCGACGGGATCCGCCCACCCGCTTGCCGAGGCGGCGGATGGTATTGCTGCCGCATGGATGGGGGGCAACACGATTGTCTATGTGCCGGCCACTTATTCTGCTTTGCTCGGTGCGCTCTTCTCGGGGCTGCTGAGGGAATGCGGGGTGCAGTTGATCACGTTGCCTTGTGCGGATGCTGAAATTGCCCAGCGACTTGTGACGGATCACCGCGTGAGTGCGGCGGTGTGTGCGGCCGTTCCGCAAGTTGCGCGCCACTTGGTTGCCGCCAACCCGGATGCGGCTATATTGGCGTCCCCTGCTATGGGACCGAGCGTGTATCTGGCGGAGAGCTGCGATTGGGAGCGAGCCTTGCGCGAGGTGATCGCCGCCGCCTTTTGTCGCTCCGGGCAGGCGTCCCATTGCCCGCACATTTTGATGGTCCATGCGAGTTTGTGTGATGACGCTGCCTTTTGCGCTGCTATCGAGGACGCGGTGGCATCCCAGGAGCCGCGTCCCACATGGCTGGAGGGCGCACAGCTCGGCCCTGTCTCCTCTCCATTGGGTGACCGCGAGCGCAAGTTGCTTTCCGGTGAGTCGAGCAATGTGGAATGGTGGGTTGCACCTCGCGCGGAGAGTCCCGCCTCCCAACTGTGGAGCCCCGGACTGTGCGCCCACGTGCAGCCGCAGGACGATTTTGTGCGCTTTGGACAGCGTCTCCCCGTGCTGGGAATTGTGCGCGTGAGCGATGCTCGCGAGGCAGCCGTCATTCAAATGCGCCTTTCGCGCGGCAGCTCTGCCGTCATCTATTCGGAGGATGAGGAGGAGATTGCCACATGGAGGCGCGAAGTGGATTGTCGGCGCGTGGGGGTGAACTGCTGCCCGTCATTGAGGCACGGCGCGTTCCCCATGCCCATGTGCAAGACAACGCAAAGCGCCGCCACGGGCCCGATGCGCGGGTTGATGAGCGGCGTGGTGGCCCTTTGTCACTGGGAAGAAAATGAGCGACCCTCTTCACGCAGCCCGCGCAGGAATTTGCAATTCGACCCCAAGGATGTTCTCCCCTCGTCCTCTCGTGTGGATGAAGCGATGCGGCTTTCTGCTGCAGCCGATTCCATCTCATACTGGTGGGAAAAGGAGTTTAGCTGCGAGCGCCCTTTGTCGCCGACGGATGGTTTGCAAGCGGTGTTGAGGTACTGCCCGGAGCGCGTATGCCTGCGCATTGAAAAGACGCTCAGCGATGTTGATGTGGCGATCATGCTCATGGCGGCGATGCAGACACGCAGCCGCATTGAGTTGAGCGCTGAGGTTGAGCGCGATTGGCTCTCTTTGTTCTGTGAGCAGAACGGTGTATCGCTCAGTTATGCCAGCAAGGAGGACTTTGAGGCCAGCTATGCGGCGTTGGCGGCTCGCGGGCTTTTGCTGCGCGCTCCTGGGGCGGGGGACGAGGCTGTGGCGCGAGCGGCGACCTGTGGCCTGCGTACCGAAGCTTCGGCTGTGCTTGCTAACGGGCGTCTGGAACTCATGCGATACTTGGAGGAACGCGTGGTGATACGCCCCATTGAGCGCATCCCTCAAGAGTGAGCGAGATGCTCAGGGGAGGATGGGCACGACAAAGGCGCCCCCGACTGCCAGCCACAGCGGCAGCGTGAAGAAAGAGCACAGCGTGGTGGAAAGCAGAATCTGCGTGCCCACGTTTGGTTGACCGCCGTATCGCCTCGCGAGCAACACGGGGATTACCGCGCTCGGTATGGCGCTCTGTATGACCATGATGCGCTTGATTTCCGCCTCTACCGGAAGAAGCCATGCTACAAAAAGAATGAGCAGGGGAATGACCCCCAACCTTGCAATGAGTCCGCTGACGAGCATGCGCGGTTGCCATTTGAATTGCACCAGCATGTCCCTCATCAAACAGCCGAACAGGATGAGACTCACCGGGGTGGCCACGGCTCCCGTCATTTCTGCGGCTTTCATGACCGGTGGCTGTGCCACATAGGCGCCGAGCCCGGTCCACACCAGAAGCAGGGATACCACGACGGCCAACAGTGGTCCGCGCATGAAAATTCCGATGTCCATGTCCCGCATGCTGCCGCGCATGAGCGCGACCCCGAAGCTCCACACGAAGATCTCGCATCCCACGTTGTGGATGAAAAGCACGCCGAGCGTGGGATCATCCTGTACGCTGAAGAGCATCTGCACAATCGGAATGACAAAAAACGCATAATTCTGCATCCCGGCCGTGAGCGTGAAGGTGCGTAAGCCGTTCCCGATGCGCAACCGAAGCAGGCGCGCCACCACCCATGCTGCCATTACCCCCAGCAACATCTCTGCAAAGCCGCAGCCGACGGCTCGAAGCGTAAATCCGACACTCGCAATGTCGGGGTGGGCTTCGACCACCATGTAGCGCATGATGTTGTAAAAGATGAGACATGGGTAGGCCACATCCATCGCCAACTGCATGACCGGTTTGTCTTCTTCTGCTTTGAGCGCTCCCTTGCTGCGCAGCCAAAAACCTATTGCAAAAAATACGTAAACCGGGATGGTTGACAGAAGAGCGTGTGTCACGATACTCACCATAAAACTCCTCCTCTCACTCGCTTAATTCAGACGCGGCATGCGCTCATTCTATCCGTTCGCTTTCGTTCTGTCAATGCCATCCCACGCCGCATTGCCTCGACAATATAGTCACCGAAAGCTCGCCAAATACGAGAAAAGGGACTCCCTCAAATGTTTGATCCCCCAAAATGCAGGGTTCATATCAATCACATACCACTCAAAATGAGCAAACAAGCAAGAATAGAGCTGCTTTCTGTGTAGGAGCAAAAAACGCCGTCCGGCAAGAAGAAAGGGAGACGAACAATGACAGGGCGTGAAAAGCGCAAGCTCGCCAAGAAGAGTGCGTTGTTGATCGGACAGCCAGGTGGAAAGTACACGGCGGTGCAGTTCCCGGGGCCTTATTTTTGATGCGGTAGATGACAGATAGGGTATGAAAAGCTGGGCGCATAGAATCTTCGTGGCAACGCTGGATCGTGTGCTGCTCTTTACAAAGAAGAATCAAGGAGTGGGCAAAGAGCGGCGAGAGCATGCGATGTCAAAAATAGCGCTTGCAAAGTGGGGGGGAGTGTGTTACCATACGCCCACTTCGCGCGGGCAACCGGAGTTTACACCCCATGAAAACAGAACTTATTGAGAAAGCGAGTCGCATAGTAGGAGACAATCAATTGTTCATCAATGTTGTTTCTAAGAGAGTGCAGCAGATCAATCACGGAGCGGATCCCTATGTGCCCACAACTCCGGAGATGGGCGCCGGTGATATAGCCCTTACGGAGATCATTGAGGGGAAGTTGCGATGGCATGCAGAGACCGAATCGAAAACGTCTTCTGATCCTTTTGAAGCATTGAGCGACGAGAAACCAGAAGCTTGAGTTGCTCGTTGCCTGTGCGTGCGCGGCTCAGGTTTACTTCCACCATCCAGCAGGGATTATGCCTGGGTCTATGAAACCACGGACGGATGTCAAGGTGATCGCCGCCAATAAAAAGGCGGGGCGTGATTATGAGGTGTGCGAGCGTTTTGAGTGTGGGATGGAGTTGCGTGGAACCGAGGTCAAGTCGATCCGCGCCGGCAAGGTCAATGTAGCAGATGCCTTTGCTCGCGTTGAACGGGGACAGCTTTTCCTCTACGGCTGCGATATCCAACCATGGGAGACTGCCGGTAGCTGGTTTCAGCACGAAACCCGTCGTCCCCGTCGTTTGTTGGCACACAAACGCGAGATTCTGAAGATGGAGCTGCGCACTACCCAGCGTGGATTTGCTTTGCCATTGCTTCGACTGTATTGGAAGAGCGGGAAGGTGAAGGCTGAACTCGGATTGGGACGGGGCAAGACGCATCGTGATCGTCGTTATGATTTGAAAGCGCGAGCTGAGATGTTGGAAGCGCGCCGCGAAGTTGTGCGGTTCAACAAATCGGGATCGGTCCGCTGAGAGCCTGCTTTTTTGCTTTGTCGCTTCCCGCGCGATCATCTGGGAACATATATTTCATGGGCGGGGAACGTGATTATGAACTTCCTTTATATTTTTCATGGGACAGAGGTGTGTCGCGCTCAAAAAGGGGAGGCTGCGCTTGCCAGGGGGTAGGAATCGTGCTATGATGCACGGCGCATGATGACATTTTACGAGGAATTGCAATGGCGCGGGCTGATCAATCAGATTTCCGATGAAAAGCTGATTGATAAGTTGAATGCAGGGGGATTGACTTTCTATATCGGCACTGACCCGACAGCCGGTAGTTTGCATTTGGGACACTATTCAAGTTTTCTCATCACAAAGCGTTTGCAGCGTGCGGGACATCACCCCCTGCTGTTGGTGGGATTGGCTACGGGACTTATTGGCGATCCGCGCGGCACGGTAGAGCGTGAACTGCAGGAAAAGGAGCTTGTGATGAGCAACTATGAGAGCTTACGTGCCCAAGTTGAAAAAGTTTTTGGATTCGAGGTCATCAACAATTACGATTGGATTAAGGACCTGAATGTGATTGATTTTTTCCGCAACTACGGCAAGTATATCAACGTTGGCTACATGCTCGGCAAAGACCACGTGCGACGCCAGATGGAAACGGGCATCTCGTATGCCGAGTTCTCCTACATGCTCATTCAGGCCATTGATTTCAAGCACTTGCACGAGACACGCGGCGTGGACTTACAAGTGGCCGGCAGCGACCAGTGGGGCAATATCACCACCGGCATAGAACTCATCCGCAAAACGACCGGGGATGAAGTTTATGGTCTCACTATGCCTCTGGTGACTGATAGCCAGGGCAACAAGTTTGGCAAGAGCGAAGGGAACGCCCTTTGGCTCGATAAAGAGAAAACCAGTTCCTACAAACTTTACCAATTCCTCGTGAATACGGAGGATTCCCAAGTGATAAGCTACCTGAAACGGCTTACCTTCCTCACTCCTGAACAGATCATGGAGATTGAGGCGGATCATACTGCTCACCCGGAGCGTCGCTTGGCTCAAAAAGCCCTCGCGCGCGAGATTATCACCGATTTGCATGGAAGCGAAGAGTTTGATCATGCTGTGCAGCTGAGCGGCAAGCTTTTTGCCGGAGACTATTCGGGCATGAGCTTGCACGATATTCGCACGGGACTACAGGGAGCCCCGCAGGTGAAACTTCCGGCGGGTGCAGGGATCGTGGATGCGCTGGCGGCGGCTGGCATCTGCGCCTCCAAACGCGAGGCGCGTGAGTTTGTCTCCAATGGAGCGCTTTCAGTGAACGGCGCGATCGTGACAGATCCGGCCTATGCATTTGTTCCACAAAACGCTTTGCAGGGTGAGCTCTTCATTATACGCCGCGGCAAGAAAAAGTTTTATCTGGGAACATTGACATGAGACGCTTCTTGTTGCTATTCTCTCTCCTGGGGTGCTTTGCCGCAGCAAAGCAGCAGCCGACCGCTCCTTTGTCGGCTGCCTCGGTGGAGCCTGTTGGTGAAGTGGAGGCGGCAGAGCAAGAGCAAAGGGCTCGCTGTGCCTTGAAGCGCGTGCACTTGTTGCGTATGTTCTTCTTGGTGCAGGCTCATCATCTCAATACACCGGAACATGATGCAGAATGTCTGGCTCTGGCGCGTCGTTTGCAGGCTCCGGCGGCGTATATAAAACTCTTGGAGGTGGAAGCTGCCGGTCCTCTTTCCGGTCGCGATCATTACGAGCACAACGAGGCTGTGAATCAGGTGATGATTGCGTACGGAGTGGACGCACTTGCAGCGCGGCTTCTTGCAGAACGCTTGTGTTGCAATGAGCAGCAAGCCCGCGAGCTTACGGAATGGCTGCCCATGGATTTCGTTTTTAATGTGGTGCCGAGAAGTCAACTGAGCCCGCAGGATGTTTCAGATCAGTTGGCAGCCATGCGTGAGCTCTTTGAACGCATGCAGCAGGAGTATTCCAAGGCTGTTGACCGAGAGAGTGCAGACGCTGCAGCAAATGACTTGTTGCAGGTTTTGTCATGGTTGCCGAAAAGCGCGCCGCTGCGTCTCATCATCGGGCGGCGTCGCTCTGTTGACTTTCCCGGGTACAGTCAGATCGTTCTTCCTGCTGAACAAAAGTTAAATGAGCAGCGCAAACGCCTCATTGAAGCCGATTTCTACGGCTCAAAAAAACTGAATGCCATGGACCAGTTGCTGTGCTTGTAAGCGATTGGAAAGGGGCAGGGTACGAGGCGGGGAAGTCCCTTTTTTTGAAAAAATTAAAAAAAAGAATCAGACGTATCTTGAAATAGATCGAAAGGTGTGTTATACTTATATCAAGCCGCGGGACAGAAGCGGGATTTTGGAGCGAATGGGCTCCGAATTTAATTAGCAAGGCAGGTGTAATATGTTAAACTCGTCACTTAATCCGGATCGAGCTACGCTCAATTTCCTCAACGCTTACACAGAAGAGGTGCGCGATGAGGGCGAAAAGTTGCAAAAAGAGGGGGCTGTGACTCAAATTTTTGGTAATCACCTCTTTATTCAGGGACGCGTGGAAACAAAAAAAGGGGTGTTCCGAACGAGCCTGCGTCTGCAGGGAAATCGTTGGTACGGTTCATGTACGGCGGAGGACGAGGAAGTTGCAGGCTCGTGTCTGGTAGCAACCATGATAGAGCGTCTGTACCGTGGCACCAGCATGCCGGAAAGTCCGAATGAGCTCAATGAGATTCCTCTCACCGACGTGCTGGAAGAAAAACTGGGGCGCGACTTGGATGCTCGCGAGGAGGATTACGTGAATCGCCTTGAAAAACGCTACCGTCGCTTTGCCATTGAGCAGGAAATTCACGATCACGATCTCGTACGTCTCAACCCGCGCTGGGAGATATCCGGGTATGAGGCGTTGGAACTTTGGCCGACGCCTCCGCGCAATATCTTGGAGTTTTGGAATTACATTGCCTACGCTTTCGCAAAAAAGCGCATCAGCTTCCCTACCTTCATGAGTGTCGTCACTGACCTCGGCAAGGTCCAAACGCGCATGCGCGAGTGGGAACATGAGAAAGAAATCAGCACGTGGTACGAACGCATCCGCAGTATCAATGAGCGCCCCCCCCAGCCTCCGCGCATACACCTGCATATGCGGCTTATCTCCACCATCAATGAAGCTCACTTTGAATTTCGTCATTTGGACGCTGATGAGTGGCAGACGATACGCGAGAAGGCTCAGCTTGACGAGCTGATGGCCGGCTTTATCCGCGGTTCGTACAAGATGGACCCGCAGTCAGACATTCTGCTGAATGTGCTCAATGATTACAGCGAGCGCGAGGGTGCGGTGATGCTTGATTTGGATAAAGAAGAGGCATGTCGCGTGATGAACAGGCTCTTCCATCAACCGGCTCTCAAAGGCTACTTGCTCAACTTGGATGATTGCTACTTCAAGGTGGTAAAAGAACCGTTGAAGTGGATATGCATTGATGATCCCATTGTTCCGGATTGTTATGGCTTGCAGTTGGTGACTGCTGCAGGAGTGCACGTGACTCACTCTGTGCGCCAGCTGCCGGGACAAGAGGAACTTTACCAATCGGATGAGACTGTTTTTCCCGGTCCTCCGCGCTGGATGGAAGGCACCGAGGTAGAGCCGCGTTACTCCATACCGAAGGCCGTCATCGACAGTTTGGACGGAGTGGAGTTCTTGCGCAAGATTGGCGCCACGTTGCCGCCCAGTATGGAGCAGCGCGTCGTGGATATTGAGATGATTCCAACATTCCACATGAAGATTGCACGCGGTCTCACCAGCGTGGATACGGAACACGTGCTGCTCGAGGTTACCGCCCAGGATAAGTCCGGACGCCGCAAGGAGCGTCTCGGCAAAGACGATTGGGAGGTTCTCGAACAGGTACGCGTGAAAGACGGCACCTTGCTGCGCTTCATCCGCGACTATCTCTACCCCATTCCCTCCATGATTGAGCAGATGGCTTTCACCTACGGCCTGCCTCGCACCAAGGAGGATGACTTGCCGGATGAAGCTGGCAGCAAATACTACACCCAGGAAATTGAAAAGTGGCTTAAAGGTGTGTACGGCAGTAAAGCGGATTTGCCTGTTGGCGTTTTCAAAACGCGGATCACAAAACAGTTCCCGGAGAAGTTTGCCGAGTGGGTCAAGACGATCCCGGACACCGTTCATGTGGAAATGGATAGGGGATTGCAGTCCCTGCTGGACGACCCCATCGCTGCTTCCATTCGTTTTGAAGTCGTGAAACAGGAGATCGACTGGTTTGATCTGCGAGTTGTTTTCGATGTGGAGGGTCTCACGCTTTCCAAGGAACAAATTCGGTCGCTCGTTGCGGCGCGTGGTGGTTACGTGCGCATGGATGACGGTACGTGGATGCGTCTGGAGATTAAGCTCAACGAGGATGAACGCGACGCCGTGACGAAACTTGGCCTTGATCCCTATGACTTGTCCGGGGAGACCCACCGCATGCACGCTTTGCAGCTGGCTGATCCACGTGCGGCAGAGGTCTTTGATCCCCAGGCTTGGGCAAAAATCAAAGAGCGTACGGCAGAGATACAAATTGACGTGAAGCCGGATGTCCCGAGTTCCTTGCAGGCCACGCTGCGTCCCTACCAAGTGGATGGCTTCCGTTTCCTTGCTTACCTTGCGGTGAACGGGTTTGGAGGGATCTTGGCGGATGATATGGGTTTGGGTAAAACGATTCAGTCGATCACATACATCCTCTGGCTGCGCGAGGAATGGGCGCGCAACCATTCCGGCAAAGGTAAGGGCAAGAAAATGGAGCCCACACCGCCGGTTCTCATTGTGTGTCCTAAATCAGTGTTGGATGTATGGGCCGGTGAAACGGAAAAGTTCGCGCCCGGTGTGCGTGTCATGGTGATCCGCAATAAAGATCAGGCGGATGTGAAGCATATTCTCTCTGAGGTGGACATGGTTGTCATCAACTACGCCCAGTTGCGCGTGTGCGGTGACCAGATCAACGCCATTAAATGGCTCACCGTTATTTTGGATGAGGGGCAGCAAATTAAAAACCCGGACTCCAAGGCTGCCAAAGCTGCGCGTGAAATCATCGCCTACAATCGCCTGGTGCTCTCCGGCACGCCCATTGAAAACCGCCTGTTGGATATGTGGTCGCTCATGGCTTTTGCGATGCCCGGCGTGCTCGGCAGCCGCGCTTATTTCAAAAAGCGCTTTGACAAGCGTAAGGATGCTCAGAGTCAAAATCGTCTGGCTGCGCGCCTCAAGCCATTCCTGCTGCGCCGTACCAAGCAGCAGGTGGCCAAGGATCTTCCGCCGCGCACGGAGGAAGTCGTGTTGGCTCGCATGGAGGGCATCCAGCTGCAGCTATACCGCCACGAGTTGCGTCAGATCCAAAAGGCGCTGCTGCGGCTTGATTCCAATGAAGAGGTGAAGAAAAATTCCTTCGCCATTCTGCAGGGACTCATGAAACTGCGCCAGATATGCTGTCACCCGGCCTTGTTGCCCGACTTCAAGGAAATTGTAGAAAAACGAGGTCTGAAGGCTGACTTGGGAAGCGCGGAACTCAACTATCGCGATGTGAGCAGCGCCAAGCTTAATGCCCTCTTCTACCTGCTTGACCAGCTGCGCGAGGAAGGTCACAAGGTCTTGGTGTTTTCTCAATTCGTAAAAATGCTCGACATTATCAAGGAGCGCCTCGTGGAGGAGAATCGCACTTTCCATTACTTGACCGGACAGGTGAAGGATCGCAAGGGCGTTATCGAGAGTTTCCAGACAACGAAGGAGCCGAGCGTCTTCCTCCTTTCGCTGAAGGCGGGCGGGGCGGGGCTCAACCTCACTTCTGCTTCCTATGTCGTGCTCTACGACCCATGGTGGAATCCCGCCGTTGAGAGTCAGGCCATTGACCGTACGCACCGCATCGGACAGAAAAACAAGGTCATTGCTTATCGCCTCATCACCCGCGACTCCGTGGAAGAGAAAATTCGTAAGTTGCAAATCCTCAAGAGTCAGCTTGTCACCAATGTTCTCGGTGATGACGGCTTTGCCTCCAGTTTGGATCTGAAGGACCTGCAGTTTATCTTGGCTCATGGCGGCGAGGATGACTCGGATGTGACCGAGGAGCCGGATGCATCGGAAGATGAGTAATCCGCAGCCCAGTCGGTACACCGTTTTACGCAGGCGCTTCGTGCGTGTCGTGTTCGGTGTGCAGCTGGGACTGCTCGTTGCTTGTGGGGAGAGAGAGACGAGTGCGGAGATTGCTGCACGGCAGGGGATCCTCCTTCTTGGCAACAATACGGAAATCCAGAGTTTGGATCCTCACAAGGCCGCCGCCGTGGCGGATGGCAAAGTTATTTCGTCTCTGTTGGAGGGATTGGTGCGTCCGGATGCGAGCGATTCCGGTTCAGTTTTGCCGGGCATGGCGGAGACATGGGAGTCGAGTGCTGATGCGCGGACATGGGTGTTTCACTTGCGTGCTGCGCAGTGGAGCGATGGTCACCCCGTCACGTCCCACGATTTTGCGTATGCTTACCACCGTTTGCTGCACCCCAAGTTTGGCGGGCGCTATGCTGAGATGCTCTACCCACTCCGCGGCGCACGTGCGTTCCATCGCGGTGAAGTCAACTGGGAGCGGGTGGGGGTGCGTACGCCGGATGCTCGCACGCTTGTGCTGGAACTTGAAGCTCCCGAACCCCAATTGCTGCGCCGCTTGCTGCACTTCACCTGGTACCCGCTACCAGCCCACCAGGTCGAAAAAATGGGTGGCATGCTGGAGCGCAGCAGTTTATGGTCGCGCGTCCGCAATTGGGTGGGCAATGGCGCCTACGTTCCCCGAGAGCACCGCCTTAACGATTACCTGTGCGTGCTGCCCAATTCGCTCTATTGGCGTGCGCGCGAGGTGCGTAACCGTGGCATTCGTTTTTTGCCCATCGTTAATGGTTATACCGAGACGCGTATGTACTTCGGCGGCAAGCTCCATATCTCCAACAACGTACCGCCGGAAATGCTCGATTATGCCCGTAGGCGCGCTCCTCGTGAGTTTTGTCGGGATGCCTATTATTGTACCATTTTTTACCGTCTCAATACCGCGCGGACGCCGCTGAATGATGTGCGCGTTCGGCGTGCCCTTTCTTTGGCGGTGGACCGCGAGTTGCTGGTGCAGCGGGTCGTGCGTGGGGCAGGGAAAGTTGCTTGGGGCTTCACTCCCCCTACATCGGATTACGCCGGGGCGGTGGATGAGGAGGTGCAACCTATGTCCCAGACGCAGCGCGAAGAGCTGGCGCGCGATTTGTTGACCCAAGCGGGCTTCCCGAAGGGGCGTGGTTTCCCCACCCTGCAGATTATGACAACGTCGCGCGATGTGCAGCGGGTGATGGCCGAGAGCATTCAGGCCATGTGGGCTCGTGTGCTCGGTGTGCGTGTAGAGATTCGTGCGTGCGAGTGGGCCGCTTACAAGGCCGCGCAGCAAAACGGAGAGTACGATATCTCTTCCTGTTCGTGGAGCGGCGACTTCTTGGATCCCGCTACCTTTGTCGAACTTTGGCAGACCGGCGCCGGCAACAACTGCACTGGTTGGGGAAGCCCTGCTTGCGATGCGCAGCTTGCCGCCGCCCGACAGGCAGCCGACCCGCAGCAGCGTCTGGCTCACCTGGCTGCTGCCGAGCGCGAGGTTCTGCGCGCCTGTCCCGTCATCCCGCTCTACTGGAGTGAGCGCACCTACATGAAGTCACCCTGCGTGAGTGGTTGGCACCCGCTTTTGCTGGATAATCATCCCTTGGATGCCGTGGAGGTGAAGCCATGATGCGCTATTTGGCCAGACGCGTGGGGCAGGGGGCGCTGGTGCTTTTTGTGCTTGAGTCGATCACCTTTTTTATGGTGCGCGCTCTGCCCGGCAATCCCTTTTTAGGCGAGCGCAAATTGCCGGAGCATGTACTCGCTCAGCTTAATTCTTTGTACGGGTTGGATGCCGGTATCTGGGAGCAATATGTACGTTATTGGAAAGCCATTGTGCTGCATGGCGACTTCGGACCATCGTTGGTGCGTGAGGGCATCCAGGTGTCGGAGATCATTGGACAGGCTTTTCCCGTGTCGCTGGCATTGGGTTGCCTGGCTATGCTGCTGGCCATTCTGGCGGGCATACCGGCGGGCATGCTGGCAGCTTATTACCGCAACTCCCGAGTGGACAGGTGGTTGATGTTCGCGGCCGTGGTGGGTATCTGCATCCCTTCTTTCGTGTTGGCTCCTGTACTGGGTATCACGCTAGGCGCGCATGTGCCGGGGTTGAGTGTGGCCGGCTGGGACCACCCGCTGTGCATCTTGCTGCCGGCCGTAGCCCTGGGCGTGGTGAATGCGGCGTATATCGCGCGCCTCACTCGCGCTGGCATGGTGGAAACGCTTGCTTCCGATTTTGTACGCACGGCGCGAGCCAAGGGCGCCGGTACAGGGCGGATTTTGTGGGTGCATGCGCTGCGCAGCGGCTTGCTGCCGGCCGTCTCATATTTAGGCCCGGCTTTTGCGGCGCTGATCACCGGTTCATTCGTGGTTGAATCTTGTTTTCAGGTGCCAGGGTTGGGGTTGCATTTCGTGAATGCCACCACCGACCGCGATTACTTCCTCATTCAGGGACTGGTATTCTGTTACGGTGTGCTCATTGTGGCGGCGAATCTCGCTGTTGATATTTGCCAAGCCTGGCTCAACCCGCGCCTTCGTTCATGAAATCCTCTTTCTCCAGTTTGCGTGGTCATTCGCTTCTTCAGGATGCATGGAAACGTCTCTGTTGCAACCGCACTGCGGTGTGTTCCATCGTCTTTCTTATACTCATGCTGCTGGCGTGTTTTATCTTGCCGTTGTTCCCTTGCGTGGCCAACCCGAATCTCACCGATTTAGAGCATATTGCTGCCGGGAGCAGTTGGCAGCATTGGCTGGGCACGGACCACTTGGGGCGCGATATGCTGGCGCGTGTGCTTTACGGGGGGCGCATTTCTCTGCTGGTGGGCGTGTTGGCTACGGCGGTAGCCGTGGCGTTGGGAGTGGCGTATGGCATGGTGTCCGGTTATGTGGGGGGGCGCACGGATGCGGTGATGATGCGTGCGGCAGATGTGCTTTTTGCTCTTCCTTTCATCGTGGTGGTGGTGGTATTTTCCTTGAGCATTGAAGAGCCTTGCCGCCGGATGACTGATCATGCTGTGCAACTCACTGGGTGGAGTCGCGATACCCTGGCGCCTCTCTTTGGGCTCATCCCAATCTTCTTAGCGATAGGCGCTCTTGGTTGGCTTACGCTAGCTCGCATTGTGCGCACCCAAACGCTCGTCCTCCGCCAGCAGGAGTTTGTGCTCGCTGCCCGCTCACTCGGACTCAGTCATGGCACGATCCTTTTGCGCCACATTGCGCCCAATTTGCTCGGCCCCGTCATTGTGTATACTACACTGGCCGTGCCGGGTATCATCCTGACCGAGTCCACGCTTTCCTTTATCGGCCTTGGAGTGAAGGCGCCTAACTCTTCCTGGGGAACGCTGATCAAAGAGGGAGCAGACCGCATGGAAGTGGCGCCTCAGCTGCTTATTTACCCAGCTGTGTTCTTTTGCCTTACCCTGCTTGCTCTCAATTTCTTGGGCGATGGCTTGCGTGATGCCTTTGATCCTAAATCCGCCAAAGATTGAACTGCGTCAGACTTTGCTCAACGCGCGCACGGCCGTGCACACGCAGCGAGGGCATGGGATGCGCCCGTCTCGCTTCAGCTGCGAGCATTTGTCAGCGCCAAGCGTGCTGTTAAACAGGGCACGCAGTTCAGCTTCGCGCTCCGGAGCCATGGTGATAGCTGCATAAAGCGCGCCGCACGTGCCCCCGGGCGCCTTGCCGACGTTGCAATGTTGCATGGCGGGCACGAGCTCTTCGTGCCCCATGGTGGCGCAGACGGTTTGAGCGCAATTGAGGTGGCGAGGTGGTTGGCGAAAGAGCGAGAGAGCTTTTTGTTCAATGGGAGTCAGCTGTGAATCCATAGCGTTTTCAAATAAGTTTCGGGTGAAAAGTCAAAGGGCATGGGAAGTTCCTCAATACGGGCTGCAGGAGGTATCGCTGCACTGACCATGTGCAAAAAATCCGCTGGGCTCAGACTCCGGCAGTTGGTGGTGCAGAGGAGGTGTCCACCCGGCGCCAGACATGGCACGGCCAGGCGTACGAGTTCTGAATAATCCCGCTCTGCGCGCCAAACGTGTCCCTTCGCATCGCGTGAAAAGGTGGGTGGGTCGAGCACGATCATGTTGAATTGCCTCCCTTGTCGGACGAAGCGGCTGAGCCAGTGAAGCGCGTCGCCTTTGCAGAAAAAATGCCGTGCGGGGTCAATTCCGTTGGCGCGCATATTTTCCCGACAAACTTCAAGGCATGGTCGGGCGAGATCCAGCGTGGTTGCAGTAGCCCCGCCCAGCGCCGCACATACGGAGAAGGCCCCGGTGTAGGCAAAGAGATTCAACACGGTCATGCCCGGACGGCAGAGCTGACGTAGCCGCGAGCGGTTGTCACGCTGGTCGATGAAGAGCCCTTGCGAGTACCCGCCCCGCATGTTCAGCAGGTAGTGCACCCCGTTTTCCCTCACAGTAAGCTCCAGAGGCTCCTTCGGCGGGTTCATTGGCTCCGGCGCGCTCTTCTCTCCCTTCGACAGATGCTTGACAAACACATCAGCTCCGCTTGCAAGCAGCCACTCGTGCAGCTCTCCAGGCATCGCGACATTCCTCAGTGATACCAAAAAACGCCCCCCGAGCGCATCCACGCTCACCCCGGGGAAAAGTGTTTCCTCCGGCAATACGCGGTAGGCATCCGTGTCAGGTTCCAATGCGGCGCGTCGTTCCGCCAGCAGCTGGTCCAGACGCGCATGCATGAAAGGAGTCAGGCAAGTTGTGCCGCTGCGCGGCGGATTGTGTTCGCCATCGTGGTGAGCGCATTCGCCCGCGTAGAGGCCAAATGTTCCTTTAGGCCGGCCGTGTCCAATCTGCTCAGGTCGGCTGCCAACACCTCCTGCGGTGTGAGCCCGGAGAGCAGACGCACAAAAATCGCAATCAGGCCCTTTGTGATCAGAGAATCGCTGTCAGCGTGAATGATAAAGACCCCCTCTGCCATTTCCGTACCCACCCACACCTGACTTTGGCAGCCCTGAATGAGATTTTCCGGTCGACGATACTGCTCCGGCATGGGCGCCAAATGACGTCCCAGCGAGATGATGTACTCGTAGCGTTCTTGCCAGTCCTCAAAGACGGACAAGTCCTCCAGCAGCTCTTCGATGCGTTCTGCGTAGCTCATGACTGTGCAAGCGTGTAGAGCACGGCTTTCTGGGCGTGAAGGCGGTTTTCCGCTTCGGTGAAAATAGCTCCGGCGTGCTTTTCTAACACCTCATCGGTGATCTCGTAGCCGCGATAGGCCGGTAAGCAGTGAAACACGCTGTGTCCCGTCGCCGCATGCGTCAGGAGTTCGCAGTTCACTTGGTAGGGGAAGAAAGCTTTTTCTTTGGTGCCTTTCTCTGCTTCTTGTCCCATGGATATCCATGTGTCGGTGTTGATGACCGTAGCGCCGTTTACGGCTTCTACTGGATCCGTCGTGCAGATGATATTCGGATAATCGAGCTGCGCGAGCAGCTCTGCACTCGGCAGGGCTTGCTGTGGTCCGCCCAGCGCCAGCGTGAAGCCCAGCCTTTTTGCCGCCCACATCCACGAACGTCCCATGTTGTTGTCCGTATCGCCGAGAAAGGCAATTTTCATATCTTTCCATGCTCCTATCCCGTACAGCTCTTCAAGCGTGAGCAAATCCGCCAGTATTTGGCAAGGGTGCTCCTGGTCGGTGAGGGCATTGATGGTCGGTATGCCGGAAAACGTCGCAAACTCCTGCACGTCGCTCTGCGCATAGGTGCGAATAATCGCCCCGTGTACCATGCGTCCCAGCACGCGCGCCGTGTCTTTCACCGGTTCGCCGCGCCCGAGCTGCGTGTCGCGTGTGGAGAGAAACATGGGCTTGCCTCCTAGCTCGTTCACCCCAACCTCAAACGACACGCGCGTGCGAGTCGACGACTTGGAGAAGATGAGCGCCCAGGTTTGTCCGGCCAGCGGTTGCGTCGTGTGGTGCCCCCGTTCCGCCTTCAGTCGGTGTCCTAGAGTCAGTAGTTGCCTGATTTGTTCGCCGGTGAGTTCTTCGATGGATAGCAAGTTTTTCATGAGCTTTCTTCGGAAGCGCCCGATTATACCACGCCCGCTCTTTTTGTAAAGTGCGGGAAACTGCCCTGGCGCAGCTTTTTGCAGCCTTGACAACCCGGGGAGCTCTGCGGTATAGTTGCGGGGAACCTATGAGATATTCAGGCCTTTATACAGCAATCATCACTCCGTTTCGCAACGGGCAGGTAGACATGCAAGCTTTTCGCGCTCTCATTGAAGCGCAAATTACCGCCGGAGTCACGGGAATTGTCCCGGTCGGCACCACCGGTGAGTCCCCCACTCTCTCGCATGTCGAGCACATGGATGTGATCCGCATGGCGATTGAGTACGCCGCTGGACGCTGCCAGGTGATTGCCGGCACGGGATCGAATTCCACCGCCGAGGCTGTCGCCATGACTAAAGATGCCGCCGCGATGGGGGCGGATGGCACGCTTCAGGTGTGTCCTTATTACAACAAGCCCAGCCAGGAGGGACTCTACCGCCACTTCAAAGCGGTTGCTGAGTGTTCGTCTTTGCCGGTGTTGCTGTACAGCATTCCCGGGCGCAGCGGCATTGAGATTGCCGTGGAAACCGTGGCGCGTCTTGCGGCTGATTGTCCCACGGTTGTGGCCATTAAAGAGGCTGGCGGCAGTGTGGATCGCGTGAACCGCCTTGTGCAGGCCCTTCCGGAGGATTTTGCCGTACTCTGCGGGGATGATGGACTCACGGTTCCTTTCATTTCCTGCGGTGCGGTGGGCTTGGTGTCGGTGACGTCCAATGTCGCGCCGGTGCAGATGAAAGCGCTTGTGGACGCTGCGCTCAGCGGCGATGGTAAGAAGGCGCTTGCCCTGCAGAAGAAGTACTACCCGCTTATGAAGGGGCTGATGAGTTTGGATGTGAACCCTGTTCCCATCAAGGCGGCGTTGGCGCTGCGTGGGGATATTTCCTGGGAGTTGCGGCTGCCGCTTGCCCCGCTGGCAGAGGAGAAGAAAGCGGCATTAGTCGAGCTGATGCGCCGTTTTGATTTACTTGCATAACTTTTTCCGATACTTACGATGAATATACTTGTTACGGGTATTTCGGGGCGCATGGGGCAGGCTGTCAAGCAGGCCGTAGAATTGTGCGCTGAGACGGTGTTGACGGCTACCCACGATGTGGGGCAGGATATCGGTGTTGCCCTTTCTCAGGCTGATCTCGCCATCGACTTTTCCTTCCACGGATTTACTCCGGAGTTGCTTGCAGCTGCCGTGGCGCAGAAAAAACCGCTCGTCATCGGCACCACGGGGCACACCGATGAAGAGCGTGCCGCTATTGTTGAGGCCGCCGGAAGCATTCCCATCGTCTTCGCCTCCAACTATTCCGTTGGTGTGAACACGCTATTCTGGCTCACGCGCAAGGCTGTGCGGATCCTGCGGGATTACGATGTGGAAATTGTCGAGATGCACCATCACCACAAACTGGATGCTCCCAGCGGCACCGCACGCTCTCTTGCAGAGGTCGTGTGCGAGGAAACCGGTATGGATTACAATAAGGACGTGATGCATGGTCGGGAGGGCATGGTGGGAGCGCGCCCACGCCGCCAAATTGGCATGCATTCGCTGCGCGGCGGGGATGTAGTGGGCGACCATACCGTGATTTTTGCTACCGAGGGTGAACGCGTGGAACTTGCGCACAAAGCCTCTGGTCGTATGACTTTCGCATCCGGCGCCGTACGAGCTGCTCTGTGGCTTGCCAATCGACCGTCCGGTCTCTACAGCATGCAAGATGTGCTCGGTTTCACAGATTGATTCTGCCACTGCTCGGCGCACGGGATTCTCCCTCGGTTCCAACAGCGGCGATCGCTTGGCTCTTCTCGAACGTGCCTGCGATGGACTCGCGCAACTTTTTGGTCATTTGCGGCTTTCCCAGGTGTATGAGACGGAGCCGGTGGAATGCCCGCCCGGCAGTCCGTTTTTTTTGAATGCCTGTGTGGAGGTGACGACCAAGATACCCCCGGAGGAGATCTTACGATCCTGTCAGGAGATAGAGAGAGAGCTTGGGCGCGAGCGTACCGGCGTCTGTGGCGAAGTGCGCACTTGCGATATCGACCTCCTCTATTCCGGCGAATTGCAAATGCAAACTCCCCAGCTGACTTTGCCTCACCCGCGCGCTGCGCTGCGTCGCTTTGTGCTGCAACCACTCTGCGATATCGATCCCTCCCTCGTGCTTCCCGGAGAAACTGCCACCGTGCAGCAGCTCCTCGCTCGCTTGCCGGAATCCCCCGCCGTCACTTTGTTCAACTTGTAACGCCATGCTTACTGCCGAAGAAAAAATCTGCGCTATACGAGCCTGTCGAGGTGTGAAACCCATCTCTCAACTCACGGCTTATGACTACCCCACTGCGCGCTTGCTGGATGAAGCAGGTGTGGATATGTTGTTGGTAGGCGATTCACTGGGGATGATGGTGTTAGGATTCCCGGATACGACAAGCGTGACCTTGCAGCACATGTTGCACCATACCGCGGCCGTGGCTCGCGCGCAGACTAAAGCCTTGCTTGTGGCGGATATGCCTATCCATACTTATGACACGCCCGAGCAGGCATTGGAAAGCGCGCGCGCGCTCGTGGAGGTCGGTGCAGAAGCGGTCAAGCTGGAGGGTGGCTGCGCTGTGGAACCCATGATTCGTGCCATTGTCCAGGCGGGTATCCCTGTGCAGGCGCATATCGGTTTGCTTCCCCAGCATATCAAGGAAGATGGTGGTTACCGTATGCGCGGCAAATCGGAGAGTGAAGCCCATGCGCTTTCCGACGATTTGCAGGCTGTTACGCGCGCTGGCGCCTTTTCCGTGGTGATTGAATGTACGCGGGCGGAGGTGGCAGCACAGCTCACGGCAGCGGCTTCTGTCATCACCATCGGCATTGGCGCTGGACACGGCACCTGCGATGGTGAGGTGCAGGTCTTCCACGATCTCGTGCGCTATTTTCCCTGGTTTACTCCGCGCTTCGCCGTGCAGCATGCTGACCTGGCGGACAGCATCACCTCCGCGACTCAAAAGTGGATTGCCGGACTCCTTCTGCCCGGGCAGAAATGACACGGGAACGTTGCCCTATCTTTCCAGATCGCCGAGGAGACTCTGGAGTTGTTTGTGGGCGTAGAAAATGCGGGAGCGCAGGGTTCCTTCGGAGACGTGGAGTATTTTGGAAATTTCCTGGTAGGAGAGCCCCATGATGTCGCAAAGAGTGACGACTTCGCGGTGAGAGGGCGAGAGCTGGTCGAGCGCTTTGCGGAGCCTCTTTTTGATGTCGGTGATGTGGGCGCTGCGAATGGGGTCGGCGTCCAAAGCCTGGTCGGCGAGCTCGCTGTCTTTTTCAAGCGGTGCGCCTTTTTCATCATCATCGATGCTGAAGGCATTTTCGCGTTTGCGTTTGCGCAGGAAGTTGCGGGCCTGATTGGCGGCGATCGTGTAGAGCCAGGTGTAGAAAGCGCTCTTTTGGTTGAAATAGCGCAGCGAGCGAAAGGCCCTCAGAAAGGCCTCCTGCGCTACGTCGTATGCATCTGCCTCAGACCCGAGCATCTGCAGCAGCATTGCGTGCAGCTTGCGGCTGTGGCGGTGAATGAGTTCATCAAACGCGCGCGTTTCCCCGGACAAGGTGATGCGGATGAGCTCCTCATCCGGGAGTTCAGTCCAATCTTGGGGTGTGGCGTTGTCGGGCATGGAAAGCGTAGGGCATTGCGGGAAAGTGAAGCCAGGCGTTGGCGTCACACGGGCAGGGAGTACGAGCGTCCATCCCGACCTTCATACCAGTTGATGAAAGCGACGTTGGCCGTTGTGAACCCTCCGGGAGTGGGATAATTGCCGCTGAAGTACCAGTCGCCGCAAGGTCCTTTTATGGCGGAGTGCAACCCCTCGAGCGTCTGGTAGATGATCTGCACCTCGCAGGGGGAATTATCCGGAGTGACCAGCCGCGAGATTTCATCCGTGATCTCATCGGCGCTGAAGGGTGAATAGATGGATTTGACCGGGTTGCTGCGTTGCTTCGGCGGCAGTGTGAGTTGGTGACGGCATTCATCGTACACACGAGTGATGTATGCGTAGTCTCCGCGTTTCTTGAGCAGAGAAATAGCCGCCTGAAATGCGATAAACTTGCCCAATTCACTCATGTCGATGCCGTAGCAATCCGGATATCGAATTTGCGGAGCTGAGGACAGGATAACGATCTTTCGCGCCTTGGAACGCGCTAAAAGGCGCAGCAGAGATACCCGCAGCGTGGTGCCACGCACGATCGAGTCGTCGATGGCGATGAGCACTTCCTGCTCTCCCACGGCGCCGTACGTGAGGTCGTACACTTGAGCTGCCATCTGCTTGCGGCTGCTCTCTTCGGAGATGAAAGTGCGCAGTTTGATATCCTTGTGGGCAATTTTTTCAGCGCGCGGCCAGCGGCGTTGTATCAGCTCGCGGATGAGATCATCGGTGAGCGTGCCCTTGTGGAAATTCTCGATGACGGCGGCGGTAACGCAGTCTCTGCGGTAGGAGCGCAGGCCTTCTAGCAGGCCGTAGTACGAAACTTCGGCAGTGTTGGGGATGTAAGTGATAGCCGCTTTCGAGAAGTTTTCATCGCCGAGACATTCCACAACTTTTTCCGCCAAATTGGCGCCGAGTTGTTTGCGTTCTTGGTAAATGATAGGATCGTTGCCGCGTGAGAAATAGATCGCTTCAAAGGAGCAGGGGGTTGGTTCCAATGGCGTTGTGTAGGGGGCGATGGTGATTTTCCCATCGCTCTTGACCACTATCATGTTGGCGCGATCCAGCTCGTGGACGTCTTCGCACTCCACCTCCATGACGCTCATCAACGGCACGCGCTCGCTCGCGATGGCCAGGTACTCTTCAGTGAGCACGTAGTGGCAGGGACGTATACCGTGCGGGTCACGCAGGCAGAAGAAGTCCCCATTGCCTACCGCCCCCATCACGCAGTACCCCCCGTCCCAGTTTTGGGAGGCCTTGCCGATGATATCATAAAGGTCGAGGCGTTGGGAGATAACGCTGGGGATTTCTCGGCCCGGGGTGTTGTCGCGCAGCTCGCGGTAAATATCTGTGTGGGCTTCGTCCAGGTAGTAGCCGATTTCTTCCAATACGGCCTGCGTATCGGTGTCGAAAATAGGATGTTGACCGCGTTCGATGAGCGTGCGATTGAGCTCATTTGCATTGGTCATGTTGAAATTTCCCAGCAGCATGAGTGTGCGCGTGGTCCAGTTGGTGCGGCGCAGAAAGGGGTGGCAGCTCCCTTCGTCAAACTGTCCGCTGGTGCCGTAGCGCAGGTGACCCATCAAGATTTCTCCGCCAAAGTTGAAATGCCTTTTGTAGGCTTGCGCATCCTGGGGATCCCACCCGCCGGTTTCACGCAGGGTACGCAGATTGCGCTGCTGAGCGGAGAAAATGTCTGAAAGGGCGGAAGAGGTGGCGTTGCGCGCGCGAAACACGTACGGCTCCCCAAGTGGCATATTCAGCTTGACGCAGCCTATGCCTGCGCCGTCCTGCCCGCGGTTGTGCTGCTTTTCCATGAGAAGGAAAAGCTTGTTGAATGCCCATTCCGGCGACCCATACTTATTGGCAAAGTATGAGAGCGGTTTGAGCAGGCGAATCGCGGCTACGCCGCATTCATGGTGCAGGGGGTCGGACATGGCAGGTTGGCAGGGTGAGAGAGGGAGAGTTGGAGTTGGGAAAAGGGCGAGTCAGGAGGCGATGCGTACGCGGATGCCTGCGCCTTGCTGCAGCGTACCCAGGACATGGGAACGGGGACCCACGTTCATCGCGCTGCCCACTTGGTCGGGGGCAACGATAGCGACCCATCCGATACCCATGTTGAAAGTATGGAAGCGGTCTTGCTCATCCACGTACTGCAGTATTTTTTGCACAGGCTCGTTTTGCCAGAAGGGGACGGTCAGTTCAGCTCCCTTGTCGCCCAGGAAACGCTCCAGATTCTCCGGCAAGCCTCCGCCGGTGATGTGAGCAAATGCCTTTGGAACGAGTTGGACGGCGCGCATCTGCTCCACCACATCGTTGTAGAGACGGGTGGGGGCCAGCGCCGTGCGCAATTCTTCACGGGTCAGCAAGTTGGGGTGCTGCGCGAGGATGCGCCGCACAAGGCTCCATCCGTTGGCGTGGAATCCATCACTCTCGTACCCGATCAGCACGTCCCCCACCTGCACACGCGAGGGATCGATCATGCAATCCTTTTCCACACAGCCGATGCAGAACCCGGCCAGCTCGACCAAATCCTCCGGCACCACGCCGGGCATCTCCGCGGTCTCCCCGCCGGCCAGAATACAGTTGCAACTCTCCAGATAATCGCACATGCCCGCTACGAGGCGCGTGATTCGCGGCGTTTCGCGCTTCAGGTTGGAGATTCCCAAATAATCGAGGAAAAGCAGGGGGTCGCCGCCCGTTGTCAATATGTCGTTCACATTCATCGCCACGAGGTCCTTGCCTGCCGTTTCAAGCATATCTTGCTCGTAGAGCAGCTCGGTTTTGGTGCCTACGCCGTCTGTCCCCGTCACGATGACCGGTTGTTTGTAGCTGCTCAAATCGTAGGCGGCGGCAAAAAGTCCGAAAGCATTGAAGAGGCTGCGGTTTTTCTGCGTGCGCTTGACATGGGAGCTGATGTTGTGGACAAATGATTGAGCTTCAATCGTATCAACTCCAGATTGCTTGTAGGTGAGTTTCGAGGACATGGAGAGGAAAAAATACGCGGTGAATTCGCCCTCATTATACTCTTTCAACGTGGGAAAAGCAAGGCGGATTTTCACAAGTTCCTCTATTTGATGGAATGCGCGGCTCAAGATGCGCGACGCCCAATCCAAAGTTCTCGGTATCAATGAGTCATCTCCTCCCTGCAACACGCGGGACAGAGCTCGGCAAAGTGCCCCGGCGCGACCTCCGCGAAGGGGGGGCGTTGCGCACCTAGCGGAGCGCGGCGTCCCATGCGTTGGCAAAAACGGCAGCCCGTGGCGTATTCGTGGGGGGCAGGCACTTGGCCGGGAATGCCGGGCAGGGGTGATCGATGTGGCATATCCGGACGGATGGTGGCGGCCAGCAACGCGCGCGTGTAGGCGTGCCGCGGGTGGGTGAGCAGTTCCCCCGTCGGGGCGAATTCTACCACCCGACCGGCGTACATCACGTAGACGACATCGCAATTCTGCGCGATGATCCCCAGATGATGGGAAATGAGCAAGGTGGCCGCGCCGGACTCGTGCCGTAGTTCTCGCAGCAGGGCGAGCACCTGCTGCTGCACCGTGGTATCCAGGGCCGTAGTAGGTTCATCGGCTATGATGAGTTCGGGTCTGCAGGCCAGGGCAATGGCAATCATGACCCGTTGGCGCATGCCTCCGGAGAGTGAGTGCGGGTACTCTCGTGCGCGCAGCTCCGGAGCGGGTATTCGCACGGCCTCCAGCAATTCTCGAGCGCGTTGCAAGGCCTCTTCCTCACCCATGCCCAAGTGAAGCATGAGTGGCTCGGCAATCTGTTGTCCGATGCGCTGCACGGGATTGAGCGTTTGCAGAGCTTCCTGAAAAATCACGCCGATGTGAGCGCCGCGGATGCCGTTGAGCTGCCGCGTGGGCATGGCGAGTAAATCCTGCCCGTGGAAGAGCGCCTGGCCGGCAAGAATGCGTCCGCTCGGGTGAGGCAGCAGGCGCACGGCGCTCATGGCAACGGCGCTTTTCCCGCACCCGCTCTCGCCTACAATGCCCGCGCACTCCCCGGGCGCGACACTCAAATTCACTCCATCCACCACCGGCAGCACTCCATGCTCACCGGCAAAGGCCGTGGTCAGCTGGCGTATTTCCAACAAGGGGGCGATGGACGTGTTCATGATTTGTTGTTGGGCAGGGGTATCTGCAGCTCGGCTTCCGGGAATCGGCGACCCTTCGCGCGGGCGCGTTGCGTTTCTCGCATCAGTTTCGGGTCAATCCAGTACAGGTGGCTGTCCAAGGGATCGTAGTAGAGCGGCGGACAGAAGCGCGTCTCCTTCGTGTTCGGCCAGCATAGCCACCTCCATTGCGCAAAGCGCCAAAAGTGGGAGGACCAGCCCGGCACCCATGCGCAGGAATCGGCGATGAGCTGCTGCACGCGGTGCTGCGCGCGGATGGCTTCGGTCAAGGTGGGTGCGGAGCGGGCTTCGTAGATGGCGCGGTCGAGTTCGGGGGACGCCGTAGCGGTGATATTGTTTGTGCCGGGCAGAGCTTTGCCGTCCGCATCGTACGCGTATTGGGAGAGGAAATAGGGAGCGGCATCGGGTACGGGTGGACTGAATCCCCACGAGAAAATGCATGCGCTGTAGTTCTTGTTTTTTACCTTCAGGTAAAAGAGCGTGTCATCCATTTGCTCAAATTGCAGGTCCAGCCCGCAGCGTGCTGCATCCGTCTTCAGGAGGCTCATGGCCGCTGCATAGGTCGGATCCACGCGCGAACTCACCAGCGCCTGCAGCCGTTTGCCGTCCGCCCTGCGCAGAATACCATCTTTCCCCTCTGTTGTGTAGCCGGCAGCCGCAAAGCAGGCACGTGCTCGATCGGGGTCGTAGGGCAGAGCTTGCAGGTTCGGGTTGGTAAACTCACCGAATCCGGAGAAGTAGGTCCCTCCTCGCCGGTAGTCCCCGCGAAAAAGGGTGTCAATCACCGCTTGCACATTCAGCGCATAGTGAAAACCGCGGCGCACGTCCGGATTGTTAAATGGCGGGGCGGAGCAATTCAAGTGAAAGCCAAAGCTGTTGCGTGGCCACTCATTTTGAAAGACAACACGGCGGATGTAACCGGCATGCACTTGTGGAATCTCCAGTCCTTCGTACCAGAAGTCGGCATCGCGCCCGGAGATGGCATCCAACTCGCCGATGCGGAACATCTCGCGGATTTTGGCAGCCTCGTTGATAAAGGTGTAGGAAATGTGATCCACATTGCAGGTGTGGCGCGTATAGCGGCGGTTTGCCGCCCACCAGTTTTTCACGCGCGTGAGCGTCAGTTGATTGCCCATCACTGTCCGCTTGGCATCGACCTCGTACCCGCCGGTTGTCGGCGCCGCGCGCCACAGGTATCGCTCCGGGAAATCGGGTCCGAACTCCGCGTAGAAGCGCGTGCAGGCGCTCGGCAGCTTGCCGGCATCGTAGGCGGCGTAGGGGCGGGGCGTTGGCAAGGTGATGCCCATGATGTGGTCGCTGTAGATCGCAATGCGAGCGAAGTTGGAGAGGTAGTAGTCAGGGAAAAAGGGATCGGCGCTGTGGGGAGATGTCCTCAGGAAGAGCGAGGCCACAAAGTCGCGCGCGGTGAGCGCATCGCCATTGGAAAAACGCGCTGCCGGGTCAATGTGGAAGTAGATTGTGCGTCCATCCGGTGAGGTTGCCCAACGATCCGCCGTGCCGGGTATGAGCTTGCGCGTGCCGGGGTGCAGGCGCACCAGGGGCAGGTCGATATCATCGTACAGGTAGCGGCGGGTGGAGTTGTTGCTGTTCGGCCCGAAAACGCGCAGCGTGTTGGGGAAAGATCGCTGAAGGGCCAGGCGCAGCGTTCCCCCTTTGATGGCGGCGGGGTCGCCGAGTTCAGGCTCAGTCAGGCCGTTTTCCCATTGCAGATTGGCGGGCAAATCTTTTTTCGTCAGGAAGACGAGGCAGTTGCCGATTTGGCGCCGCTCGCGCAGCTGTTGCGCCTCGAGGATGAGCAAGTCGAGTCGCGCCTGCGTTGCGTCCCGGTCGGTGGCATTTTCTTTCAGGCGTTGCTGCAGGTTCAGAATCTGGGCATCGGCGCGTGCAATGCGCAAATCCAGATAGTTCCGCACCCGTTCGTTCCACCGCTTCACGAAACCGGAAAAGCCGGGTGGCATACGCCAGCGGCGGACATAGCCTGGTACATTGGCCTCATCGACAAACCCCAATGGAAGCTTTTCGGGCGCAGGGGGCTTCCATCCCAGCCCCGTGCGCGTGCTTTCGTCCCCACAGCTCGTGAGCCAGATCCCCCCCGCTGCTATGAGCGTCAGTCCGCCCAGGAAGCGAAGGAGGTAACCCCATGTGTGGGAAGATTCATTCATAGTGGGTGAGACGTTGTGGCGTGGTGGCTTCGCGTGCCGATTCGCCGATAAAAGTGATGAGCAGCAGCATGACGATAAGCGCTCCGGCGGCTGAAGAGGCCACCCAGGGAGAAGAGAGTCGAGCCAACCCATCGTTGAGCAGCCTCCCCCAGCTCGCGCATGTGTCTGGCAGGCCGAATCCCAAGTAGTCCAGTGATGTGAGCGAGAGTACGACAAAGGCAAAACTGAAGGGGAGCAGCGTGATGACGATGCCCGTGAGGTTGGGCAGTATATGGCGCAGGATGATATGCGCCGTGCTCGCCCCCATGGCTCGAGCGGCGGCAACGTAGTCATGCGTTTTTTCGCGCATGGTCCCGGTCCGGATGAGATATGTTACCGGCATCCACCCCAATAGCGCCATCAGCAACAGGGTGGTCGGCAGCCCGCGCAGGCTCTGCGGCGCCATGTCGGTGATCGCCATGATGACAAACAGAAACGGCAGTTGGGAAAGGATTTCAATGATGCGCTGCGTCACGGTATCAAAAAGCCCTCCCCAGTAGCCCATGAGCATGCCGATGCACAGCCCAATGCCGTACACGAGCGGTAAATAAAAGAGCGCCGCCTTGATATTCACTTGCAGCCCGCCAAAAAGGATGGCGGCGATATCTTGCCCGCGGCTGTCGGTGCCCAGCAGGTGATTTCCCGTGAGTGGCGGCGCCGGGTGGTAGTGGATGAGGTAGTGTTCGGTGCTGCTCTGCTGCAGGAAATGAGGGATGTCGTCTTCGCCGCGGTAGGATTCGTGCACGAGTCTGCCGTGGTCCCAAGTTGCGCTGTAGACTTCCCGGCGGTCGTGGCTCCAGCCCTGTGCCATCCCATCCGGGACGCCTGCCCGGTAGCGGATGCGCAAGTGGACATCTCCATTGGGATAAAGTCGGCAGGCCAATCCGTCGTAGGGTGTCTTTCCATCCGCGCTGAGTAAAAGTCCGTCCCGGGCCGGCAACTCTTGTATGGGAAAGGCTGAGGTATCGCCCGCGGGTTCGTAGGGAATGAGCGGCATGAGCACGAACTGAGGTCCGCCGGGTTTGCCCAGGTTCTCGTGCAACTGCCGGTAGTCAGCCTCTGCCAGACCCGCATTTCCCGTCATCCCAAAGAGACTGCCGGGCAGCATATGCCTCCGAAAAGCCGGGAAATGCCATTCTCCCCGTTCCGTGACAACTGCCAGAGCCCGCTTGCCGACAAGAGCCTGATCCGCTCCTGCCAGCGCCAGGAGAATCCCCAGCAGCGCCAGCGAGAATACGCCCGTTTTATGGTTGTAGAAGCGTGTCAGCGCCCTCTGCGTTTGTGGTGGCGTGCTCCTTTTCTCCCGCCTTCCATGCCAGAAGAAAAGACCTATTCCCGCCAGCGCCAGCAGCAACATCGCAGCCCAGCCAAACCATTGCACTCGTCCGTCCGCAGCCAGCGATGGGCACAACTCGGCCCGGCACGAGAGCAGGGATACCTGTCGCGCTACGGTAAAAGGCCACGACAGGGTGGGAATGAGCCAGCCGTGCAGCTCTGCGAGGCTGCCGAGCACGGCGGCCAGGATGAGCATAAGAGCTGGTAATTTCGTTTTCATTTCAGCGGAATTTGATGCGGGGATCGAGCTGTGCCACGAGGATGTCGGACGCCAGATTCCCCAGAACAATCACTACTGAACTGAGCAGGAGTGTGCCCATGATGAGCGCGTAATCTTTATCCATGAGCGCTTGGTAGCAGAGCATGCCAAAGCCGCGGATGTCAAAGACGCGTTCAATGAGGATGGAGCCGCCCACCACGGCGCAAATGACGCTCCCAAGCCCGGAGACAATCGGAATGATGGCATTGCGCAGAGCGTGGCGCCACACGGCTCGGTGGTATTCCGTTCCTTTGGCCACGGCTGTGCGCATGTAGTCGGCGGCAAGCTGGTCGAGCAGGCTCGATTTCATCATCATGGTGGTCAAGGCAAGCGAGCCGACCACATAGCACGTGAGCGGCAGCACGGTGTGGTGCGCCACATCCGCTAATTTCCCCATCAGACTGAGCGTCTCAAAATCCGGCCCCGTGAGTCCGTACAGCGGAAAATACTCCAACCGTGCGCCCAAATAGATGAGCAGCACAGCTCCTAAGGCAAATCCCGGCACGGCGTAGCCCACGTAGAGCAGCAGGCTGCTGATGGCATCTCCCACGCCGTGATGGTGTAACGCTTTCCAAATGCCCAGTGGTATGCTGATGAGGTACATGACCAGTGCACCGAGCAGACCAAAGTAGATTGATACCGGCAGACGGTTGAGCATCATACTCAGCACCGGTTCATTGTACTTGTAGGATCTGCCCATATTCCCCTGCAGCAGGCCGTCCCATGCATAACGGTACAGCACGGCGCGCGCGCGCAGCGCCCTCTGTTCGGTTGGCGGGGTCGACGCCGAGAGTGGGTTGAGCTCGTTGCGGCGGGCAGCTCGTTCCGCAGGGGTTTCAATACAGATGCGCCAGCCTTCTTCAGTGTACCATGCCGGACGTTTGAACATGGGAGTGGCTCCCATGCGGCGCACGACCAGCACGCGTGGGCTTCCCCCCGGCGCTGAGGTCGTCAGGTAGGCGCATCCGTCATCGTGAAACTCGGCTTTGGTGATGTCGACTCGTCGGCGCGCGAGTCCCAACCATTGCAGGTAAGCTTTCCACGCGGGTTCATCCAGGTTGAAGAGCTCTGCCAGGCGTTCGCGCTCATCTTCGCCAATGTTCCCGGGGGCGGTCACCGTGGTCTTTTCCCCGGAGAGTGCGCCCATGGCCTGTTCCTGCAGCAGGCGTTCCGCCGGACCGCCAGGCACCAGGCGCGTCAGGCAGAACACCAGCAGCGTCACTCCGATGATGGTCACAGGCGCCAGCAACAAACGCTTGATGATGTATTCCCTCATGTGACGCCCTCCCCCGAATGATGGTAAGTCAGTTTAGTACAATGGCGCGGCATGTGCAAGCCGCTCATACACAGCGCAGAGAAATTGCCAGGTGTCGCGCGCGGCGGCAACAAAGTCCTGCCCGTAGCCTACCGGGGACAGCACGCCGAAGGCGTACAGCACCGCCAACAAAATGCCGATATTCATCACCAGCACGAGAAGCAGGGAAAACAGTAACCCGTTTTCCAGCATATCCGGCTGCTCGCGCGGGATAACCCACACGGTCCAATACAGGTGGAAACTCCACCAGAAGCCAAATCCTGCGTAGAACCACGCTCCCCACTCGGGAAAGGGGTAAATGAGGTTGACGCACCACAATACGAGCAGCCACACGCACATCCACAGCGGAACAAAATAGGGCGAGAGCGCGATAAACAGGTTGTCGGTGTCCGTTTCAACGTAACCGCCGTTGAGATCCACGCGCAGCGTCTGCACTTTTCCTAAACAGAGCTTGGCGGCTATGGCGTGGGTGAGCTCGTGCCCCACCACATAGACATACACCATTACTGGCAATGCCACGCGCGAAACGACCAGCGAGATAAAGGCTCCCACTCCTAGCAAACTGTACCACACCGGCACACTGAGCCAAAAACTGCGCTGCCCCATTGTTGCCCCCGCGTGGTGGTACAGATGCTGCAGCAACGCATACACCATCAGGATGGATAGGGGCAGCAGAACGGCCCATGCCAAAACGAGGCGCAAAGCGCGTGACCACCCGTGAATCGGCACCACGGGCGGGTCATTCCCTACGGATTCAGGATGCCTCGGAATCGCTGGCGTTGCCTGCCAATATGCCACGCGCAATTTGAGCCGCCGCCACACGCCCAATGGCTGTGGAGGCAAGTGCTCCGCCTCCTCCGGCTTGTCCAGCGGGAGTCGCCAGTCGCCGTGCTCCACAGGGTCGGGCGGCTTCTTGCTGCGCTTCAGCATCATGCTTGGCTTGACTGAATATCTTGCAGAACGATGGAGAGATAGCTGCGCCCTTTCCAACAGTTGCGCTCGAGGTTAAAGACGATATCCCATGGCGGGTCAGGCAGCGTCCTGTCCGCCGCATTGAAGAACACGGCGTCCAGCTCATCATTGCCCTGGTGCAGAGAGAAGCGTAGGTGGTTGCCCGTTACCCGCCTCGGCGCACACGAGGGCATCACATTGCGGCTCAAGAAAAGTGGTTGCGGGTTAGCATTGCCAAATGGTTCCAGCAGCGCATAGCTTTCCATGAGTTCGACGGAGATTTCATTAAAGGAGACTTCCGCGTCAATATGCAGGGTCGGCTCGAGCGCTTGGGGATCGGCATGTTGGCTCACATAGGCTGCCAGAGCTTCGCGAAAGGCTTCGAGTTGGTTCTCATCCAGCTCCACTCCCGCTGCCATGTCATGTCCGCCGCCCGCCACAATGCAATCGGCGCACGCATGCAGCGCATCTACCAGGGAGATGCCCGGTACGGAACGTCCGGAGCCTTTGCCACGTCCCTGTTCGTCGAAAGAAATGATAAAGGAGGGCTTGTGATAGCGTCGCATCAACACTGATGCCACGATCCCCACAACCCCGGGATGCCAGTGGCGCGATCCCAGCACGATCACCGGACTTTCCTGCAAGGCAGGTTGCTGCGCTAGCATCTGCATAGCCTCATTGCGTATGCGCTCTTCTTCGGCCTGGCGCTGGCGGTTGTGCTCTTCCAGACACGTGGCAAGGGTGCGCGCACGCTGCTCGTCTCGCGTGGTAAGCAGCTCCAGCGCCTCTTGCGGGGACCCCATCCGTCCCGCCGCATTCAGCCGAGGCCCGATGCGAAAGGAGACGTGGCTCGCGCTGGCGGGGAGCTTGAGCCCTGAGACCTCAGCCAAGGTGCGAAGTCCCATGTTGCCGTTGGCATTGCCCACTAGTTTGAGTCCTGCACGCGTGAGCAAGCGATTTTCCTGGACCAGTGGCACAATGTCCGCTACGGTTGCCACAGCAACCATATCCAGATACTTGCGCAGGTCAAAATGCGGCAGGCGGCGCCTCTTCATGAGCGCATGCGCCAGCTTGAACACAACGCCCGCACTGCACAGGTAGGTCAGTTCGCTATCCTCTTCCAGTTTCGCATTCACGATGGCTGCGGCGTGCGGACGCCCATGAGCGCCGCCTTCGTGGTGGTCAAGGATAATGACATCGATTCCCATCCGCGCCAACTCATCCACCTCATCCACGGAGGAAGTGCCGCAGTCCACAGTGATGAGCAGGGAAGGCCGCCTCTCGCACTGATTGAGCGCATTGCCAATCCCCCTGCGACTCAGCCCGTAGCCCTCGCGCGTGCGCGTAGGCACGAAAGATGCGTGCCCTATCCCATAGGCGCTGAGCGTCTCGTGCAGCAGAGTCACCGCGCTCACCCCATCCACATCATAATCCCCGTATATGCATACATATTCTCCGCTATCCGCCGCCCTAAGAAGTCGTTCTACCGCCGCTTCCATGCCCTGCATCACGTAGGGATCCCCCAAGTCCGCCAAACGAGGTCGCAAATAACGCTCCGCCATGTCCCGGCCACAGATGCCCCGCTGTGCCATCAACTTACGTATTAAGAGCGGGAGCTCTTCATTCAGCTCCGCGCCGAAGTCCACACTCCCGTTCATCGGGTGAATCACCCAATGGAACTTTGCTCTCATGAGCTCACTCTACCATAACCCGCCATAATTGGCAAGTCCGCATGCAAACGATGAGAACGAGCATGAGCCTCCGGCGAAATTGACTGAGCACCGATTTTTTTCTTTCCTTGTTATTTTACTTGCCTTGCCCGACGCATTATGGTAAATTGCCGTCGTCTCTAACGCAAAACGTTACCATGAATTCCTCCATTACCCCCCCCCGCGTTTGTTATTAACTCGCTTTAAGCGTTTTATCGCATGTTTACTCGCCGGTTTGCTGATAAATCCGAGCATGGTGAGCGGTCAGGAAAAAGAAGCGGCAATGCCCGCAGCGCAGCAGGGGGTGGAGCTGCTCTTTCCGGCGGGCACAGGGAAGCAGGAGAAAGGGGTAAAACTCAGCAAGGAACAGAAGAAGGCGGTGTCCCTGCTCCAAAAGCTCAAGGCGATTGAAAAAGGCGGCGACGTCAATGCCGTAGACAAGCTCGGACAGACCGCCCTCATGCACGCCGCCGCGCAGGACAACCGCCTTGCCGTCTCCTGGCTCGTAGCAAGGGGAGCGGATGCGTCCATCAAAAGCAAGAAGGGGAAGACGGCGGGCAGCGTGGCTCACGGAGACATGACCGATTTTCTGACGGCGCTCGAGAAAGAAAAACAGCCGCTGAGCCGCCAGGAAGCACGTGACATGCTCACGTATCAAGGCAGAGAAATGGGAGAGGTTGGGGTGATCAAGCAGTTGTTGAAAGAAAGAGAGGAAGAGGGATGGAAGATGGAGTATTTTCATGGAGGTCCGATGGAACTTGCCCTGCTTTATCGCCTTGGTGCGAGGAAGTTCTCTTTCCCGGAGGATCTCTCCAGCGTGGAAGCGGAACCGCTGCAACTCCTCCGCGCACTCGGGGTGAAGACGGATATTGTCGATCCCTTGCTTCAAATAAAAATCGCGCTTCGACTGAAGCAAAAAGAAACCGTGCTTGCGCTCCTGAAACAAGATCCGTCTCTGCTCCAAAATCCGGATATATTCTCCTCCATCCCCGATGAGAAAACACTGCAGGCTTTGCTGGATGCCGGACTGGACGCCAAGAACGAAAAACTCATGGAGGAGGTCATCAACAAGGGCGACGGGGCCATGCTGCGAACGCTGCTCAAGGCGGGGGCGACGGTACCCGATCCGAACAAGCCGTTGGAGTCAAAATATGGCGAAAAAAATGCAGCTTTCGTCCTCGCTCTCATTGACGCCGGAGCCAATGCCGATGCTCTGAACACATTGTCCGTGGGAATGAGTCCCATAGGTTATGGACCTTTGTCATACTACAACTCTGCAACGCTTCTTCACCTAGCAGCAGACGGGGCTGACCTCACGGAAGTACAGCTCCTCCTTGCCCACGGAGCGAACCCAAATGCACCGGGCAAAAAGGCAAAGGATGATCAAGAAGAGCCCTACGGCATGACCCCACTAATGGCAGCCGCCAATTCTGCAATGCAAGAGGTGGAAAATGCTAAAGAGGCGGAAAATGCTGTGAACCGCACCGAGATTGTGAAACGGCTGTTGGAGGCCGGGGCAAATGTGCACGCCAAAGATTCTGCGGGGAATGGCGTCATCTATTATGCCGTTTGCGGCGGGAGAGGAGAATCTTATGGAGAACTCCCCTGCCGTGTGAGCAAGAAAGCCGAAGCGGACATCCTGAGCATGGTGGAGCAGTTGATCAAAGCAGGGGCGGACGTACCCAGGGACATCCTCACTCACAAACTGAGGTCGGAAATATCCTCTGCCGGACGGGAGAAGCTGGCTCTCATGCTGCTCGATGCCGGCGCCGATCCGCTGGCGAAAAGTGAAGAGAAGAGGACCACCGGATGGACCACCCTCATGGTCAACGGCATTTGGGGGCCCAAGATTGCCAAGCGGCTGCTGGATGCCGGGGTGGATCCCAGCGTAAAATGCAAGACAGGAAGTTGGGAGACCTCCGCGATGAGTCTCGCGATGGAGAAAGGTGCGGTGGAGGTCGTGAAGCTGCTCAAGGAAAAGGGAATCGACCCCGGTGAACTGGAAGTCGTGGAACCGGAGAAACTGGAACCGTTGCTTGAGCTCGGCGCGCGCATTCCCAAGGACATGACCAACCGCCTCCTTGGTAATATGACGGGCGGTCACGTGTCAAGCCCCCTTCTCCCCTATGAGGACTACGTTGACATCATCCAAATCCTCAAGCGCCACGGTTACACCCCCAATCTCATTGCCTGGACGCAGGAGAAAAGCGGCCTCGGCACAACCGATTTTAACCAATACGTCCTCCGAGCATTTTTCAAAACGGGCGAAAACCCGAATGAAGTTGATGAAAACGGTGACTCCCTCCTTTTCCACTTCTTATCCACAAAAAAATTCGACCTGCCCACCCGGGAAATGGCCCGCGCGCTCCCTATTTTCCGTGAAGCCGGGGCAGACTTTAACCACAAAAACAAGACCGGTAACTCCCTCCTCACCTACCTTGCTTCTTCTAATGCATGGGCTGATGAGGTGTTACCCGCCTTTATTGAAGCAGGAGGTGACGTGAACAAGCCGATCGACCAAGATGGGCAAACCCCGCTTTTCTACGCAGGAGATGCGGAAACGATTGCCCAGCTCCTTCGTGCCGGCGCCGATGCACACGTGCGCGATGCCAAGGGAAGGACGCCTCTCTTTCCTTGCCACGTTAGCCGCCGAGACGCTGACGAGGTGCGTCTTCTCATGCAACGAGGCGTCTTCATCAACGCACAGGACAACGAGGGCAACACCGCCCTCATGATGGCTGTGGCAAGGGATAGGAATAGTAGCGTTCAAGCTCTCCTGGATGCCGGGGCAGATCCGAACATCAAGAATAAAGCGGGTAAGACTGCCTTGCAAATCGCCAAGGAGAAGAAGGATGATGACATCATCAAACTCCTCAAGGAGCACGGCGCGAAGGAGGAAACGGTCGCTCTCCCCAGCAACAAAAAGAGCGATCCCTCCAACATGAAAAAGAATGACCTCAACGAGAGAGATGGGAGAGGCCGCACCAGGCTCATGCTGGTCGTTCTCAAAAACGGGAGTGAAGGAGAAATCCAATCGCTCCTCCGACAGGGCGCTGACGTGAACGCACGCGACGACAAAGGTAACACGGCTCTGCACTGCCTGCTCACTGTGGAGGGAAATATAGATGCTCGCCTGAATGCCCTCCTGGCTGCTCATCCTGATGTGAATCTCGCGACCCACCAGGGAACAACGCCTCTCATGATCCTGGATGTGTGCCGGGATTCCGGAGAACGCGTCTTTCGCGTCAAAAAACTCCTCGAGCTCCACGCCAAAGTCGACTTGAAGGATGCTGAAGGTAGAACCGTTGCCATGCGTTACGTGGAAAAAAACGACAATGCAGAAGCCCTCCGACTGCTGCTGGATGCCGGAGCGGATACCGAGCTTAAAAATAAGGATGGCAAGACCTTGTTGCAGCTCGCTCAGCAACACAAGCGCACCGCATGCGTCCGACTGCTTCAGGAGCGACTCACTCCTCCCTCCCCTGCAAAGCCTCTTCCCGCTTCCTCCTCCGGCCACTGGTGGTGGTACATTATCGGAGGCGTATTGCTCATTCTCCTCATTGGCTGTGTTGGTCGCCGCCTACGCCGCAGAAAACAGGAGCCGCCGCAGGACAACCGCATTCGTAAGGAGACAATCGACATGGAAAATGCTCAATCTCATGCAGGACCGAGGGAACAAGCAGTGACGCTCAATAATCCGCACCAAAAAAATCCGCCCCGCTAAAGCTCCGCAAATCCGCGCAAAGCGCGCTAACTCCCCGCTTCGTAAAACGGTAAGACAGCTTTGCAACTCCACCGCGGTATCAAAAAAAGCAGGGATCGGTCAACCCGATTAGAGAAATACAGAGTCTCCTCCAGGAGCACGGCGCGAAGGAGTGAGGAGGAGGCAGCCTTTCGTTTTCACGTAGCGCCTCGCCATTTTCACGCTGCTCAACAGACGAATGACAATCTGCGGGAAGCAACACCTTCTTGCGTATTTGCGCATTTTCCGTTCGGCGCGTTCCTTCGGTGACTTTATTGTTGAGGCAATGCGGAGGCAATGCGCGAGTCCCATTTTGTCGCGGCATACGCATTTTAGGCTGGAAATATCGGGGTAGGTGTGTCATAATGTACGCGTAACAGGGAGAATTATGAGTGAGACCTCCGAAAAAGTCGCACCCTACAAGCGAATTTTGCTCAAGCTGAGCGGGGAAGCATTGCGCGCCCCGGGAAGCAGGGATAATATCTCCCCGGAAATTGTCGCGCGCATTGCCCGTGAAATTGCTGAGGCGCAACGGCAGGCGAATTTACAGATAGCAGTGGTAGTAGGAGGTGGCAACATTTGGCGTGGCGCGAAAGCGAGTGTGCGCGGCATGGATCGTCCCACGGCGGATTATGTGGGTATGTTGGCAACGGTGATGAATGCGCTTTCTATCTGCTCGGCTGTGCAGGAGGCCGGGGTGCCATGTCACGTGATGAGCGCCATTGAGATGAAGAATGTGGCTGAGCCGTACGTGCGCAACACGGCGCGCGATTTGTTGCGGGCTGGTCAGGTAGTGGTTTTTGCAGCCGGCACGGGTAATCCTTTCTTCAGCACGGATACGGCCGCTGCCTTGCGCGCGTGCGAGGTGAACGCTCAAATTGTCATGAAAGCCACCTCGGTAGATGGAGTCTATACGGCAGATCCAAAGGAAGATCCTAGTGCCACGCGTTTTGACGCCATCACGTACGAAGAGTGCATTGCGCGCGAGCTTAAGGTGATGGATCAGACGGCTTTTACGCTGTGCAAAGACAACAAGAAGCCCATCATGGTGTTTGATATGCACAAGCCCGGCAATATCACTCGTGCGTTGCTCGGTGAGCAGATAGGCACCATCATCAGTATTTAATTTTATAACAACAATCCCTACTCACAATGGACGAAGAAACATTGCTGCTCGAAGTTGAGTCTGCCATGGACGAGGCGCTCTCGCATATGCATGATGAGTTTGCCGGCGTTCGCACGGGCAAGGCTTCCCCCTCCCTCGTGGACAACATGGATGTGTATGTGGCCTCCTACGGATCAAGTATGAAACTTAAGAGTCTTGCCGTGGTGAGCACGCCGGATGCGCGTTCCATTCTCATTCAGCCGTTTGACCCGGGCACGCTCAACGACATCAAGAAAGCCATTTCAGAAAGTCGTCTGAATATAGCCCCAATCATCGACGCGCGCTCTGTGCGTCTTCCCATACCGGAACTTTCCGGAGAGCGCCGCAAGGAGCTTGTCAAGTATGTGAAAAGTTTGGCCGAGGATACCAAAGTGCGCGTGCGAGCCGCCCGTAAAACCGGTATGGACGGCGTGAAGAAGCTCAAGTCCGACAACGTGCTGACCGAGGACGGCGTGCGGCTGGCTGAGGACAAAGTGCAGAAGCTCACCGACAAGTATGTGAAGAAGATCGACGAGCAAGTCGAGGCGAAGGAAAAAGAGATCATGACTGTGTAACCCATCAACAACTCCCCTATTTATGAGTACACCCCAAACCAACGTGTTAGCTGCCGGCATTGAAATAGTCGGTACCATTCGTTTCCAAAACGACATGCATATTGACGGTAAAATCGATGGTAAGATTGAGTCGGAATCCGGCAAGGTCACCATCGGTGATAAAGCTGATATCAAGGGCAATATCAAGGCCGGCGAGGTCTATGTGTATGGACATGTAGACGGCAATGTGCAGAGTGATCGCTGCCACTTGCATGGTCAAGCTATTGTGAATGGTGATATCACGACATCCCGTCTCTCCATGGATGAAGGCGCTCGCCTTTCTGGTCGCGCGGAGATCGGTTAAGTCGCTTTTAACTTGTCCCGTTGCGAGTAGGGAATTTTTCCCTCTTTCGTTGTAGACCTGATGCGTTACGCGATCGGGCCAAGCTTGTTTTTGCAGGATTTGTCATGAGTAGCCGAGGAATCTCCACTCGGGCAGAGAGTGATCGGCCAAGTTCGAAAAAGTCGTATGCGTGATTCGATGGGATTCTCCATGCGGTAAGTAGCGTCCGTAATGCACGTGTTCTTGGATGAGCGCCCGCCAACAAATGCTTGCATTGTCAGATGAATTGAAGGGCGATTTCATCTGCGAGAAGGAGTCCGCGAGGGGATGGAATCAGGCGATCTGCTGAGAGGGTGCAGAGGCCCTCGTGCAACAGGGTGGGGATGATGGGGGTCTTGTCCGGTGGAAGGAGAGAGAGGGGGATGCCTTCATCCGTGCGCAGGCCGAGAGCGATCAGTTCGGTGCGGCGCTGGGTGGGGGAGAGGGGGGTGGCGGAGTCGGGTGGGAGTGAGCCTTGTGCGAGGGAGGAGATGTAGCGGGCAGTGTCGTGTATATTTTCATAGCGGATGCCACGCATCGTGCCGCAGGCGCCGGGGCCGAGGCCGGCATAGTCTTCCCCGCGCCAGCATGCGAGGTTGTGCAGGCAGCGCACGGAGGAGCTGTGGGCATAGTTGGAAACCTCGTAGTGGCGGAAGCCCGCATCGGTAAGCAGGCGGTGTGCCAGGTCGTACATCTGCACTTGGGTGTCTTCGTCCGGCGGGACGAGGGAGGCGAACGGGGTGCCGGGTTCGAGAGTGAGGGAGTAGGTGGAGATGTGGTCGGGTGCGCAGGCGAGAGCGAGCTCCAGCGAACGTTGCAAGGCCTGAGGCGATTGTCCGGGCAGGCAGAATATGAGATCGATGTTCACCTGGGGGATGCCCACTGCGCGCAGCATGGAAATGCTCTCACGTATTTGCGTCGGGCTGTGCTCTCGACCGAGGAAGAGAAGCTCCTGTTCAAGAAAGGATTGGGCGCCGAGCGAGATGCGCGTGATGCCCAGTTTCCGCCAGTGGCGGGCTTTGGCGGTGGTGAAGGTGGCGGGATTGGCCTCCAGGGTCCACTCGCGCAGGTGCGAGAAGTCCAAGTGGTGTTGCAGACCGTCTGTCAGCAGCTGAAGATGGGTGGGGGAGAGCATACTGGGGGTGCCGCCGCCGAAGTAGAGGGTATCCACGGCGCTTCCCTGCGGAAGGCGAAGCCGGACCTCTTGCACAAGGGCATTCACAAAGCCGCGCATATTTGTGGCGCCCGGGGTGTGCTTAAAAAAGGCGCAGTAGGGGCAGACTCGGTGACAAAAGGGGATGTGGACGTATAGATTCAATGACGCGTTGGAGGGGCGGGGCGCGGACGATTCAGCGGAGCATGGCGAGTGCTTTTTCCGTAGCGGTGAGAGCGCACTGAATGTCGGCGGAATGGTTGTAGAGAGCCACTGAGAAACGAGTCGTGCCGGTGATGCCGAGGTGCTGCATGAGCGGTTGACAGCAGTGGTGACCGGTACGTACAGCGACATTCATTTGATCCAGCAAGGTGCCAAGATCGTAGTGATGGATGCCGGGCACATGGATGGAAACGAGTGAGCCGCGTGCGGTCGAATGCCCCAGCAAACGAACGCCCGGGAGTTGTTGCAGTCCTTCGCAGAGTTCGCTCATCAACGCCGATTCATGGGCGTGGATGGCGGGCAGACCGAGGCGGTTCACATAGCGGAGCGCCTTTGCAAGTACAATATCGCCGCAGATATTGGGGGTGCCGGCCTCATATTTGAAAGGGAGTCGGTTGTATGTGGTGCGCGCAAAGGTGACTTGGTCGATCATCTCGCCGCCGCCTTTCCAGGGCGGAAGGTCCTCTAGCAAACTCTCGCGTCCCCAGAGAATGCCGGTGCCTGTGGGGGCGTATACTTTGTGGCCGGAGAAGGCAAAGAAGTCGCAGTCGAGTTGTTGGACATCCACGCTCTCGTGCGCGATGCATTGCGCGCCATCGAGCAGCACCAGGGCGCCGACGCTGCGGGCCGCGCGCGTGATCTCCTCCACCGGCAGGCGCAAGCCCAGCGCGTTGGAAATGACCGGTATGGCTACAAGGCGGGTGCGCTCGTTGAGCATGCTGAGGAAGGCCGACATGTCGAACTCCAGCTCCGGGGTCAGCGGTATAGGTCGCAACTGTGCGCCCGTGCGCTCGCTGAGCATCTGCCAAGGTACGATGTTGGAGTGGTGCGCATCGGTGGACACGAGTACCTCGTCCCCCGCACGCACACGCCCGGAGAGAGCAAGAGTTTGAGCCACCAGGTTGATGCCCTCGGTGCATCCGGAAGTGAAAAGCACTTCGCGTGGAGAGGCTGCGTGCAGGAAGTCGGCCACGGTGCTGCGGGCGGCTTCATGTGCCTCGGTGGCGGCACGGCTCAGGCGGTGGGCGCCCCGGTGCACATTGGAGTTGGTGAAAGAGTAGAAGTCGCGCAGCGCTTCCAGCACGCAGGAGGGTTTTTGGGTGGTGGCGGCGTTGTCGAGGTACACCGGCGCATCGTCTGCAACGAAAAAGGGGAAATCGGCGCGGGCGTTCATGAGGCGTGGCCTCCCTTCAGGTGTTCGGCCATGCGGTGGGCCTGTTCGGGCACGTATTCCTTCCACTGTTCATCGCCCTCTCGGATCATGCGCACGATGTCGCGCGGAGTCCGGGTCAGGAGCTTTTGATTGAAGTAGGGCACTTCCACAATGCTGCCGTTCTGCATGAGGTGCATGTAAAGGAAGCGGTACTTTTCCGGCGGACGGTAGGTGTCGGCGGTCACAAACTCGCCGCTGGTGCGGTTGATCCAGGGGGTCACATAGCACTTGGTTTGGCTCAGGAAGATATGAGCCATGCTGCCAAGAATGCCGCCGGGCATGTCCGCCGCCCATTTTTCTTTAAAAAGCTCGTGCAGCAAGCCGATGGAGAGAGCTATGGCCACCGGCTCTTTCGTGTATTGATTGAGCAGGGTGGAGATGCGGTGAAAGTGGGTGATGTTGGTTACCATCACAGTTTTACCTAAGGCGGCAAGGGCATCGATGCGATCCAAAAAGTCCAGGAGATCGACCTCTTCTCCACGCAGGAGATTGGAGAGAGAGATTTCACAGATATCGATTTCGCGCTGCTGCTGCTCGGGGGTGAGTCCGGCACAGAATTTGGAGCGCACACTGTCCATCATTTCCAGGTGGATGTTGCACAGAGGCATGAAGCTGCCGCGCATCAGCACAATGGGGCGCTTGTAAAGGAAATCGCTGGGCTGTTGTACTGAGTTGTCTTCCGGGCGGAAGAGAGTGGCTTCTGAGAGGCCGCTGCGCACGAGTTGGAGGGCGAGGATTCGATTGTCAAACATGCTGAACCCGTTTCCCGAGAAACGCATTAAGTCCACTTCGTAAAGGCTGCGGTCGAGGTTTTCTCCTACGCAACGCACAAACTCTTCCATGCGATCGCGCTTGTAGAACAGGGCGTAGAGCAGATTCACGCCGAGGATGCCCAGCACGCGCTTTTGCACCTCCTGGTCGGGCACAATGAGGCGAACATGCATCACGAGATCGCTGGGAGGCGCTCCCGGTTTGAGCTGGAAGCGCACGCCGATCCATGCTGCCCAGGGGCCGTTGTCCTTGTATCCTTTGCATTTGGCCGTATTGCAAAAGGAGAAGAAGCAGGTGCCGGCGCCACGTTTTTCCCCCAAGCGGTCAATGAGCTGGGCGTATTCGTAATCCATCATTTGTTTCAGACGATCCTCAGAAACGTACCGGCGTACTGAGCCGTAGAGTGTATCGCTCACGGTCATGTCGTAGGCTGAGATTGTTTTCGCCACGGTGCCTGCTGCGCCGGAGGATCGGAAGAACCAATTGGCCGTCTCCTGTCCGGCGCCTATCTCGGCAAAGGCGCCATAAAAGGAATCATCCATATTGATGAAGAAGGCCTTTTCCTGTGTGGCTGCCAGTGTTTGGAATTCGGAGGTCATAGCGGTGGGGTGGGTCAGAGATGGAGGGGCATGATGGGCAAGTAGCGCAGAGGAAGCGGCATGCGCAGCTCGATGTCCGTATTGATGCGGGTGCGCTCGGATGAGTCGGAAGTTTCGTCAGCCGGCAGGGCTTCCTGTTCGTCTGCCACGGGGGTTGAGGCGCCGTCTGATTGTACATCCCGGTATTTGGGATTGAGGGCGAGGGTGCAGCCGTAGGGATCCTTCCCGATGAGAGCGAGGCCTTGCGGGAGTACCGGGGCGATCGGCAAAACTCGAGAAAAGATATTCTGACCGCGTGTGTCGAGCAGATCGCGCAGGGAGGGACTGCCATCTCCGTGGACGCTGCAGGAGCTCAACGTGACATCTCCCTTCGGAAAATATTCCACATAGGTGGGGCGTACATAGCCGGGTTTGCCATGGGTGGTGACGGTTTCATAGCAGAAATTGGTTGCTGCCTGGCCGCTGTGCTTGCAGATTTCTACGGCTTCGACATCCGGAGGCGGAGGAAGAGGTTTATCTTCGTAGTGCGCCGCTGCAGTTCGCAGTACCTCGCCGAGTACCGGACCGCATACATCCGATGCAAAGGCCTCCGGGTACATGGCCTGGCGATCATTCAGATAGCCGATCCATACGCCGCAGGTGAGCGATGAGGTATAGCCAAAGATGGAGGCATCGGCAAAGTCGTAGTTAGTGCCGCTCTTGACTGCGCCATTGAATTGAGGCGGCAGGTAGGGAAGAATGCGCGTGGCCGAGCCCTCCTTGAGAGAAGCTTGCATGATGGAGTGCAGGCGGTATGCCGTGCAGGGGGAGGTGCTGCTGTGCAAACGGGCAGAAGCATGCAGCGGATTTTCCCAAAGGATGGCGCCTTTGTTGTCCGTTACCTTGGTGATGATATAGGGCGTGATGGGACGTTTGCCGCAGTTGGGGAAGATGGTGTAGGCGAGCGTCATCTCTTTGAGGGAGGCCGGCTCTGTGCCCAAGTAAACGCGTGGATAGTAGGTGGGGTGGACTTCTGTGCTGTCAGGGTTGCGTGGGGGCGGGGTAATTCCGGCTTTCATCAAGGTGTTGATGAAGGGGCGCGCCGCCTTGCTGGTGCGCGAGCTCAATGCCATACCGAGGCGTGCCGAGGCGGCTATCTTTGACCATTCCAAGGCTTGTCGCACCGTCACGGTGTCCATGTAGCGCCCCTTGGCCACTTCCATCCCCCATTCGCCTAAAATGCCCTCTGATCCGCCGATGCCGGCCAGGCGATTGTCCATGGCATCGTCCACCAGCCGTGAGCAAGGCGTGTATCCATTGTCAAAGGCACACATGTAGAGGAAGGGGAGCAGGGCAGTGCCCATGGGGCGTTTCCCGCTTTCTATGATGTCGAAGTTGTCCCGCTCGAAGTCACGACCCGCTACGTAAACGAGTGTGGCGCCTGTTTGGTTTTGTACGGCATACACGGCTCCATCAAGGTAACGGTGACGGTCGTCCTGCGGGTCGATTGGGTCTGCGTAGCGGCTGTGGTTGTAATCGGAACGTTGTTCGATGGCGAGCAGTTGGCGTTGCAGGGCTTGTTCGGCAGCGCGTTGGAGGTCGGCATCAATGGTTGTATGGATGCGGATGCCGGCGCTCTTCACAATTTCCTCGCCGCGTTCCGGGTCATCGTAGAGGCTGATGGCTTGTTGCTGCACGAGGGCGTGCAGGAAAGAGGTGTGACGCCGTAGGGGGTTGGGGTTTACGCCGAGGGATTGCTTTTTGACGCGTTCAGCTTCTTTGAGGCTCAAGTAGCCGGAACGTTGCATGCGGTCAATGACGTCATTGCGCCAGTACAAGTTGAGCTCGGGATTGCGGATGGGGTTGTAATTTTTGGGGTTTTTAATGAGGGCTGCCAGGCTGGCAGATTCACGTACGGTGAGATCGCGAGGTTCTTTGCCAAAGTAGCCTAGCGCGGCGGCGCGAATGCCGTAGTAGTCGCGACCAAAGTAGATGCGGTTCAGATAGAATTCGATGATCTGATTTTTGTCGTAGCGTTTCTCCAGCCGCCGTGCAAGAAAGATTTCCACTACCTTGCGCTCATAGCGCGTCCCGCCGCGTACAAGAGTGCGTCGCTCTAAATCATAAGCATTGCGCGCCAGTTGCTGAGTGATGGTGGATGCGCCCTGGTTGGCGCGTCCATGCGAGAAGACGGCTTCCTTGAGCGCGCGCAAGATGCCCATCGGGTCATATCCTTTGTGGATCCAGAAGGTTTTGTCTTCTTGAGCCACCAAGGCGTCCAGCATACTGCGCGAGATGTCTTTGATGGGAACGTAGCTGCGATTTTCATCAAAGATGCGTCCTATCTCCCGCCCTTTGCAATCATAGATAATGCACGGGTGGTCCAAGTTATTGACATCTTCCAAGTTGAACTCATCCGCCCAGCGACTGTACTTAGATGTCACCAGCACAAATACGCCATACCCTAAACCAGCGCACAGCAGCAGCATCACCAGCCCCATGAGAAGCAGGCGCCACAACGCCCGTCGCCATCCGCCGGAGCGTCTCGAGCTTGCTTTCCGCTTCCCGGTTCCTGCTCGCTGCCCCTCAGCCATAGCGCGGCGGTGCAGATATTCGTCATCTAACGCCACGACGCGAGTAGTTTACCATATCCTGTCCGGCTTTTCAAGCCCGGGCAAGCGATCGCGGTTGTGATTATTGTGATCGCCGCTTCGGTTGCTCGCAACGCATTGCAGTCAACTGGCCATGGCGCGACCGTTGACGGAGCCGGGCGTGCCCATGCCAGACCTGCATGGTGCAGGAGAACTCACAGCGTGATGCTTTCGCCATCCTCTGGAACGACTACATTGCCCAGATGCAGCGCGCGGATGTCAGCTCGGGTGACGGTGAGGTGGCTGACGGTGTCCATGTGACTGGCGATGATGAGGGCGTCTTTGGCGTATGCGGCTACGGTTTGGACATCTTCTGTCCCCATGATGAGTTTTTCACCGGAAGCGACGCTGGCGGCGCAGGCGTTGACGACAACGACGGCAGGGCGGTATGCATTCAGCGCAGTTTTGACCTCCGGGCACCAGATGGTATCGCCGGCGATGTAGAGAGTTTTCTCTCCCGGGGCTGTGAAGACAACGCCCATGGCATCGTAGGGCATGCCGATGCTCTCGCAGATGGGGCGGATGATGTCTCTGCGACCGTGTTGGCCGCCGGTTTTGAAGAGGGTGGAACCGTTGAAGGACAGGCCGGTTTCGTTGAGAATGCGCACATCCTTGAACCCGAATCCGGCGATGGTTGTGCGGTCGGTTTCATTCTGCACGAAGAAAGGGATGTCTTTTCGGAGGGCGCCGAGGGCTTGTTCATCAATGTGGTCCGGGTGCCAATGCGTCAGGATGACTGCGTCCACCTCGACAATTTCTTCCACACGGATGGGGAGATCGCAGCGTGGTTGACGGACGTGCGGGTTGACAGCGGAATCGAAGCCGGGCATGGCCTCCTTGGGCAGTAACCACGGGTCTATTAGAAAGCGCGTGCCGTTGAAGGTGACGATGAGAGTGGCATTTCTGATCTGGAGAATGTTCATAACGTTGCTTGATGGTGAGATGTCGGTGACTCCTTTCGTGTCGAAAAAACGGGGCGAGTGACATATCTGCCACTCGCCCTGAGGATGTGAAATGAGATTCTTTACAGCTCGGCGGCAGCAGGCTTGTCGAGGAAGAACTTGGCATCCGGATGCTTCTGCAGGAAGGAGGCTGCCACATCTGCCGTGACGGGACCTTGGATGGCTTTCTTCACAATCGACGCCTTCTTCTCGCCCCAGGCCATCAGGCGCACCTTCTTGGCGCCCATGATGGTGGCTACGCCCATCGTGATAGCTGTCTTTGGCACGTTGTCGAAACCGCCGAAGGCGGGCGCAGCATCGGTTTTGGTGAGGTCATCCAAGGTGACCTGACGGGTGATGGTGGTGTCATCAGAGCCGGGTTCATTGAAGCCGATGTGGCCGGTGCGGCCGATGCCGAGTATCTGCAGGTCGAGCCCGCCGCAGGCCTTGATCTTAGCCTCGTAAGCTGCGCAGTGGGCGGGGATTTCCTCCGGAGCCAGTGTGCCGCAGGGCAGGTTCACGTTCTCAGGCTTGATGTCGATGTGGTCAAACAGGTTGTGGTGCATGAAGTACCAGTACGACTCCTTGTGCTCGTGCGGCAGACCGGTGTACTCATCCAAGTTAAAGGTGGTCACGTTGGCAAAGGACAGCCCCTCTTCCTTGTGCAGCCGAATGAGCTCGGCGTAGAAGGGAAGGGGAGTGGCCCCGGTGGCAAGACCCAGCACCACGTTTTTCCCCTCTGCCTGACGAGAGCGGATGAGCTGAGCGACCTCCGCTGCCAATGTTTTGGCGGCGGCCTGCGGCGTATCGAAAACTTCGTATGTCATAGCACGGTTATTCTATACGATTGGCGCATAAAATCAACCCCAAAATGAGTCGGGCTAAATGCAACGTACTCTCCGCGTAAAACAAAATCTGAAGTGCGGGGTGGAAAGACCCCGGGTGAGATGGGAGGAGCTTTACTTCAGGGTGTCTGCAAAATCGCACGTTTGATGAATGGAAGACCGCATGAAGGTGAACTGGATTGCCATCGAAAACGCAGCTTCTCCTATCTTCGCTTTGCCGCTGGCCCGGCGTATGTGATGCCGGAAAATTTATTCGGCCTCCGGGCTGGCTTGAGAGATGATGTCCCGCCACGCCATAATAACTGACCCGCCGCCATCTCGCAGGATATATCCGTCCGCATCAACAAAGGTTACGTGCGGAACGCTATTGGATTTTACATAGCCCGGGAGTTTTTCGCACTGTTCTACCATCACTCCGGGAAACTTGGCTCTATACTTTTTAAGATAGTTTTGAGCGGCTCTTTTATCCGAGTCATGTCCCAAGAGGACAATCTCTATTTTCGCCTTCTTCATCTCCGGGTATTCTTCTACAATCTTAGGCATTTCCTGACAACACCATTTGCACCAGCTCGCCGATTGCAAATACACGAAGTACTTGGCGCCTTTCATCGGATGGCTGTTGAATGGGTGCAGCTTTCTGATCGCTGCGTCCACAACGCTCCTTCCTTTTTTGGTTGCTTTTTTCTTGCTTTTCCCTTCGCCTTCGTCCGTGACTTCAGAATTCTTGTCCGTTCCTTTCAGCATGATTCCCGTCGCATTTTGGGGTGTAGGGTCGTTGCCGCTTGAGCCCTTCGCCGACGCTCCGCCTGCGCCCGCCAAGCAAATGATCAGCATGCCAGTGAGTATTCCCTTCGCGCTTCCTTTCATGATACTCGCCATTGTACATGATGTGCCCTCGTTGGCAAGACCGGATCTCGTCATCGTAGGTGGAGATTCGTTGATTTTTCATAAGGCTGGTGAGAATGGGTGTCGAAGAAAACTGACAAGCTCGCGCTTGTTGGCACAAGCCGGGTGACATATGTTCGAGCTTTGAACGCGCTTGTTGGGTGTGCGCCTTTCAGGGAATGCCGCATAATTTCTCTGTTTGCTTGACCTCTTGATCGTCTGAAATGACGTAATGCCTCAAAAATAAAAGTCACCGAAGCCCGATGCCTCAAAATAAACGGTCACCCAACAGCATAGCATTTT
>CANRNS010000002.1 GCA_947632055.1 uncultured Akkermansia sp.
GACTATCGCATTAGGAAAGAGATATACAAGGGCAAGCAAAGAATGCATAAGATGGGCAGCTGTAAACAAGATCAAAAGATTCTCCTGACGGGTGCAAGCGGATTTATTGGGAATGAGCTGCTAAAGATCTTGCTTCAACGCGGATATTCTGTGCATGTATTGACACATAGCCGAAGTTTACCGACGCGGCCCAACCTTACGCAGCACCCTCTTGATATATGCAATGCAAAAGGAGTTGAGCAGCTCATGAGCAGCATGAAGTTCACGCATCTTTTACACTTTGCATGGTACGTAGGAGAAGGCTGCATGATGAGTCCGCGAAATGTAGAGTGGCTGCGAACGAGTATTGATCTCATACAAAACTTTATCCGCCACGGAGGAAGGCATTTTCTAGGGGCGGGATCTTGCGTGGAATACGATTACCACGGCGCCTTGATGCGAGAAGAAGAGACGCCGCTAAGTAATCAAACGTTCTACGGGACATGCAAAAATGCCCTATGCAACATAGCGCGGCATTTATGCTCTCAAAATGGCGTGCGATTCCAGTGGGCGCGTATTTTTAATTTGTATGGTCCGGGAGAAAAATCGAGGAGACTCATGCCCTCCGTCATCCGTTCATGTTTGAGGGGGGAAGATGTGCTCGTAAGCACCGGCGAGCAATTCTTGGACTACCTTTACGTGTCTGATTCAGCCAACGCCATAGCCGATGTATTTGAAAGCGAATTGACGGATGCCGTCAACATCAGTTCCGGGTATCCCATGCAAGTGCGTGCAATCATTGAAACCATTGCACGTCTCACTTCTTACCGGGGCAAGATACGATACGGTGCCCTGGCCCCGGCTTTTGCTGAACGCTTTTTGATCGGAGACAACTCAAAATTGCTTTCTACCGGCTGGAACCCGCATTATAGCTTGGAGGAAGGCCTGAAATTATCAATCAAATACTGGCAGGGTATGTGTGGCGTCTAACGCCTCATTACTTGTACCCGCGCACGAATTCATGAATCACAGCACTCGTGCGCTTCATGTCCTGCGGTGTGTTGTTTTGAGCGACCCCGACCCAGAAGGTATGATTCATGATAAACTCAGTGCCGGGGAGTTTGGCATAATCGACTTCCGTGAGCGCTGAAGAAAGCTTTTTCTCGCCGTTACCGATGCGTAGGGGGATATCCGTAGCAGTGAGCATAGGCTGGCGCAGGATGTTGCCCGCAAAGAGCTGCCGCGTACCGACGCCGTGTGCCTCCAAGTACTCCACCATTTCCTGTTTGGTGAAGGGCGCTTCCTCCCGCACGGAGATGAGGAAGCCGAACCACAAAGGCGAACAATCCGGGAGGTGGGAGGGGAGGATGAGCACATGGCGCAAATCGTCCAATTCATGGAGCAAGGTTTCTGCATTGGTGCGACGCATCTCCAGGAAAGAATCCAACTTTTGCAGCTGAGCTAAACCGATGGCCGCCTGCCAGTCGGTAATCTTGAGATTATAACCAATGTGCGAATACGTGTATTTGTGATCGTACCCCTCCGGGAGATTGCCAAGTTTCATGCGGAAACGCGCGTGGCATGTGTTGTCACGACCGGGAGCGCACCAGCAATCGCGCCCCCAATCCCGGAAAGAAAGCAGGATGCGATGCAGAAGAGCGTTGTTCGTGATAACGACACCGCCCTCGCCCATGGTGATATGGTGTGCGGGATAACAAGAGAACGTACCGATATGACCGATCGTTCCGGCGTAATGTCCCTTCCAACGAGCCCCAAGTGCATCGCAACTGTCCTCGATAACCCACAATCCGTGTTGCTCAGCAAGCTGCATCACAACGTCCATATCGTACATATTGCCCAAGGTGTGGGCGAGGAAGATAGCTTTTGTCCTGGGGCTGATTGCCTCGCGCAATTTGGCGACGTCCACGTTGTACGTACCGACCTCTGCATCCACAAAGACGGGGACAAGTCCATTCTGAATAATGGGGTTAACCGTTGTGGGGAAACCTGCGGCTACTGCGATGACTTCATCCCCGGGACGTAGTTGCTTATCCCGGAGTTTGGGAGAAGTAAGCGCAGAGAGAGCCAGCAAATTAGCGCTGGAACCGGAGTTGCACGTGAGCGCATGCTTCACTCCCAGTTTTTCCGCAAACGCTTTTTCGAAGGCATCATTAAAGCGCCCGGCAGTGAGCCACATGTCCAGCGATGCTTCGATCATGTTCCGCAATTCTTCCACACCCACGGATTTGCCGGAAGCCGGAATGTACGTCTTGCGTTTTTCAGCTGCCTCGTGCGCCAGACAAGCGGCGTACTGCGCCGCGAGTTCCATCATTTGTCGTTTAATTTCCTCTTTCTTCATGTCAGAATAGATGAATTTTGCCGGAGAAATCGTTAATCTGCCCGCGCGTAAAAGCAAGCATATCTTCCTCGCCGCGGTAATGGCAGGCATACCATGCAACGGTGGCATGAAGGGCTTCATCGATGCTGAGCGTCGGGTGCCAACCGAGACGTTGCGCAGCCTTGGTCGGATCCAGCTGGAGCAGCGTCGCCTCATGAAGCTCAGCCGAAGAATCCGTCACGACTTCGCCCCCGCCCCACAGTCCCGCCACCTTCTCCGCTACTTCAGACACGCGCACCACCTTGCCGACCTCCGGTCCGAAGTTGAAGCCCTCCGCGTACGCCTCTCCCTCTTCAAGCAACTTCTGCCCGAGTCGCAGATAACCGCTAAGAGGCTCCAGTACGTGTTGCCATGGACGAACGGCATGTGGGTTGCGGATGTGTACCACTTCTCCCTTCCGGAACGCGCGAATACAGTCCGGGATAAGTCGGTCTACCGACCAATCCCCGCCGCCAATCACATTGCCGGCGCGTGCCGATGCCAGAGCAAAGGGATGTCCGCCTTGCAGGAAAGAGCGGCGATAGGAGGCAGTGAGCAACTCCGAGCATCCCTTGGATGATGAATACATGTCCCAACCACCCATAGGTTCGTCCTCCCGGTAACCTGCTTCTTTCTCGACGTTCTCGTAACATTTGTCCGTGGTCACATTCACGAAGGCACGCACGCTATTGGTAACCCTCGCGGCTTCCAGCACCTTCAATGTGCCGATGACATTGGTCTCGTAAGTAAGCAAAGGCTCGCTGTAGGAAAGACGCACCAGAGGTTGTGCAGCGAGGTGGAAGACGATTTCCGGCTGCACTGCAGCAAAAAATGCTCGAAGTTTCCCCTCATCGCGTATATCCGCTACACAGAGAGAATCAAGAACCTCATGAAGGCGCACGACGTCCGCCATGCGTTCCTCCGTTTCCGGCAGCATGGAATAGCCGACGACTCGCGCTCCGAGCAACTTGAGCCATAAGGAGAGCCAAGTTCCCTTGAACCCACAGGCTCCGGTTACTAAAACCCTTTTGCCACGATAAATGTCGTTGAACATTTGATAATTCCCCCAGTGATGTTGCTTGGTCTGCCTGTTATTCGACTTACTTTGCATTAATAATAAGCAATTAACACACGAACAGGCAGAGTATATATCTTTTCGAAAGAGATGTCAATTATTTTCCCGCGTAAGTTGTTTCTTTTCAATAAGGATCTCCAAATAAGCGACATGATCGCGCACATATTTTTATAGTTTGTGTTCTAATTATTAATTTTGTAAATCATTGATGATTAGTATTTTTATATTCTATTGCAGCTTATCTCTTTCGAAAAGAGATAAGCTGCTTCAGAGACGTGAGTTCACCAGACGGGAAAAAGATATTGCTCACCGGGGCTTCAGGATTTATCGGCTCGTACGTGCTGATGGAGTTGTTGCGGCGTGGCTATGAGGTGAACGTAGTAGTGCATGAAGGAGCAGTATTGGAACAACCGGGAGTCATCCTGCACCGGCTTGATTTACTGGATGTCGCATCAGTGGAACACTTGATGGAGCAGCATCACTTCACTCATTTGCTCCATTTAGCCTGGTACGTGGGAACGAAGTGTCATATCCACAATCTGAATATAGACTGGCTAGCGGCAAGTTTACAACTTATACGAAGCTTTGCACGTCACGGCGGCATGCATGTTCTAGGAGCTGGGGCCTGTACGGAATACGAGTACAAATATGGTTTATTGCGTGAGCAAGAGACGCCAACCAATCCTGGTACACTTTACGGCAACGGGAAAAACGCACTTTACCACATGGCACGCATTTTTTGTGCACAAAACAACATCCAATTTCATTGGCCTCGAATCTTCAATTTGTATGGTCCGCATGAAAAGCCGAACAGACTTGTTCCATCGGTGATTCTTTCCTGTCTGCGTGGAGAGGATGTGCGCGTGAGCGAATGTATCAACTTTCTGGATTACACACATGTTGCAGATACAGCGCGTGGCATTGTTGATGTCTTTGAAAGCGGGGTGAGTGGAGCCGTCAACATCTGCTCTGGTCAGCCGGTGCAATTGCGAACGATTGTGGAACGAATCGCCGAACTCACCTCCTTCAAGGGAGACATCCTTTGGGGCGCCGTTCCCTCCGCATTTGACGCCCCTTTTGTCGTAGGCGATAATACCAAGCTCAGGTCAATCGGCTGGATTCCTCAATATCACCTTACTGACGGTCTGCAAGAAACCATCAACTATTGGAAGCAATATGTATCATGATGTCTATAATGGTAAAACCGTTCTCGTGACGGGGCACACTGGGTTCAAAGGTTCATGGCTTGCTATCTGGCTTACAATGATGGGCGCCAAGGTGGTGGGATACGCGCTTGATCCAATCTCTGAGCGAGGCAACTTCAATGCTTGCCGTCTGCACGAGCGCCTTTATGCGGATGTCCGAGGCGATGTGCGGGATGCGGACGCCCTCCATGCCGTGATTCGGCGTTATCAACCGGAAATCATCTTCCACTTGGCAGCGCAAGCTCTCGTGCGCACCGCCTACAAATTGCCAAAGTACACCTATGAAACAAACCTCATGGGATCGCTCAACATTATGGAAGCCGTGCGTGTACACGACTGCGTGAAGACAGTGGTGATGATCACTTCTGACAAATGCTACCGCAATAATGAGCAGATATGGGGATACAAGGAAACGGATCGCATGGGTGGGCAGGATCCTTATTCTTCCTCTAAAGGCTGTGCCGAGTTGATGATCTCTTCCTACCGGGATTCATTTTTCAATCCTGCCCATTACGGGGAGCACGGCAAAGCCATAGCCTCCGTCCGTGCGGGAAATGTGATCGGCGGCGGCGATTGGTCGGCAGATCGTCTTATTCCAGATTGTATTCGCAGTATTGAAGAAGGAAAGGAGATCAAAATTCGCAACCCGCATGCCACGCGTCCTTGGGAACATGTACTCGAACCGCTCTCTGGCTACTTGCGTGTGGGAGAATGCCTTATGAAGGACCCTGTCAGATACGCCACCTGCTTCAACTTTGGTCCGAATATTTCCGCGAACAAAACAGTGTTGGAAGTGGTGCGTTGTCTCGTCGATTACTATGGGCGTGGAGCGATCGTCGATGCCTCCGACCCGCATGCTGTCCATGAAAACACCCTGCTGAGTCTCGATGTAACTAAGGCATATACGATGCTGCAGTGGGAAGCAAAATGGAACCTGCAAGAAGCAGTGCACAAGACCGTGGACTGGTACAAAGCGGCTCTTGCTTCGTCTGACATGTACGACTTTTGCTCAAGGCAGATCATCGACCACGGAGACCACTGCGCCGGGTAAGGCTCTTTCCACAATCCGTCCCAAGAAAAAATCACGGACAATCTATAATTTTGGAAGGGCTGTTGTTTTGGCGCTGATTTCTGGACAACCGCATGGGGCAAGAGTGGAAAAGTGGAGAAAACTTTCCAACCGCCAGCTCGCGCCCTCGGCGTGCTCACTTTGCAAAACCTTAATTCGTCAATCATCAATAGCAACCGTATTAGGAAATGCGGTTGCCCTGCTATTTCCCGGAAAAATTATAAACCGGCACGCGATTGAAGAAAAAAGGAGTCGGATTCTCCCAGGCGTTTTTGAGCCGGGCACGCAATTCATCAACCGAGTGGATGACCACACCATTGCCCATCTCTACAAAATGCTCTGCCGTAGACTGAGGCACGGGTTGCAAGCATCCAACTCTGAGCGAATATTGATTGAAACGCTCCTCCTTCAAACCATATACGGGCAGCGATGGCTCATCTCCTAATTTCACGACGCCCTCATGCTGCAAAAACGCAATTTGCTGCTCATCGAGCATATTCAATCCTCCAGAAAAGGTTGTGGGCATATTCAGGAAAGCAAGGTTCATACCTTCTTCCACCACCACCACGCGACAACGCTTTACTGTTTCAAACAATTCTGCAAGCTTCTCATCCCTCTTATCTCCGAGCGGCTCAAACACCATGGAACGCGCATCTCGACTCCCCCCCAACCTCTTTAACCACGAAATAGCAATGGCACGGAAATTATTCTTCTCATCCCCTGTACGACGGACATGACTCTCCAGCAAACTCTCCACCTGCGCATTTTGTTCCAAAATAGCCACGACAACCCGTATATCCTCCAGCACGTCGCGTGGCAATTTTACCATTTCTTGATGATGTTCGAGCATAGGGATGCGCTTACCTTGTTTATCATAGAACTCGATCTCCCGCACACTCGCCCAGGCCCACCCAGTTTCCACCAAGGACAATCTGATCTCGTCAATAGGTTGATTTGAAAGAGCTACGCGCGACGATCCCTCCTTTTTTTTCACCTCGATGGATTGCACCTCCCGACCATCACAATACGTCTGTACGCGGTAAGTTTGCTCGGCATTGTCTTCCCAATAAAACACCGCGGAATCCACCTGTTTCTTCTCCGGAAACTGAACAGTAACATGCAAACCAAGCGCCCTATTCGCAGCACACCACCTCGTCTCTTTGTCACCGTCCATGGCATGCTTCGCCGGATGAGCAGCCTCCGCCGTGTTGCTACGAATCTCCGGTCCACTGCCTTCCACTAAAGCCATCATCTGCCCAAGTGACATATCTGCCCGCAGCTTCCCCGAAGCCTTACGCACGAGCATCTGCCCCATGTGCATGCCCAACTGCGCAGCCTCACTGCGCACACCGGCCAATTGACGCAAGCGTGTGGGTAATTTTGGGTTATTGGCTATGCGTGTTAATGCGTCTATATCTGCCTGAGTGGGCAGAGTCCGAAGCAACTTGTTCATGGTACGCTCCATTTCGCCTTCTATTTTAGCCACGCGACGCACTGAAAGCCTCTCTTGCATCACCCTCGCGTAAAGCCTGCCAAGCTCGGCATAATCCGTCATATGAGCACACACCTCCTGCAGAGCAGCGTAACACTCATCGATGACGACGTCTTCGCTCCCCTGCCATAACGCCATCTCTGCCAACTCCATGAGCTTGTCGGGAAGCATGGGCGCCGGACATCCTCCTTGCAGTTCAGCTCGGACCGTCTGAGAGCTGAGTTGCCCTAACTGCAGAGTTGTCCAACCGCCGGTTGCGTTGTACCAATCCGTCGGTTTAGGGTCGATTCGTCCCCCATGGGCTTTCAAATACCCCCATAACGAAGCCGTACTCGGAGAAGTCTGAAGAGGAATCGCCAACAGTTGACTTAACCGCTTTTTTGCAGCATCTGCCTTGGCGCGTCCATCCTTGACCGGCACAGCCTGTGTGATCACGCGCGCCAAATACGCTGCCCATGCCGCCACACCACCATCTTGCTCCTGTTGACTCATGGTCAACAACTGATCCACGGCCTCATCAAACTCTTCCGCCCCAATTTTTGTCATCACATCCCGCAGTTGGCCAATTTGCGGGGGGACTCCGGTCACTTGTTCCGTTTGCACAAAAACGGAACTTTCCTTTGGGATAACAGGCCCACAGCAACGCGACACCACACATGCCAGGCAATACCCAAGACCACCTACCACTCCGAACAACCCAAGCCATCTCAGCAGTCGCCGCACTCCAAACTTCTCCGGACCTCGTTTTTGATCTTTGGCGAGGGCTTGTTGCACGTCCTCAATTTCATCAAGGAGTTCATCGTAGTTCGACGGACGCCCATCCATGCTGTACTGTGTCATGTGATCTACCAAATCACAGAGCGTGGGATTGAGATCCGGCCTCTGCTTCGCAAAGGGAGGCAAATGTCGCTTGCGATCGAGCAGTGCAGACACCGAATCTGCTGACGAAGAAAATGTCTCTTCCCCGGTCAGCAAATAACGCAGCGTCATCCCCAACGCGTATATATCGGTGCGCACATCCTCCGCCCTGCGTCGCAAAGTTTCGGGAGGCACGTAGTACGGAGTTGCCCATATGACCTCTTCGGTATCATCTGCCGTATCCGCCAGCGCCAATCCAAAGTCAATGACCTTCACTCGTTCCTCTTGGGTGATGAGGATGTTGCCCGGCTTCATATCCCGGTGCAGCAACCCTGCCTCATTCGCCGCGCGCAATCCCATAGCCACCTGCCGAACCACCTCCAGAGCATAGGGCGCGCTCAGCGGTTGTTCCTGGCTTACCATATGCTCCAAATTCTTGCCATCCACCAACTCCATGGCTATATAGAACTGGCCGTACGCCTTTCCGGCAGAATAAACTGAGGTCACGTTTTCATGGCGCACGCGAGCCATCATGGCGCTCTCTTTCTCAAAGCGTTCAATGCGCTCCGGCTGACCTCGAAATGTATCGTTGAGCACCTTGAGCGCCACGGGTCGGTTGAGAGTCACGTCCAAGGCTCGGTAGACCACGCTCATGCCGCCGATGCCCAGCACATTCTCCAAACGGAAGTTGCCCAGCTGCATGTGCACACGCTCCGTGTAGTAACAGCGCGGGCAACTTACCTCGGCGTACAGTCCAAGCTCGGATATGTCCACACGCGCGGCGCAGCGCGGGCACACCCATATCTCTTTCCCTCTAGCCATGCTCTTCGCTTCTTCTCAAAAACAGCAACCTGCTCCCCCTTCTCGGGAGAGTGCATCGAAAAGATGCCCCGATCCGTAGGACATCTCCTCTTTCTCACCCCAACTTGGGCAGAGATGCCGCCGCTACCGCTTGTCCATGCCTCTTGGTGCGCTCATCCGGCACGCACAAATTAATGTGCAATTCCGGGAACTCTCCCTGCAGCACCTCATTGGCCCGGTCAATGATGATTTGGCCGCCTTCACCCGTTGCCACTCGACCCAGGAAGAGCAAGTTGCGCACACTATAGAAACGGGAGAAATACGCCACCGAGTAGCCAAACTCCACGCCGATCGTCTCGTATATCTTGCGCGCACGTTCATCCCCCTCTGCCATTGCAGCCTGCACCTTCTTGAGCTGCTCGGGATAAGGCATATCCCCGAAGTCGAATCCGGCGCGGGGCGCCAAACGAGCCACGGCCTGTTGAGAGAAATACATGGATCCCACGCCCTTATCCCCGGACCACTCATCCACGCCACCCTCCTCCTGGTAATCCACCGGGACAAAGGCAAGTTCATTGAGCCATGGCATGATATGCCCGTCCGGGTCCACATAACCGGAAGCCAACGAGGTTCCCATGGCTATACCCAGAACCGCATCATCGTTCATCCCCATAGCTCCAGCGAGAGCCGTCACCTCCCCGTCATTCACCACGTCAAACGGCACCTGCTTCCCCATCCGTTCGCTCCACCGCTTTTGCAGGGTATGGAACATCGGGCGTATTACATTCTTGAAGTCATCCTCCGCTATCCCACGGAATAGTGAGGCCACACGCGGCTCGTTGTTCACGTACACTCCGGCTGCCGACCCGCCTATGGCATCCACTTGCGGCAAATGCTTGGCCACGCGCAGCAACGAATCATCCACTCCCTCCAAATGGTAGTTGGGATCTTTCTCATGGTAAGGATTCCACACCACTTCCTCAGAATACACAACTTCTCCATTCACCACCGCAGCAGCTTTGCGATCCGACCCACCCAAATCAAATCCTATGCGGTAACCATCCAAGTTACGACCGAGAGAAATGGAGCTGAGCTTTTCCTCTGGCAAATCCGCTGCACTGGCCACCTTCACAATCTCGATAGGTTGGTCATAGATAAGCTTGCCGATGAAGTTCCAGTCAAACTCACGCGCTCCGCCCTTGCAATAGGTCTTGCTCAACATATCCGCGACTTGTTCAGCACCAGCCACCATTACGGTACACCCTCCCTTCATCCAAAGCAAAAACTTCAGTATTCTTTCCACATACTGGAAGTTCAGAGCATCATTCTCGCCTCCTTCCGGCAAAAGCTCCCCGCTCCATCGAAAACACGTGCCATCCCGCCGCGTAAGCGCCAGGTCTATCCTGCGTTTTTCGGGAGCTTGCGCCACTTCTTCTTCAAAGGCCTTATTCCAAAGTGCGGGAGATACAAACTTCGGATCTAACTCGGGGGTATACTTGGGATTGATTTTCATAACGAGGTTCCTCCTTATACACATTTCATGCCGCCTTGTCAATACATATCCACCCGCTGTCCACAGCAAACGCATTAGAAAATGCGCTTGCCATTCACGATTGTGTTTTACAATTTACAATTTATTGATAATACATGTATTGTGCAATTTTTATCGAATCGTGAATGTATACAGGCAGGGTCTTGAAAGTCATCATCATGATGACCGCTTGTTGTCATGATAGTTGACGCGCATCAACAATGACATCTGTCAACATGAGTATATTTGTTGCTTCACTTCTCTCAAATGCGATTGCCCGGATTCACCTATTCTCGTGGACAAATCATCAAGATTATGCTAAAAACAATGCCGACATGCGTAAAAAGATTGTAGGGCTGCTCGTGATTCTCCTGCTCATTGGAGGTACAGTGGTCGTGTGGTCGCAATCAGATCGGGAGGAGGACTCGGCTACCCAAGCTGCCCCGGCTGCGCCCTCGGCTCGTATCTCTGCCGAGCAAGCGCAGATTCTCTATGAGCAAGCGTGCTCAATCCTGAACAACCCCGCTGTCAATGATGTGACCGGCGTACCCTCGATGCTTGAAAAATGCGCTGAGGCCGGTCATGCCGAGGCGAGTTTGCTTCTATTGGATGTCTATGAAGGCAAGCGAAAAGGCATCGACGCAGATCTACGTAAAGCCTCCGATTGGGCTCTACGTATCGCAACTTGCTCCACAGAACTCAAACTGGCGGTTGAAGCGCGTTTTCGCTATGCGCGTTACGAGGAACGTCGCGCTACCCGTCAATCCCTCAAAAATGCATTTAACAACATGCGCCTTGCCGCAAGGATGGGCTGTTCTCAAGCCCGCGCTGAATTAGCTCGTTATCTCATGTTCGGCATAGGAACCTCACGCAACCCTCAGGCTGCCATTCTGGTGCTCAAATGGCTTGCAAAGCACGATCCGAAAACTCCCAACGTCTTTTTCTACGCGGGATACATGTATATGAAAGGGATGGGTATCTACGGCGGTCCAGATTATAAAACCGCCCTCTTTCTCTACCGCAAGGGTCTGCGCTGGCACGATCCGCGCGCTATCAACAACATGGCCATGATTTATGAACGTGGTCTGGGCGTCGCCCCTGATCCCGCGAGGGCCCTGCACTACTACAGGCTGGCTGCCGAACTCGGCTGCCGCGAGGCCTCCACCAACATGCAACGCATGGTCTACAATAGGAAAACATCTGTCGGTAGTACATGGCAGCAGCGCGTGGCACGCGCCTCCCTGCGGGTGCTGGACGCCCTGCCTCTTGCACCCGCCCTGAGGAATTATTTGGAACCGCCACTGCTCCAAGCTGCCGTTGACCACTCATGAGTGCAGCCCGCCAAGCCGTGGAGTACGCTGCCGAACAACTCGGCTTTTCTGCGCTGGGCGTCGCCTCGGCCGACCTTGACCAAGGGGATGCTCTTCCGCGTTGGTTGAATGATGGCTGTCACGCAGATATGCAATGGCTGGAGCGTCATTTACCCATGCGGCAAAACCCTGCGTTGCTGTTACCAGGGGTACGTAGCGTCATCATGCTCACCTATGAGTATCCCCGGCGAGACGTTCGATGCTCCCCAGGCTCCATTGCGCGTTATGCGCAGGGAGAAGATTATCATAAGTTGCTTGCTCCCAAATTGGCTGATTTAGATGAAACGCTGCAATTCTACGGCGGATCCCAGAAATGCTTCAGCGATTCCGGACCGGTGAGTGAACGTTTCTTTGCGGCCGCAGCGGGTCTTGGCTGGATCGGGCGCAACGGTCTTTTGGTGCGTCCTCGCGGCGGCTCTTTCTGCTTTCTCTCATGTATCCTCACAACGCTGCTGCTCCCCACAGACCGCCCCATGCGCAATCACTGCGGCTCCTGCCACCGCTGTGAACAAGCGTGTCCCACGCACGCCTTGGTGAACGGTCGCTGTGACGCTCGCCGCTGTTTGGCCTATTGGACAATTGAGAGCAAGCAACTTTCCGCTCCTATCGAAATTCAAAAAGCGATGAGCGGCCATCTATACGGCTGCGATGTATGCCAGGAAGCCTGTCCTTGGAATCACCTGCCCTCTCCGCACGCGGTGGATCCGCATCTGCTCATGCCTGCACGCCTGGCGGCCATGCCGGAGACGGAGCTGGCCGACCTGCCGGAGGATGAGTGGGCGTGCCTGCTTGCCAACTCGCCCATGCGCCGCACCGGCTCGGCCCACCTGCGCCGCAACATCCATACTTTTTCTGATCCGACCCCATCATGATCCCTCCTTTCACCTTTGCTCTGCTCCCCTTGGAACAATATACCAATGATTACGGCTCTTGGTACTATGCTGCTCCATCGTTCCGTTACGATGCACTGGATTCCGCCTCGATGATCGGTCTGCTCATCCTTCTCTTGACTGGGCTTTTCGGTTTCCTCGTCCATCACCGCATGGTGGTCTGCATGAAACAATTTTCTGCTGAGCCCACCGCGCTGACCGGCGCTCAGATCGCTCGCCGTATGCTGGATGCCCACGGACTCAGGGATGTGCAAATCACCCATGTAAAAGGTCAACTCACTGACCACTACAACCCATCCAACCGCACGGTCAACCTCTCAGATTCCGTATGTTCAGAAGCTACAGTTGCCGCCATGGCTGTGGCAGCGCATGAATGCGGTCACGCGGTGCAGCATGCCTCTTCCTATCCCTGGCTCAGCCTTCGCTCGCACTTGGTCCCGTTGGTGAACATCGGCTCGCGCCTTGGACAATTTGTGCTCATGGCAGGGTTTGTTTTATTGGCTTTGGGCGGCAGCACCCTGGTGGTCTGGGTTGGGTTATGTCTTTTCGCCAGCTCCACTCTTTTTGCCCTGATCACCCTGCCTGTGGAGTTTGATGCCTCTCGCCGTGCCCTCACATGGCTCAATCAAGCGGGCCTTACCTCCCCCTCAATGCACAATCATGCTGAAGCAGCCTTGCACTGGGCTGCCATGACCTACGTGGCAGCAGCTCTCTCATCCATCGCCATGCTGGCGTACTATGCATTGCGTCTGCTTTCTGCCTCTTCGCGCTCCCGCCGTTAGTCTTTCCCTGCCTTACGTCACTTGCACAAGAGATTTGCACCATGTCCAAGAGCCCGTCCCGTTCTCTTCTCTACCCCTCCACATCGGCGCGCATAAGGAGCACCTTCTTCACACTCCCCTTGTGCGTAGGACACATTATCGACTTTCATCTTTCCCCTAAAAGAGAGAAGATACTCCACGTGACTAACCGCCGTTACACGTCCATTCTCGTCCTGCTCTGTTCCGTCCTCGCTGGTTGCGATGATACTGATGAACAGCAGCAAAACGCTGCTCAGGATATTCCCACCTCGATCTCACGCACAGCTCCGCAGCCCAATCCGGAAACCTTGGATGTACGCCCCACGAGTCTGGCCCCTGTGCCTACCCAGCTTACCACTTCCCCACGCTACGAACTTTACAGCACCTACAGTGGACAAGATATCCACCAGATCACGGGAGTGTCCGGTCGCACCCTTTGGCTCTGCTTCACGGCTCCGTGGTGCCCTCATTCTGCGGAAATGGTGCGCGAGCTTAAACAACTCGCCAATGAAGAAAAGGGGCACGTCCAAGTTGTAAATGTGAATGCCGATGCCTACCCTGATCTTGCGGAGCAATTCCATATCACCAAAGTACCTACGACGATTCTCTACACCGAAGGTGTGAAGCTGCGCACCATCGAGGGCGCTTACAACGCCGCCAGCCTGCGCCGCTACCTGCAGCGCGTTCTTTCACGCGATGACGATGCCCAAGATTCCCCGGCGGATGCCCTTCTTATCCCTAACCCCTAATACCAACTCACCATGCGTTTCCTCACCGGTCTCCAACCCAGCGGACAACTTCACATCGGCAACTTTTTCGGCGCCATCCTTCCTGCCGTGCAACTTCAGCACAAAGGCGAAGCTTTCTACTTTATCGCCAATTACCACGCCATGACAACCATGGCCTCCCCTCAGACCTTACGGGAAAATACGCGCTCTCTCGCCGTTGATTTTCTTGCCTGCGGGCTCGACCCGCAGAAAGCCGTATTTTTCGAGCAATCCGCCGTCCCGGAAGTGAACGAGCTGGCATGGATTCTGTCTACAGTCTGCCCGATGGGGCTTCTGGAGCGTTGCCATTCCTACAAAGAAAAAATGGCTCGTGGTATTGCCGCCACCCATGCGCTCTTCGCCTACCCGGCTCTGATGGCGGCCGATATTCTGCTTTACAATTCTGATGCTGTGCCCGTGGGCAAAGACCAAAAGCAGCATCTGGAGGTCACACGCGACCTGGCCGGCAAGATGAACGATACTTTCGGCCCGGATCTCTTCAAACTGCCTGAACCCATCATCTCTGAATCCACCGCCATTGTCCCCGGGCTGGATGGCCAAAAAATGAGCAAAAGCTACGGTAACGCTCTCCCCATCTTCGGCGATGAAAAGGAAACACGTAAGCTGATCAACAAAAAAATCATCACTGATGCCACCCCGCTGGAAGCTCCCAAGCCCACGGACCATTCCATTATCCTCGCACTATACAAACTCTTCGCCTCCCCGCAGGACTACGACACCATGCTGGCGCGCCATCGTTCCGGCGGCTTCGGTTACGGTCAATTCAAAAAGGACCTCTTTGAGGCGTACTGGGAATACTTCCGAGCCGCTCGTGAGAAACGCGCCTGGCTCCTTGCCCATCCCGAATACGTGGATGATGTTCTGCGCTGCGGAGCGTCCCGTGCTCGCGAAGAAGCCTCTCACACTCTTTCCCGCGTGCGCAGGGCTGTCGGTCTCGCCTGACTTCGCCGTTCCACCAACCAAGAGCGTACCCCATTCCTGTCCTCTTTATTCCGCCTCTCTCCGCAAGCTTGTGCGGAGAGAAAGGGCGGTGAGCAGATCTTTGAAAAGGGCGTAGTCGTGCTCGCGACTGGCCGAAGGTAAAATATATTGGTACTCGCCGCGGCGGGCGTCCTCCATATCGGCGTTGCGCAAACGCAATTGGATGGTTTCTTCGCTGTCGGTGCTGCGCCCGCGGAGGCGATTCTCCACCTCCGTGCGCGACAGGTAAATGTAGACATCCGCGTAGGCACGCCGAATGATGGGATCCAAGCAAGAGCGAATAGACGCTGCACCCTGCACATCAATATCCATCACTACATCTTCCCCCTGTTCCAAATGGCGCACAACTTCGCTGCGTAGTGTGCCGTAACTGTTACCATGCACACATGCATGCTCCAGAAACTCACCGGCGGCTACTTTAGCATCAAAGTCATCTTGTGCCAAAAAATAATAATCTTTTCCATGGATTTCTCCACCGCGTGGAGCTCGCGTGGTGCAGGAGATGGAATAGGCTGTAAGTCCGTCCGCCTCAGCCCGACGACAGAGGGTCGTTTTCCCCGACCCACTTGGACCGGATACGATCAGCAGGGTACCAAGATTTTTATTCGACATTTTGGACTTGTTCACGTATTTTTTCGAGTTCAGTTTTAGCAGTCACTACCAGCTGAGCAAGCTCAGCGCTATTGGCTTTCGAACCGGTCGTGTTCAACTCGCGGAATATCTCTTGGCAGAGAAAATCGAGCGGTCGTCCCACAGCCTCATCCGAGCGTGAAATGAACTTTTCAAATTGCTGAAGATGAGAATGCAAACGTGTCATTTCTTCACTCACGTCACATTTATCGGCAAAAAGAGCGAGTTCCTTCACCAACCGTTCATCCGGCTCATCCAGCACCAATCCCTGCTCAATAAGACGCCGAAGCAACGACTCCCGGTAACGGGCAGGCACATCCACGGCAGACTGAAGCATCTGCGCCCTCAATTCGTGCAACTTCGTCACACGCGTCCATAAATCTCTCGCCAAATTGGCTCCCTCTTGCGCCCTCATTTGTAGGAAATACTCCATCGCCTGCTGCAAGGCGGGCAACAAAGCCTCCTTCCACACACTCTCAATCGACGCCGTCTCCCCCACAGAGTCCGTCAGCACACCTAACCGCAGCAACGCATCCACGGAAAGCTGTACGTCACGTCCACAAATCGCCTTTACTTCCTCAAGTCGCCCTTGGAGCGCTTCCAATTTGTCACGATGAAGATGCAGCGCCCCCTTATCCGATCCATCTGCCGATTGCGGAGCAGCAAATACACTCACTCGCCCGCGCGAAATCCGCTGAGCTACGAACTCGCGCACCTGAGGCTCCAACTCGGCCCAGGGACGCGGCAGATTGATGGCGCATTCAAGCTGTTTGCGGTTGATACCGCTGATTTCCACACGCAGGGAAGCGCCACAAAATGGGACGGAGGCCGCCCCGAATCCAGTCATGCTGTTCATAGGGGTGAAGTACCGATAATTTGGGTAAAACGCGCATCGAGCACAAGAGCCTCCTGCACATTGTAATTGAGATCTTTTCGAAGACTATCCACCGCACGCATTCGAGCCATTAGATTGGCAACGGAAAACTTTTCCGCCACGGTCTCAATCTCCAGCGCCACCGGCTTCACATCCGGCGCATGCGAAGCGGTCAAAACCGCCTGCCCCAGGCAAAGCGTGAGCAACTCCAGCATCTGTGTCCGCCTCGCCAAATACTCGGTCTCAATCATGGCAGCAGTAGCATCCTTTTGCTGCGCCTCCCAATCACGCACATCAGTCCCCTCAGCGATGTTTTTTGCCTCTGCTCTAAGCGCAGAAGTAATTCTATCCGTAATTTCCGCACGCTCTGCTGCCAGTAATTCCTGAAAATCTGAACGCAGAGCAAGCGCCGCCACATCCGACCCCAATTTGGCCAACGCAGCACGCACCGCAGGAAGAAACCGCTGCTGCGCTTCACTCACCCGCTCTTCCCCAGACAGCTCTGCCAAGTCCATGCGGATGCAACGCGATCGAATGGTGGAAAGCAGGCGACTCGGCAGTTCGGTGATGAGTACGATGAGGGTCTGCGGCGGCGGTTCCTCCAACGTTTTCAAAAAAGCGTTAGCTGAATCGTCTGACAAGCGATCAGCTTCAGCGACAATCACAAGCCTGGTTTCCCCAGGTGGCAAGCACATGGTGAGGAAAGGTTCCACGCTGCGGATGGAGCTGATGGTGATAGTTCGGATTTTTGAGCCGGGACGTATCACGCTGCAATTCGGGTGCATCAAATTTTCTAAACTATCCGCCTTTGCCCCGCATAATAAGGTAGCGAGCTGGAGCGCCAAACGATTTGTGCCACCCTCAGGCGTCCCGGTGATGAGCAGCGCATGCGGCATACGTCCACCGTCATGGGCGTACTTGAGCAGTTCAAATGCCTGAGCAGATGTAAAGGGCATGACGCTACAATTCCGGGTATGAACCAAGCACCTTCAACATGGGGCTCCCCCGCCGCAGCTCTTCCAAGCAGACGCGCAACGGATCGCATTCCTCATGGCCCTCAACATCAATGTAAAAAAGATACTCCCACGACATGTGCCGCGATGGCCTCGAATCAATGCAGTAGATATTAATTCCGTGCTTTTTGAAGAGCATCAGCACATCTGCCAACGAGCCCGGCACATGCGGCACGCCAAAACAGATGGTGGCGCGATCTTTTCCGGTGGGCCGAGTACGCTGTTTACCAACTACGGCGAAACGCGTTGTGTTCGTGGCATTATCCTGGATATTGGCCTCCAGTACGTGAAGCTTGTTGAGTTCGCCAACAAGTCGGCTCCCCAGAGCGGCCGCGCCCATAGCGACCTCCGAATGAGCCAATTGAGCCGCCGCTGCAGTGGAGGCAGTAGAAATCTGCTCGGCATTTGGGAAATTCTGCTGCAACCACAGCTTGCACTGCCCCAGCACCTGCGGGTGCGAATAGATTGTACGGATTTCCCCTCTCTCGCAATTTGCCAGCAGACAATTCTGCACGCTCTGCATGTGCTGCGCACAGATGCGCAAACTGGAGCTACCCATGAGCAAATCCATCGTCTGCGTCACAAAGCCGGCCGTGTTGTTTTCGATGGGTACGACAGCATAATCGACTTCGCCGCGTTCCGTCGCATCAAAAAGGTGCGAAAATGAAGCAAATGGCATGAGTGTCACACTTTCCCCAAAGCGCGCAAGCGCCGCCTGATGACTCCACGTTCCCTCCGGTCCCAAATAACCCACGCGCAATCCGCCCTCCAGCAGGTAGCCGCAACTAATAATCTGGCGATAGATGCTTAGCAGGGCTTCATCCGGCAGCACCCCTGCATTAAGTCGTGCCAATTTTTCGCGCTGCGCGCTCTCGCGCTCCGGCACAAAAAGTTCACCCCCATCGGCGGCCTTAATTTCACCCACACGGTGTACGTACTGCATACGCTCCTTGAGCAGCTCCACAATAGACGCATCCACACGGTCAATCTGCTCGCGCAACTGTTCTATCTCATCCATGCGCGCTCATTCTATCACACTTCACCCCGCCTTGGCAAGAGGATGTGCACCTCTTCTCATAGTCGGCTCGTTGGTCATCACCGATGGGACCAACGGCAAAGTAGCGGGCCGCCGGATGATGGAAAATAAGCGCGCAAACAGAGGCCTGAGGCTGCATCATGAATGATTCCGTAAGCGTGACTCCTGTATGCATGGGCGCATCCAGCAGCGCAAATACCGTGCGTTTCTCGGCGTGATCCGGTTGACTCGGGTAGCCGCAAGCAGGCCGAATGCTCTGCACCCCATCCGTCGGCCATACGTTGTCAATAATACGGTGAACCTTTTCCGCCATGGCTTCCGCCAGCACATTGGCCAGCGCACGCACCAACAAGGAGGAATATGTGTCGCCCTGACCATCCAACTGCGCCCCCCATTGCTCCGCGCCGAGAATACTCACCTGCATGGCGCCCACATATCCTTCATATGGCTCTGGCGGCACAAAGTCCGCCAAAGCGAGCCGCGGCTTGTCGCTCATTTGCTGGCAGCGCATGGTGTGCAGCAAATAACGGCTTCCAATAAGCTGAATATCGTCCCCCACGCTATTGGCGCGCCAAATGCCGAAACAGCCGCGAGCGTGCAGGAGCCGTTTTTTCTCGGCAGAGTGCAACAGATCCTGGGCGTCGGACAGCAACTCTTTCACCTGCTCCGCCTGCTGCGGGTTGGCGTGAGCGTGCAGGGTACGGCGGGCGGGATTCCAAGCTTCATGCAGCCCGAAAACACGCAGTAGAATACTCCAATCAGCTGCGCTTTCTAATTCCTTCCAGCTGATGTCATACTCCAATCGGGGCGTGCAGCATGCGCATCCGCACGGTACTCCTGCGGTGAACACGCCTGTGCGCTGCGGCGCAGGAATGTGCGTGTTTGCCCAATCCGTTTTCAGAGCAGCATCACGCGCCTGCGCCAAGGACATCAGAGGCTTTTTCTCACGTTCGGTGTAGCTCGCACGCAACTCATCTTGCTGTCGGCGGATGGTTGCCAACGCTGCCGCGCGTTCCTGTCCGATGAGGGAGGCCGCCACGGGAGCCACGGTAGAAGCATCCGCCGTATGCACCACCACACCATGGGGGTAGAGGGGAGCAAGTTTGAGCGCGGTGTGCAGGGGACTCGTGGTTGCTCCGCCCACCAGCAGTGGCACGCTCTGTCCCGCCTTCTCCAGCTCGCTCGCCACATGCCCCATCTCTTCCAACGAGGGGGTAATCAACCCCGAAAGCGCTACCAAATCTGCTTTCTCGCGCTGCACGGCTTCCAATATCCGTTCGCAGGGCACCATCACCCCCAAATCCACCACCCGAAAACCATTGCATGCCAGCACCACGCCCACGATGTTCTTGCCGATGTCATGCACATCGCCCTTCACCGTAGCCAACACCACCGTACCCACAGCGGAAGATCCTGCTTTGTCCTGCTCAATAAAGGGAGTAAGTACACCCACACTCTTCTTCATCACGCGAGCGCTCTTTACCACTTGGGGCAGGAACATTTTTCCCGCGCCAAACTGCTCTCCCACTTGCTTCATACCCTCCATGAGCGGGCCTTCAATGACGGCGAGTGCGCTTCCGCAGGCCTGAATCGCTTCCAGCGTATCCCCATCAATAAAGTCGGTGATGCCCTTCACCAGAGCATGCGCCAACCGTTGCTGCACGGGCCACTCGCGCCACACAGCAGCATCCGTAGACAACTGCTCGTGCTTCTCCTCTTTCTGTGCGGCGAGCTGATGCGCATAGTCGGTGAGTCGTTCAGTGGCATCCTCGCGGCGATTGAGAAGCACGTCCTCCACAAGTTCCAGGCGGTCCTTCGGTATGTCATCGTACACATCGAGCATCCCCGCATTCACAATACACAAGTCCAATCCTCCTTTCTGAGCGTGGTAAAGGAAAGCGGAATGCATAGCCTCGCGCACGGGATTGATGCCTCGGAAAGCGAAGGACACATTGGAAATGCCGCCGGAAATATGACAAGCCGGGAAAAGGCGGTGTATTTCCGCTGCTGCGACGAAGAAATCGCGCGCGTAGTTGGCGTGCTCTGCGATCCCGGTGCCCACCGTCAACACGTTCGGGTCAAAGATGATGTCCTCCTCCGGAAAACCGACGTCCTCCGTCAGTAGCTTGTACGCACGGCTGGCAATGCGGACGCGATCTTCAACGGAGCTTGCCTGACCCTGCTCATCAAATCCCATGACCACCACAGCTGCGCCGTATCGGCGAATGAGGCGCGCGCGTCGCAGAAACTCCTCCTCCCCGTTTTTCAGCGAGATCGAGTTCACAATTCCCTTGCCCTGCATGCAGCTCAATCCGGCTTCTATCACTTCCCACTTGGAGGAATCGATCATGAAGGGAACCCGCGCAATATCCGGCTCCGCCGCCACCAGGTTCAGAAATTTTTTCATCACTTCGGGCCCATCAATCATGCCGTCATCGAAGCAAAAGTCCAGCACGGCCGCGCCGTTTTCCACTTGTTTTCGGGCAATGGAAAGCGCCTCCTCATACTTTGCTTCACGGATGAGCCGGGCAAACTTCGGGGAACCGGCTACGTTGCAGCGTTCGCCCACGAAAAGCGTGTTGCGCGTGCGATCGTGGTTGTAAGCCTCCAACCCGGCGAGTCGCATCTGCCCTGCCGGGGCAGGCGCGGCAGGCGTACGCGGCGAGCAATCCTGCACAGCTTCGCGCATGGCTCGTATGTACTCCGGCGTCGTGCCACAGCAACCGCCGACAATATTCAGCAAGCCCTCCCGGGCATATTCGCGCAGGATACCAGCCATGTGCTCTGCCGTGTGCTCATACCCACCGGGCGCCAATGGATCAGGCATGCCAGCATTCGGGTACATGCTGACGGCGCAATCTGCCAATACGCTCAATTCTCGAGCAAAGGGCAACATCAGGTCTGCTCCCAGCGCGCAGTTGATGCCCACCGCCAACGGCCTCGCGTGCCGTATGGAATTCCAAAACGCCTCCACGGTCTGCCCGGAAAGGGTGCGACCGGCGCGGTCAGTCACGGTGAAGCTGATAATGACCGGCGGAAGCTCCGCGTTCATTTCCTCCCGCAGTTCATCAATGGCAAAAAGACAGGCCTTGGCATTCAGGGTATCAAAAATTGTCTCAAGCAGCAGTATATCCACCCCGCCTTCCACCAGCGCCTTTACTTGCTCGCGGTACGCCCGGCGCAGCTGGTGAAAATGCACAGCACGAAAGCCAGGGTCATTCACATCCGGCGAGAGGGAAGCCGTGACGGACAGCGGACCGATAGACCCTGCTACAAAACGCGGTCGTCCATCCCGCTCCTGCGCCTCATCTGCCGCCGCACGCGCCAACCTGCAAGCAGCGCCATTCATCTCGCGCACCAGTTCAGCCAAGGCGCCGTCCGCCAGCACCCCGTCAAAATACGCTTGGTCACGCGGTCCGAGAGGCGCCGTGTGGAAAAACTCGTGCTGCCCGATGCAGGTGGACGCAAAAGTGCAAGTCGTGATAATATCCGCCCCGGCTTGCAAATAGGCGCGGTGAATTCCCGCAATGACCTCCGGTTGCGTGAGCACGAGCACATCGTTGTTGTTGCGCAAATCGTGCGGGTACTTCTCGGTATCCGCAAAGAGCTCGCCACGGTAGTCTTCCTCCGTCAAGTGATGCCTCTGCACCATGGTGCCCATGGCGCCGTCCAAAATGAGTATGCGCTCGCGCAGCAGGTCTCGGAGTTGCTCGGTGCGGGGCATTGCGCAATGGTGTGTATCAGCGCTCAGGCGGTACCGGATTCTTGTGCCACACAATCACACCCTTCCCCACAGCGTAAAAAAACACCGCCATCAACACCCCGATGAAAATCGCCATCGCGGCAAGAGCGGACCCATTTTCCTGGATCAGTCCTTTGAAGTTCACCGCCCACGGATAAAGCAATATCACCTCCAAATCGAACACTAAAAACAACACCGCCACCAAGTAATACTTAATCGAGAAAAATCCAGGCGCTCCGTCCCCCTCCGGCACATTACCGCATTCATACGGTATATCCTGCGCCTTACGCATCTTCGCCCGCCGCCCAAATATCACGCTCAAAACCAAAATTATTCCTGCAAAGCCAAACCCGGCCAGCAACTGCACCAACGCTGAAAAATACTCTTGCTGCATACCTTCTTCGCCGCCTTATACCATATTCTCCCCGCCCTGTCAAGATGCACAAAATCGCGCCCGGGGCAAACGCATGAGAACATGCCGTCGCTATTGTCAACATGAACGCATTTGGACCGCAAACGCAAATTGACAAGACGAGCGTGAGATAACATGCTCCAAAAGAGAGAGCGTGAATTACTCCCGGATGACAACTTCGGCGCCGAGGGGAAGGCGATCAAAGAGCATGGCGCACGCATCACGCTGCATACGAACGCAGCCATGAGAAGCCGGAGTGCGTAAGACATTGCCGACATGGAGGCCAACGCCATCGTTCGTGAGGCGCATGAAGTAGGGCATGGAATCGTAGTATATATTGGAACGGTGGTAGCGATCCTTTTGACTGATACGGAAGAATCCGGTTGGGGTGGCGTGTCGGGAGCCCCTGCCCGTGCAAACGGGAAAGTCCATGGCGAGACGGTTGCCTACGATAAAAAGTCCACGCTGGGAAGAAAGATTGATCACAACGAGGAATTTGCCGGAGGAAGATAAAACATCCGAGTCGCTCCACGTGTCGTAAGTGCGGAGGTAATCGCTTCGGTTACGGAAAGATTGGTAATCTTCCGGAAACTGGACTTTGGGCAAGACGGTAGAGATGATGTGGTCAAACTTAGAGGCATTGTATTTGGTGAGGAGTTGAACGGAAGCATCGCGGTGGAACTTCTGAGCGAGAGAGAGTGGAGTTTTTCTGTCACGGCCCTGAATGTCGGCCCTGCCGCCGGCATCAAGAAGCAAGGAAAGGAGTTCCGGATTATCGCTGGAGATTATCAGGTGCATGATAGCGGAGTATCCTTGGCGATCTCGCGCGTTGACATCCGCGCCATCGGCAAGGAGTTTTTGAATGGTGGGAACATGAGGTTTGCCATCCATAACCAATTGCATGAGCGCCGTGCGACCTTGAGCGTCGCGAGCACGAGGATCGGGCAGCATGATGTCTGTAATATTCCGCTGTTCAAAGAGTTCGATGATGAGGTGGCGCTCATCCGGGCTTTCATGAGCGATTTTCAAAGCGCTGACGCCTCGATGATTCAGCACGGCCGTGTCGGCGCCAGCATCCAACAAAGCGGCTGCGGCAGACACATCAGCTGGACGATCCATGGCAGCATGTGCCATGAGCGGCGTGTTCCCAAGCTTGTCCACGGCGTTGACATCCGCCCCGGCTTGCACAAGCAGCTCCACAACGCGGGCAGAGGTGGTGATGTGCAGAGGCGTTTGACCAGATGGATCGGCTACGTTCACATTAGCTCCGGCTCGAACGAGAGCTTCCACGTGCTCGGGGGAGTTTGCAGCGAGGTGGAGAGGCGAGAGACCTCGGTCTTCCGCCGCATTCATAGCGGCGCCGGCTTGACCAAGGAGACGGATCGAATCGGGATTGGATGCGAGGTGAAGCGGAGTCCTGCCGTGGGCATCTGTCGCATTAACGTCAGCGCCCACTTGAAGAAGGACCGCCACGTGGTCCGGAGAATTCACGAACCGATGAAGCAGCGTCTGCCCAGCAGAGTCTTTAGCATTCACATCAGCTCCCGCTCGAATGAGCAACCCCAGTGTTTCGGTATTGAGTGTCATCTCTATCGGGCAACGTCCCTGAGCATCGGCAGCGTTGACATCCGCGCCCGCTTGAATAAGAGTCGATACACAAGCGGGTTTCCCAAGCGCCCGATGTAACGGCATGAGACCATCGTTGTCCGTGGCAGACAGATTGGCGCCGGCACGGGTCAGCATCAAGGCAGATTCCGGGTTGGACACGATATGCAAAGGCGTGGAGCCACTGCTATCAACAGCATTCACATCAGCCCCTGCCTGGATGAGCGCCTTCACCCGCGCAGGAGAGTTCACGACGGCGTGCAGCGGAGTTCTGCCGTCACTGAGCCGGACGTTCACTCCGGAGGATCCACCGAAAAGACGCACCAAAGCGACATAGGTGTCCGGAGGAACATCTGCGTGAATGGAGTCTACGATGACCGATGGATTGACTCTCGCGCCACGAGCCGCCCAAAATTGACAGAGGGCTACCAGATCCTCCCCTGCACGCGGGTGAGACACCAAAAACGGGATGAGGGGACATGATTCATCTGCAGCACGTACATCAGAACCTGCAATAAGCAACGCCCTTGCAATATCAACTGATGAAGCAAAATGCATGGCAGTGGTATGGTCGGGCAAGAATTTTGCATTGGCATCCGCCCCGGCAGCCAGAAGAACACGCACGAGGGTCTCATCTCTCGCAACTGCCATGGCAAGAGGTGAACGGTTTCCCCCTTGTTCGTCTTTTCCATTGGGAGACGCGCCAAGCTGCAAAAGCTGGCATGTGATGCGGGTCATGTGCGGTACAGTGAAAGCTGCCGATGGCTCCGGTAAAAAGGCAACTGCATCATTGGGCGCTTTCCCTCCGGAAGCTTGCGCAAGCGCCCGCAGGATACGCATGTCGTATTCTTCAACAGATTCTCCCGATTGATGTGATGGATGATGAGAAGCGAGAAATTCTGAGAGAAAAAGCCGCCATATGGACTCGTCCGGAATCCACCCAAGCTTGTGCAGGTTCTCAATGAGCGTTGGAATATCCCCTGCAACTCCGGGCGATTGATTGGTACCACGAAACAGTTCTGCAAGGAGTTCCGCTCCCGCACGCACATCATCAGATGACTGTTCTGGAGCAGGTGGAGGATTCTGAGAAGAAATATGCAAGACGAGTGCGAGCTCCCTGACCTCTTCGGGCGTCTCTTCGTTGAAAGACACATGGGGATTGTCGCCCTCTTTTGCCAGCGCCGATGCTCGAACCCGCAAGGCAAGCTGCTCCAAGCTCGTGCAAAATGAGCTCTCCACAGCTTTGCCATGATCAACTTCATCCACCATGCGCAGAAAATCAAGTACACGCGCATCAGTGGCATATTCCGTTGCAGTTTTTCCTTTGTCACTTTTGAGATCTGTCTTTGCCCCTTTTGCCACGAGCCAGCATACGGCCCGGAAGTTATTCAACGCCGCAGCGTACATGAGCGCTGTTTGACCAAGAGCATTGGCGGCATCAATATCACTCCCGCCATCTATTGCTTGCATTTTTTTGATAAGCTTTTTTTGCAACCGTTGCCAACGCTCACTTTGACTCATCTGAGTTTGAACAAACGCAACGACTCCCTCCTGCATGGCGATGGAGGACGTCTTTTCTTCTGCATAACTACCCCCCCGATGAATATCATTAAGATACTCATCATCAATATATTATGGAGCATTCTGTCTGCGCAGATATACCCACCCTGTATCTCCTCCTGCATTTTGTTATGCTTCGGTTGAATGCCTCACCATACTAACAACCTCCCCGCTCTTTTGCAAGCTTTGAATATCATACAAGCTAACTTTTTTCATCATCCTATCTCACGACAACACGAATCAATGAATTAGCATAAAAATGGCATCGGCAACTTCATTTTGCCCAGCGAGCCCGTGGAAGTTGGGCTTGCTTTTTGTTGTTGAAGCCGGTACAATAACGGGTATGTCTGTGCCGCAGAACACAATAGCCCTGATATTTGATTTTGACAAGACCCTTAGCCCACACAATATGCAGGAAGATACAATCTTCCCGGAATTTGGAATTGATGCAAAAAAATTTTGGGGCAAATGCAATACACGGAGTTTGGAAGAGGGGTGGGACGGAGAATTGAGCTACTTGAAGGAACTGCTGGACGTGTTACGGATGGATGGGGTGAGCAATGCACGTCTGCGCGAATTGGGCAAGAAGCTGACTTTCTACCGCGGGATACCCGAATTTTTCCGTGAATTACCGAAGCGCAGTCTGAGCGAAAAACACCTGCAAGGCGGCGTGCATATTGAGTTCTACATCATATCCAGCGGGTTAAAAGCTATCATCGATGGCTCAGCTCTTCGTCCATACATGCGTGAGGTGTTCGGCTGCGAGTTCAGCGAGAGTGATGGCTGCATTGAATTTCCGAAGCGCGTGCTCTCCCATACCACGAAAACTCAGTTCCTTTTCCGCATTAACAAGGGCATGCTGCGCTACACAGAGGACGTGAATGACCACATGGATGCGGAATTGCGTCCCATCCCCTTCAGCAATATGATCTATGTGGGTGACGGTCCAACTGATGTGCCCTGCTTCACCGTTATGCGTCACCAAGGCGGCCACAGCATTGCCGTGTACGACCCGGATGACGAAACTCGCCAGAGTTTCCGCAAGGGGTACAGCCTGAAAACGGATCAGCAGCGCGTGGACTTCTTTGCCCCGGCAGACTACCGCGTGGGAAGCCACCTCTTCAACATTGTGGAAGAAACTGTGCGACATATTGCAGACAAGATTGTGCACGCACAGGGCATGTCATACTAAGCGCGCTCAAGGCTCCGCCGTTTCATTGGGAAAGAAAGTCTCGACCCCATGGCCTCGCGCACCCGGCAATAGGATGATGCGCTTCATACCAATGGAACGCAGCAATTGCGGGTCAATAATGGGTTCATGCGAATTATAGCCAAGGATGATCACATCCGCACGTCGGTAATCAGGCGGGAGAGCCTCAAAAGTCGAGAGAGCCGCATTACCAATGTAAAGGCATCGGCGAGCGTCCTGCCTCCGCCAGTGAATAATAGGGGTAGCATTGGCAGAATAAGATACGGGTTGGTCGGCCGGTGGCGCAAAAACAGTGAAGGAGCCAGCGGCAGACGTAAAGCGCTGCGGAGCCGTTCCGGGAGGAGCGCAAAAATAGCGCAACTTCGGCCAAGTGTGAGAGTAAATGCTTGCTGTGGCAGCATCTCTCGGCTCCAGACAAAGAACGGGAGAAAATCCGGCATGAAAGAGAGCCGGTTGCACCACATATCGTGCGGCACGCTCACCACGCACATCCCCCACCAAAATGCCCGGATTGCCCAACACACAAGCACTCTTGCCACGATTGAGAGGCACCACCATCCACTCTTCCCCTGCCGCCGGAGGCACGGCGGGAAGATAGGCTCCGGGAATTGAGCCAAACAAGCCCACCAACGATACAAGCCATCCCGCGCTGCAAAGAGCTCCAGCCTGCACCACTCCTCCTATAATCGGCACACCGCCCACCACCAGCATAAGCAGCCCCATGAACATGATCACCGGCAATAGCGGCGCAATGAGGATATTGACAATGTAGCTCGCCGTATTCACCACGTGGAAATGCAAGACGGAAAGAGGCAGAGACACCAGCCACGCGCACATGGACACTACCACCGCCCCGCGTACAAAAAAGTCAGCGTCGACTAGCCAACGCTCGCAACGCGTGTGGATGCGAACCGGTATGTACGAATCCGGCCCAAACCACGGCACGTCGGACATGGCGAAACGCACCCCTAAGCAAATGGCGCCGTAAACCATGAAAGACAGGCGAAAACCGGGTTGGTAAAACTGCCATGGCTGGAACATGAGCACGAACAGTGCCGCAAAACACCACGCATTCAGATAACTGACGCGCCGTCGCAATATAAGAGCGCCCAGCACCATGGCCAACATCACGTACGCCCGCAATGCCGGGACAGCCATGCCTGTTGCAAACACGTACAGTCCCACTCCAAGAAGCAACACCCACCGCCCCCAATCAGGTCGCACGCGGCACAGCCGCAACAGCATCCATAATATGCTCGCTACAATACCCACATGCAGACCGCTCACCGCAAAGGCATGCAAACACCCTCCACGCCGAAAAATATCAATGGTATCATCATCTGCTCGTCCTTTTTCCCCCAACACAAGGGCACAGAGTACCTGGCGACGAACATCTTTTTCGGTGCCGGGTGGCATCAAGCGATCCACCAGGGTCGTACGCACACACTCTGCTGCGCGCAAGAGGGTTGCATATCCGAAGTTGCCGTCCGAACACTCCATTCTCAAGCAGTTCAAGCGCGCAACAATACCCATCCCACGCATCCACTCTTCCTGCGAGAACATACCCGGCACAAGCGGCTGCTCCGTCGGCCTGGGCTCGCCCATCACACTCAATCGCTCCCCCAGCTGCGCGGGGATATCCCCATACACAACGACACGCACACCAAACCCACCTGACTCTATAATGCAAGCGTGATCGAGTACACGAATCACCGTACCCTGCACCTGTACAACACGCGGCGGCGGTTGAGCTGTAAGTTTCAACTCATCCACCTCTCGCTGCCGCAATGCCGAGCAAAGCGCCACAATCAGCCCGCAAAAAAACGCGCACAACACCACCCGATACGCGCGCAACACACACCCAATAACCAACGCCGCACCTGCCACAGACCACCCTGCCCCACCACCGCAAATCACCCCACATACCACCACAAGAGGGAGCAACAACGGTGCGCAATTCACCACTCCACGACAAGCATGGAACACAGCTGCCATCCTGCATGGCCTCTCACTCGAGTGCATTGTGCTCGTGCGCGGCATAATTCTCATGAGCGCTGCCGGGCAGATCGCAACGAATGGAGACGCATAAGCATTTTGGGGTGCAATTCACGGCGAATCCACTCGTAGGCGAGCGGGAGCTGTCCCTCGCGATAGGCTCGGCCAATGCGAGCTTCCACCTCGGTAGCATTGCCAACGAGACGTAAAAAGTCATTGGAAGTGAGCTGCACAAAAGCCTCCCCATCGATATGTCCATGGCTCTCCGAAAGCAAAAGCTCACGCACGTAAAGTGCCAACACCGCGTCCCCAATCCACGCTTCCGCTCGCACAGCTGGATCGTGCTCCGGGCGATGCGTGCTCATAAAACCGTGACAGGAAAACAGGGGTTAATTGCGCGAGCGCGGCTCACGCTCTGCAGCTGTTTTACCACCGGGAACAGTGACGAACGGCGCACCGGAAGTGGGAGCCTTCTCCGTGAAAGCAACTCCGGGAGTCTCGACAGGCACACCAGCCACGGGAAAGTCCTTGCGCAGCGGATGGTAGGGGTAATCATCCCACATCATAATGCGGCGCAAATCCGGGTGTCCGTCAAAATGGATGCCCATCAGGTCGTACTGCTCACGCTCCAACCAGTTGGCCGAGCGCCACACGCCCACCAACGAAGGCACAGAGGCATCCTTCTCCTCCAGCAAAGTGCGTACCAACAGATTTGCGCCTGTTTCAGCCTGGGTGATGGTATAATTCACCTCAAATCGCGGTTCCTGACCCAAATGATCCACCGTTGACACGCACAGGAGCATATCAAACCCACAAGCCTCCTTGGCGTAACGCATGACTGGCACTAACTGATCACGCGGTACGGTGAGCGTGGTATCGCCGCGAAACTCATGCAGCGCAACCTGCGGGAAACGGGCATGTATTCTATCACAAGCCTCTTGGGCTGCAGCAGTATGATTTTTGTTCGGCATAATAAAAAAGGAAAAAAGCGTTCTCTTAGTCAGTAATAACGGCGGCACGGATGCTGTCCGCACGCTGCGCCTCGCGCAGATCATGAGTCTTGAAAAATCCCTTCAGCGGGTGATCCGTCTTCATAATTTTGTCCTGCAAGGTGATGAGCCCTTGCAACAGGGCCTCCGGACGTGGAGGACAGCCGGAAATATACACGTCAACCGGCACTATTTTATCAACCCCTTGCAAAACTGAATAGGAACGAAACATGCCGCCTGAACACGCACACGCCCCGCAGGCAATGCACCATTTCGGTTCCGGCATCTGATCCCAGATGCGCCGAACAAAACCGGCCATTTTATAAGTGATGGTCCCACAAATGAACATGAAATCCGCTTGACGAGGAGCGTACCGATTAACCTCCGACCCAAAACGCGAAATGTCGTAGCGCGAACATGACGCCGCCATATATTCAATCGCGCAGCATGACGTTCCCATCGGCATAGGCCACAAGGAGTACTTGTGCATCCAATTGATTGCTGCCTCCAACGTCGTATACACAAAACCGCCATCCGCATCCGGATCGCACATGTAATTCTGCTCTGTCTGCTCTTGGGTATCCGTAGCCATCACGCAAACAAGGGTACTCCACGTCCGTGGAAATGTCAAGCAGATGTGCACGCGCATCCTCGCGCGTTAATACACGTCTTTCTGATAGCGTCTCTGCGCCTTGAGATCAGCTAAATACGCAGCAGCGGCTTCCGGACTGCGTCCGCCTTCGCGGGCAATAATCGTAAGCAGCGTTTGCTCCACATCCTTAGCCATACGGTTGGCATCGCCGCACATGTATACGGCTGCTCCCTTTTCCAGCCATTGCCATATGTCGGCGCCAACCGCATCCATGAGGTGCTGCACGTAAATCTTGTGATCCTGGTCGCGACTCCACGCCACACTCATCTTCAGAGCGCCACTCTCCACAAGCGGCGCCAGCTCGTCCTCATAACAAGCATCAGTAGCCTTGTACGGGTTGCCGAAGAAAAGCCACATGGGACCGGTGGCACGATCAATGATGCGCTGCTGCCAGAAAGCGCGGAAGGGCGCAATGCCTGTGCCGGGACCCACCATGATGATGGGCGTTGCACCATCCTCCGGCAAACGGAAATTCTTGTTGCTGTGCACAAAGACGCGCACCTTGTCGCCGGGTTTGACGCGATCTGCCAAGAAAGTGGAACACACGCCATTGCGGGCGCGGTCATGCGATTTGTAGCGCACAGCCCCCACGCACAGACTCACCTGCCCGGGCACCTGCGCCGGGCTGCTGGCGATGGAGTATAGCCGCGCCGTGAGCTTGGGCAGCACGGCTACGAGCTCCGCGCCGTTGGTGAAACGAGGCCTCATCTCCTCATCCTGCGCCAGATCCAGCAAATCGCGTCCCCACACAAAGTCCTTCAGCTGCTCCTTGTCAGCGAGGATAGTCTCCAACTTCGCACTCCCGGCAGAAGCATTCCACTTGACAAGCGTGCTCTTCTTGAGACCCGTAATATCGTACGTGGCGATGAGCGCCTCACGCAGCGTCATCTGCTCACCCGCTGCATCCACGACTTCTGAGGCATCCAAGCCCAACACCGCTATCAACGCATCCACCAACGCCGGATCGTTGTTCGGCAGCACCCCCAACGCATCACCCGTCACATAAGCCAACCCCGAATCTCCCAGCGAAATATCCACATTGATCGTTTCTTTCGCACTGCCCGGTTTCGTGATGTGACGCACGTCCATAATTTCTGCCGGGTACGGATTTTTGATGCTGTAAGGTTCCATAGTCGCGTTGGGTTTGTTCGCACGTTACTCTACCCGATAGGCCATATTTTGTCAAGGAGTGCGAACTCCCGTTTTTAAGGCGCCCATCTCAAAAATAAACGCATTTTATCGAATTTATGTTGACGTGATAGCTAATTAACGATATCATAGTAGCTGTTCAAGCTCACTAATGCGATCATTTTCGCTATTAAACTTGACAAATCGACAATCAAACCAAATCAATCATGAAAACATTAGCACTCATCGCAACAGCTCTGTTCGCCATCACTGCATATGACGCAGCTGCAGCATATGCCGACACCTCGAGCGCCTGCACCATCGAGAACCAAGTGATATGTGGACAGGCCAATAAACCCCTCGAACGTTGCCCATATTGCCATGGCACAGGCTCTTTTGGTACACAACGCTGCATCCCCTGCCAGGGACGCGGTTTCCGTTAATGGAGCGCCAGTCAACCTGAGATACACAAACGGGCGACCCATGAAAGGTCGCCCGTTTCTTTTGAAACAGCGGAATTCAGTCACTTCTTCCTGTGAGTCATTACGCCGCTTCCTTTGATCCCGCCCTCTTGCCACGCCGAATCATGAACTATGCATCATTTCTTCCATCATTTTTACGCCTTCTTTCCCTCAAAAACGAATGCGGTTCACATGTTTCAATTTTGGCTAGTACGTATTTATAATACGTAGTTAATTACATTTAATATATTGATAATAATTGACTATCAAAAAATTGTTTCATGCGAATTTTTCTATGAAAAGTGCCTGCTTTTCTGATAAGTCATTGGAAAGGAAAAGGAGAAAATATCAGATATAGGCTTGACATACGTATTATAAATGCTCATCCCATCAATATCATCATCGCGCCACTCGTCGAAGGAACCCGGCGAGCGGCAATTCATTTACAATTTGGGGAATGAGAGCTTCTCTACCAAGGCAAACACGTACTTGTCGCCGGGGTTGACGCGATCTGCCAAGAAAGCAGAACCCACGCCGTTGCGGGCGCGGTCATGCGATTTGTAGCGCACGGCTCCCACGCACAGACTCACCGGTCCGGACACCTACGCCAGGCTGTCGGCGATGAAATACAGGTGCGCCATGAACTTGGGCAGCACGGCTACGAGCTCCACACCGGTAGAGGAACGCGATTTGCGCATCACTTGGCGCGCTTGGGGGCAAGTTTGCGGGTTTTCTGCTGCCAGGTCCAATCCCAACGCGTGAGCGAGGTGAGACATGCGGCGAGCAAATCCACACAAGCCTGCAAATCGATTTTGTGCGCCATCTCGATGCTCTGGTGCACATTGCGCACAGGGATGGAAATTGCTCCGGTAATTGAACCGCCACCGGTAAACTTCTGCAACGCACCGGCATCTGTGCCACCCGCCGCGAGCAGTTCGAGCTGGCAGGGAATTTTCTTCTCCTTGCAAAGCGCCTCCATGTACTGCACCATGCGCGCATCGGTAATGAGCGTGCCGTCGTACACCTTCACACCAGCACCTTTGCCCAGCACCGTGCACTTGTCGTGCGGCGAAGAACCCGGCGTATCGTACGCAATGGTGGTATCGAGAGCAAAAGCAAAGTCGGGCTGCAATTTGAGCGTTGCGGCCTGCGCACCGCGCAGCCCCACTTCCTCCTGTACGGTGAAGACAGCGTAGGTGTCATAATCGGGTTTCACGCGACTCTTTTTAATGGCACGCACAGCTTCGATAAGCATGTAGCAGCCGCCGCGATTATCGATGCTCTTCACATTCACGCAATTTCCCATCTCCATGAAGTCGCTGACGCGCGTGATCGCGTCACCAACAGAAACGAGCTTCTCGACCTGTTCTTTCGGAAGACCGATATCGACCACGTAGTCCGTAATGGCAGGCATCTTGCCGCGCTCATCCGGCGTCATCACATGAATCGGCTTCACCCCCATGCAACCGGGCAAATCCTTGCGTCCATGAACCATCACACGCTGTGCGGTGAGTGTTTTCGGATCAAATCCGCCGAGAGGAAGAATGCGGATGAAACCTTGCTCATCGATGTGGCGCACAATGAAACCAATCTCATCCATGTGCGCGGCACATACCACTTTTTTTGAAGAAGATTTACCTCGGATCAGACACGTGATGTTGCCGATGTTGTCCACTTCAATTTCATCCGATAGCGGGCGCATCTCACGCACGATCAGATCGCGAATTTCATTCTCGAAACCCGGGGCGCCAGAAGCCTCGCACAGCTGCTTGAAAAGTATCGTATTCATCGGCAGTGAGCATACGCTTGATTGAATCATACGTCAAGGTGAATGCGGCTGAAAAAACGAGAGAGCAAAGGGAACGATGAAGGAAGCCTTGCATGTGAGTTGAAAAAAAATCACGCAAAAGTTAATTTTCTTCTTGAACAATTATCACCTTTATGGTACTAGCAAGGAAACCGAACCACAATCTCGGTTTTTGCATTGCGCGCAATGCAACACAAAAAAAACAACACGACCATGGCGACAAAGAAAACAACAAAGCCGGCCGCAAAGTCGGCTCCTGCTAAGAAGACCGCAGCTCCGAAGAAGGCAGCCCCTAAAAAGGTAGCCCCTAAGAAGCCTGCAAAAAAGGCGGCAGCTCCGAAGAAAGCTGCTCCGAAGAAGACCGCAGCTCCGAAGAAGGTTGCCCCTAAAAAGGCAGCTCCGAAGAAAGCTGCAAAGAAGGCGGCGGCCCCGAAGAAAGCTGCTCCTAAAAAGGTAGCCCCCAAGAAGACCGCGGCTCCGAAGAAAGCAGCCCCTAAGAAGGCAGCTCCGAAGAAGGCCGCAGCCCCGAAGAAAGCTGCCCCGAAGAAAGCAGCAGCTCCCAAAAAGGTTGCCACGAAGAAGGCCACCCCGGTAAAAAAAAAGTAAATCATAAGATTGTTCCTGCGAGAGGAGCCGGCGCGGTTGCTAAGACCAAGTCGGCTTCTCTCAAGGGGAGCAAAAAGGGTAAGGTTGCGCCCATCAAAAAAGTTGCAAAAGCAAAGGTAACCACGCCCGCTAAAAAGACGCCAGCCAAAGTTGTATCGGCCAGGAGCGCTCCCCAAAAAAACAAGTCGGCAGCTGCCATAAAAAAAGCTGCAAAGAGCGAAACAACGACAGCTCTCAAAAAAACTTCGACTAAAAAGGTCTCGGCGCAGAAAAAGCCAGCGCTTCCTCCGCGCAAGGAAAGTATCCAGAGGAAAAAGATCTTGGCGACCTCTAAAACGCCACCCACAACACTGAACCCGGCTGTCAAGAATCCGGCGCCCGTGAAAAACGCACCCACAGCGCCCAACGACCGCACAGGAAATGGCGTTACCAATCTTTCCAAGGAAAGCGAGCGCCGAAAGAAAGTCAAGGCAACCATTGCTCAGCTGCGTTCGGAACCGGATTGGAAGCAATTTTTAGCTGAGCAGAAAAAACTGCTCATCCAGATGCGCGATAACCTGCTGCCTAATATGCAGAATGTCACTCGTGACAACCTGCGAAGCGGCGAATCCAATGTCTCTTCTTCTTCCGGACAACATATTGGCGATGCAGGCAGCGAAGCCGAACAACGCGACATCACCATTCTGTGCCTCGATAAAGACCGAGAGCAGCTTTTTGAAATTGAAGCCGCACTGGACCGCATTGCAAAAGGGACGTACGGCGTGTGCGAGCTCTCCTTGGAGCCCATACCACGCAAACGCCTGCAAGCGCGCCCATTCTGTCGCTTTACAGTGCAATGCCAGGAAGAATACGAAAAACGGTACGGCACTTATTCTGCCTTACGCTCTAAGAATTCGGGAGATGTGGGCTTCTCAGGCCTCCAAAAAGTCATTGAATCAACAATTTTACTTGACGAAGACGAAGAGTAGTGTAGAATAGCGCCCCGACTCAACAACTCGAAATCATGCCAAGAGACATCATCATCCTCGAATGTACCGAAGCGAAGGCGGAAGGAAAGCCCGCCTCTCGCTATGTCACTACGCGCAACAAAAAGAGTCCTCGCACCCCTGGACGCTTGGAAAAGGTGAAGTACAATCCATTTCTGAAGCGTCGCACGCTGCACCGCGAGATGCGTTGAGTCATTCCGTATTATATTTCTACACAGAACATAATTTTTGATACCATGATGACCGAATTCAAAAGCGTTGAGCGCCGCATACGTTTCCGCACCTGCAATAAGTCCATGCCTCACCGCCGCATTGACATTCCTGCAGGCGCTGTAGATATGTGCAACCCCGAGTTCCTTTCCAAGTTTACTTCTGAAACCGGGAAAATTCTTCCTCGTCGCGTCACGGGAATATCCGCTAAGACCCACCGCAAGATCACACGCGAGATACGGCGGGCGCGCGCGGTAAACCTGCTGCCCTGAGTTCGGACATTGCAGTCGGCATTTTCGATTTGTTGTTTTTTTAGGAGCTTGCAGATGCTTGTACCTGCAAGCTCCTTTCATTTTCGCCAGCACAATTTCTGATGAAAGAGCTACGCGACACGCAGAATGAAAACGACACACGCAACATCTCTATTGATCGCGTGGGGGTGCGTGGCATCCGTTTTCCCATCGTGGTATCAGATAAGGAAAAACGCACACAATCCACTGTGGCCAGTATCGCGCTGATGGTGGATTTGCCACAGCAGTATAAAGGAACTCACATGAGCCGATTCATAGAAGCGCTGCATGAACATCGGCATTTTCTCGATGTTCACACAGCGGTTCATCTGCCTGATCGACTACTCAAAAAACTTTCTGCACAACGGGCACATGTGGAAATCGATTTTCCCTTTTTCCGGGTAAAAAAAGCGCCGGTAACGCATCTTCCGGGGATGATGAATTACGATGTGCGCTTTGAGATAGACGCCGAACGTGACACCCCAGGCCGGTTTACTCTTACACTTCGTGTGCCCCTCACCACACTTTGTCCATGCTCCAAGGCGATGAGCGAACATGGAGCGCACAACCAACGCAGCGTGGTCACCTACTCGGTTCGCTTTGCCGGAGCGCCCGTGTGGATAGAGGATCTGATCGACATGATTGAGGAATGTGGTAGTAGTCCTGTATACAGCCTGCTCAAGAGGCCGGATGAAAAGTATGTGACGGATCATGCGTACGAGCATCCGGTGTTTGCAGAAGATTTAGTGCGTAACGTGGCTGTAGCGACGGAACGGCACAACGCCTTCAGCTGGTATCGCGTGGAAGCGGAGAACTTTGAATCCATCCACAATCACAATGCCTATGCTATGGTAGAGCGCCAACTCTGCTAATATACGTGTCCTCTTTTCCCATACACCGCTATGGACACACCACTCCCCATTCACGAGCTAGCCACGCTCACGGACGAACAGCTGCAACACCAACTGAGCAACGAACAGCTTTGTCTCGCATATGATCATATGATGCAGCGTTGTTTCAACGCCGCGGGACTACCGGAAATGCGGGCATACAATGCCTCCGAAAGTACGAAGTCACACGTCTGTCTGTTCACCACATGCAGCACTCAACTCCGAGCAGCAATTTGCCTGTCGGCCGCCGCCGCCACGCCTATGGAGCTGCGCGCACTGAGTACAGAAGAATGCAACGCCTGCAATCAACTTTTACCGGAATACGATATTTACTACGCCTCCTTCTTTGCCGACCCTGCGCAGAAAAAACTATTACTATTGGGTCCAGTGCTTATTCGGCAAGCGAACGAATGGCTCTCGCACAATGAACACAGCGCGCAATTTTTACCACCGCCGCTACGCGGTGAAGACACACAACTTACGCCGCTGCTCAACGGAGCCGCCCTGTTCAAAATGCTGCATCTGCTGATTCCCTATACCCTCACACATAGCGTCTTGCCTTGCTTCAGCGTGCAGGGAATCTTCGAGGACCGCGCACAAGGAGACTCGCCCTTTTATGCTCTGCTCGGTGCCGATCCTCCTACGCACATGATGCTTGTGCGGCGCAACGATCACTCGCAGTATTTGGATTTTGTTCGTCCTTTCTTTTATTTTTCAAGTGAGCCGAACAGCGAACTTACCCTCGTGAATGAAGCTCTGCTGGTGGATGCGCCGGAAGCCGGTCTTGTGCAATTAACAACCGTTGCAGGCACAAATCTGTATGCCGAGTGTATAGAGAGCGTACTCTTCCCCGGAGTATTGCCAACCGGCAGCAGCTACCGCTGGACCCTGAGTTTGGTCGCCGAAAGCTGCAGCTTCCTTCAGCGCAATGAGTCATCCCATGATATCCCGCTTGCCCCACCGCTCAACGCTGAATCGCCCACCATCCTGCAAGAGACTCTTACCTCACAAACTACACTCATTGCTCGCATACTAAGCTGCTCGTCCACGCACGTGGATAGTATCCCCGCGCAGCATTGGCGTGTGCAGCTGCTGCCAAGCTCTGAGGAAATTACGATCCACGTCTTTGTAGGCGAAGAACTGAATTGCACCCCGGCAGCTGGAGATGTTGTCCGCCTGAGCGGTCACCTGCATGCCTCTCCGGATGCCTTGGTGACAGCGCCTCCTGCGCCTCAAAGTGACTCCCAACCCCAACCCGAACCTGTATCAACTCAGCTGACGGAAGAGGAGGCATGCCGCATCCTCTGCAACGCCGTCTGCTCTCATGAATGGGATGTCTTTATTGCTAACTCCTGTGAGGATCTCTCGTATATAAGCCACATGAATGGCACCCGCCTGAGCACAAGACACGAGTTTATCCGATACATGAGCGAGCAACGTCAAATTTGGCGCAATCAGCATAATTTCCAAGGCATGTGCTGGGATACAGGCGACATCATCTACCGCGGGGAAAAGAAGCCATGTTCCATGCTGAGCTGCTATGGAACCATGATCGGCGCATCTATCCTGACGTTACGTGGAAACCTTATCGCCACCATTGAAACCTTGCCGCAAGAAGCAAACCGCTCATTCATGCCGGATGAAGAATGTAGCAGCCCGCCGCGTATCTTTCACCCTTTTCGCGGACACCTTACTCCTCACCCAGCAGAGCACACGCCGCTCCAGCTCTTCACCGCCAGTTATCTTCGTGAATGCATGATGCAAAAAACCGGCTATTGTCCTCCCAATGTCCGGGACGGAGCTGCCATGGGCGACCGTGCTCGCTGGATAAAAATCACGCGCGATGAGCCCTCGTGCTGCGATATGGCTTTCGCGTATCGCGGGTGTGTTTACGCCGTATGTGCCATGGAAGTGCCAAAGCACCCGATCCACGGCGGCAGTATTGCAGAAGCTGTGGCAAATCTTCCGGATCGTGAACGCCTGCTGGCGCTCGCAGAACAACATGGGCTCATCCCTTGCATTTTCCCGGCCGAACGCCGATTCTCGCCAGAGCCCGGGCAATCTTGGAATCTGTGGGATATGCGTACCTTGCAACCACTACAACCAGAGACAGAGGCGGCAATTGATGCCACACCGCCACCCTCCGTGTGGGAAATTCTAGTGGGAGCGCTCGCAGAACTGCAAACGCGCGTCCGACGCGATGGCGGTACGGTAATCGCTTATCATGATACGCCTCAACTCTTCCCGCACTTCTGGTTCCGCGATGCTCAGGGGGCGCTCAGCTGGGTTATTCTTCGATGCACAGCAGATCCTGCACAACAAGACAGTTCACTGAGCGAAGATGAGCTGCTGCCCCAGCAACTCGCACCGAATACGAACGGATATCTAGCGACTGCCACGGCTTACGGAAATGCGGAGTGCAGCAAGCCTGCGCGGCGTGGTGAACCGATTTATTTGAAACTCAGTAAACTCATGCCGCTGAGTTGCTAATGCTCCATCGGCATTCCTGACGCCACTGCAATCTTCCCTCGGCGCAGCAAGTCTGCACGCAGTGCATCTAAAATCTTTTGCTCGGGACGAAAGTTCGCATCGTGGTGCGAAGAGCGGATAAGCGGACCACTCGCCACATGCGTAAACCCACGTGCCAATGCCACGTCGCGTAACTCCTGGAACTCCTCCGGCCTCACATAGCGAATGACGGGCAGATGTTGCGCGCTGGGTCGCAAATACTGTCCCATCGTGAGCACGCGCACACCATGCTCCAACAAATCATCCATCGTGCGCACCACCTCATCCCTGCTTTCACCTAAACCAAGCATCATACCGCTCTTGGTCACAACCATACCGGGCGCCAGTTGTCCCGCTCGCTCAAGGACATGCAGTGAGCGCCGATATTGTGCGCGAAATCTCACCAGGGGTGTGAGTCTCTCCACTGTCTCCACATTGTGGTTGAAGATGTGCGGCCGCGCATCCATCACCTGCTCCAGCGCCCCCTCATTCCCATTGAAATCCGACACCAACACCTCAATTATCGTCATCGGACTCAACGCACGGATAGCCTTAATCGTCTCCGCTATGTGCCCGGCCGCGCCATCCTTCAAATCATCGCGCGTCACCATGGTCACCACCACGTGCTCCAATTTCATGCTCGCCACTGCCTCCGCCACCTTGCGAGGCTCGTCGGCATCCAGCGGCGCGGGCTTCGCCGTACGCGTGGCACAAAACCCGCAGGCCCGCGTGCACACCTCACCGCATACCATGAAAGTAGCGGTGCCGTGGCTCCAGCACTCCCCACGGTTTGGACAGAGCGCCTGCTCACACACTGTTACGAGTCCCTGCCCTTGCACAAGCTGCTGCACGCGGTTAAAAACTTTTCCCTTCGGCAAGCGCACCTTGAGCCATTCCGGTTTATGCTCGGCCTGTTCTTTCATGACTCCGAAAGTTATGCACTATATCACCCACGCATGCAAGTGCAAATCTATATTTCTTTGTCTGCTGACGGAGAATCATAAGCTTCTCCAACAGGTGGACAAAAATCGCTTACATCCAAACATTTAGCGAGTTAGATTGCCGGAAAACAAGCCCTGTGCGAAATTATACCCGGCAGGAGTCTACCATGCTCCAGCCATCATCAAAAACTAAAAAAATCAGGATATGACCCAGAGAAATATTACCCGTTATACGTACGAGACCACATCCTTCCAAGGTTGGAGACTCAGTATTTGCCGAAAATGGAATCAATTCACCAAATACTTCTCCGACCGGCAATACGGCAGCGAAGAGGCAGCTTTTCAAGCCGCTATTGAGATGCGCGATCGTATTTTTGATGCGCTCAAAAAGACCCCGGATGATCCACGAGCTGTTTTCGAGCAATTCAAAAATGGTGTTGCAGAAAACACGGCTCCAAGCAAGGTAGGCAGCCATTGAAATCTTCCTCCTCTCCTTCGCTTCTCTGAGAAGCGCACCCCGAAAACCGCGTGACTCAACACGCGGTTTTTCGTATAAATAGTTGGACGAAAAATACGGCATGTTGTACAATACGGGCCGTGAAGTGGGAAATCCGACAGCTTGACTCGTGCGAATCCACCTTCGATATGGCCCGCAACCTGCCTGCATGGCATGTGGTTTGCGCCCGCTGCCAAACAAAAGGACGCGGTCGTTTCAACCGTGATTGGTATGCGAGTGAAGGCGGTCTGTGGGCCACTTACAACTTACCGCTTGCAGAGACGTGTCAACACCCGTGGGAACTGCTGCCACTCGTAGCAGGTGCAGCGCTCATGAAAATGCTGGAACATTATCAAATCTCCGGACTCCGGCTGCGCTGGCCGAATGACCTGCTTGTAGGAAAAGCCAAACTGGCAGGCATCTTGGTAGAACGCCCCCATCCATGCCAAGTCGGCATTGGAGTGGGTATCAATGTGTACAATTCGATAACTCTGCTGACTCAATTGCAAGATCCGCCCACACGCTTGGCAGATATACTCAATCCCTGCCCCACAGTACCCGAACTGTGCCATATGCTGGGCGATGCACTGGCAGAAACCTTCTGCTCCTATACGCAAGAGGGACCTGAAGAACTTGTGCGTACGCTGGCTTCAGCTTGGGGCCCATCATTGCCCGTAGTTGCCGTCACCGATACCGAACGCCACTGCGGCTTCTTTTCAGGTGTGGACACGAATGGCTCTCCAATCTTGCGCGGAGCAGATGGTACTCTCTATACCGTACCCGGTACGTCTATTTTGCGCCTCAAAGAACTGATCTGATGAACGAAAAATACGCACCAGTCACGACATTCACGCCGATATCCACGATGATGAAACTCGCGTGTTTCATCTTCTTGTCCACACTACTTTCGGCATGTCGCGATCAATCCGCACTCCACGAAGGCCCTCTGCACACCGAGGAAGCAGCCACCCCACAGCACTGCGCCAAATGCCACCCCCACGAATATGAAGCTTGGACCGAAAGTGACCATGCATGGGCTGCACGTCCTCCCTCACCCCTGTTGGACGCACCTGCCTTCCGGGCGCAGAAATTTTGTTCTCATGGAGACCAACTGACTTTCCTCAGTAAGCAGCCCGGGCACTTCCAGGTCCAGACGTCATGGCACGCCGACGCTTTGCCCGTAGTAGCTGCCGTAGGACGCAAACCACTCGTGCAATACCTCGTTCCTGGCAAACGAGGAGCACTTCAGGTTCTCAGTAGCGCATGGGATCCGCAGCATCAAGTTTGGTTTGATGTATTTGCCGACGATGCACGTCTGCAGGCAGAGGGAAGAGCTCTGCGACACGTTGGTGATTGGGGACATACTACCGGACGCGGTATGACCTGGAACTCTCAATGCGCTGCCTGCCATATGACAGGCTATCGCAAACATTACAACCGTTCTACTGACACATACAGCTCAACCTACAAACAGATGGGGGTGACCTGCATCGCCTGTCACCCCGCCGCCGCGCCCGATCCCATCGATGGATGCACAGCCCGTCGAGACACCCGCACGCTCCCCCCTCGACTGGCGTCAGCCGTATGCGCCTCCTGCCACGCCCGCGCCGAAACCTTTGATGACAGCTTCTGCCCGGGCGACCTCTTCGAAGATCACTACCAACTTGAACTCCCGGTGGCACCGGGCGTCTTCTATGCAAACGGCATGCAGCGCGATGAAGTATTTTGTGAAACTGGCTTCCGACTCAGTCGCATGGGCGCGGCCGGCGTTACCTGCATGGATTGTCACGACCCGCACACCGGGGAAACCTTGCTGCCATGGGAAGACAATTCATTGTGTCTGCGCTGCCACGCCATTCAAAAAGTGATCAATGGGAAAAAGGCTCCCTACTCTGCCGGAGCTCCGGAGGGAACTTGCGACCGTCAATCCATCGGCGGACGCTGCGTGGAATGTCATATGCCTGAATCCACATACATGGCTCGCGATCCGCGGCGCGACCACTCGCTCAACATACCCGACCCCCAGCTGAGCCTCGAAATCGGTACCCCGAATGCCTGCACAATGTGCCACCGCGATAAAAATGATGAGTGGGCGGCGCACGTGCTGGCTCGTGCCATCCCGCACCAATTGATGGAACAACGCCGTCCCCGCACCCGCGCCGTGCACGCAGCCATGATGGGTCAAGGCAAATCGGCAGACCTGCTGCGCGCTCTGCAACATGAGGATATACCAGCTTGGCGTGCCACCCTGCTGGAACATATGTCGCGATGCCCGCTCACGCCTGCCATCCAAGAGGCCGCGCAACGTGCTGCCACCGATGCGGATGCTCTGGTACGCGCAGCGGCAGCCGGCATACCGGGACCCCATGTCGTCGATTTACTGCACGACCCCGTTCGCTCGGTACGCCATGCGGCCGCTTGGCGTATGCTACAAAGTGCGCCGCAACTTTCTTCTGAATCTGCCTCATTAGACGAACTGCGAAATGCCGCAGAATTTCGTGCCGATCAGCCCGGCGGAACCATGCTGCTGGCGACTCTCGCCCAAGCTGCGGGAAATACCCACGAAGCCGAGATCCAATACCGCCGCGCTATCGAGCTGGACCCCTCCTCTCCTGTTCCCTACATGGATTACGCACTGCTTCTGGCACGCCAAAATCGCATGACCGACGCCTTGAAGCAGATGCTCACCTGCACCAAAACAGCGCCTCAAAATGCGGAAGCTCAATATCGACTCGCCCTGGTGCTCTCCGAGCTGGGCCTTTACCCGGCAGCTCTCACCTCCCTTGAACGTGCGTTGCAAGCCGACCCGCATCACGAAGCCGCCCAGGCTGCCAAGGAATCACTTCTCCAATTCATGACAAACTCTCACTAACTTATGCCACCGGCATCATCCCCTAACCTGACCATCCTCATCGTTATCCTCTGCCTTTTGGCGGCTATCTTGATATTCTCCATGCTCAAGGGAGTCATTAAGATGCTCTTACTGGCCATTGCTGCAATTTCTGCCATTGCTGCGTGGATCTTTATCCAGAAGAATGGATTTACTCTTATCTCGCTTTTCATCAATTCACCTCAACCGTGGATGGTGCAAGCGCTCGCCTGGCTAACTGCCGTTTTTATCTTTTCTGTCTTCTTTCACGGCATGAATTGGTTCTCTCAACTTTTCTCATGGCACAGAGGGGGCGCCTCCACCGGAGGCATCCTCACTACAATACTCATGTGCGCACTCATGCTCTGGCTTGCTACAATCGGTATCTCGTACTACGGAGATGTGTCGCTCATCAGCTATTACCACAGCCGAGCCTCCGCCGATTCGCCCCGCTCACTCCCGTGGTCTACGCGTTTGCGCAATGCCCTTTCATCTTCCCCCGCCACTTCTTGGATTCTGCGTTTTAACCCGATGGATGACCCCGCGCAAACTAAGCTGGCCTGCCTGGTAGCTTACGGTTGCACACTTTCGGAAACGCAAATGGAGCAATTCTATCATACATGTTTAGAGCATTCGGGCATTCCTCATCCCTCGCGCTTTCTGGACCTTTTCCGCGACCAAGGTCTGCGTACTCTCGTACGCGAAAAGCGTTTTGTGAACCTGTTGGAAAATTCCCATCTCAAAACTTTCCTCCAATTTCAGAACACACAAAATTTCCTTGAAAAATTGCAACTGAATTGATAACTGTTCCGGTGCAAAAAAATTGTTCTGTAACAGCCTCTTTTGCCTTGTGGAATACCGGGACGTCATGCTAGAATGTCGGACGGCCTGCCCGCTCGCCCCTACCGCGTATCCGTACCAATGAAAGCAACGCTGCTTCGAGATCTGCTTCTGCTACTGGCTCTCGCTATAGCGCCAGCAGAAAAGCTGTACGCAAACCCCGGTAAGTGGGATGTTTATTCTGTACGGGGGATCGACTATGTGCGACTAGACGATGTATGGCGCTTTTACGGTTTCGCCAAACGAACCGGACGCCCCGGCTACGTCTCCTATGGCGCCGGAGATCGTACTGTTTCCCTGCGCCCATCCAAACAAGACTTTTACGTCAACAATTACCGCTACATTCTCTCCTACCCTGTGATTTCAGAGGGTGGTACCCTTCTCATCTCAACTATTGATATGAGTAAGCTGGTGGATCCGGTGCTGCGCCCTCGCCTCACGGATTCCGGAAAAATCACGACAGTTGTGCTTGATCCCGGGCATGGCGGACATGACTCTGGCGCCGTAAGTCCATACGCACGCGAAAAAGATTGCAACCTGGCGCTTGGGCTGAAGGTGCGACGCAAACTGGAATCTGCCGGATTCAAGGTCGTGATGACGCGTGATAAAGATTTTTTCCTGACGCTTGGGGAGCGCGTAGCAATTGCCAACCGTACGCCAAATTGCATTTTTGTGAGTCTGCACCATAACTCCGGAAGCAGATCTGCTTCCGGCATCGAAACCTTTACGCTGGCACCGCATGGCACCACCTCCCCATTCGCCCGTACCCGCCGCACGGAAGATCTGGCTGGCAACCACCAAGATAGCGAAAATATCGCCCTGGCCACCGCCGTACACAGCCACTCCATCAAGAAAACAGGCGCCATTGATCGCGGTATTCAGCGCGCCCGTTTCTCAGTGCTTTGCACAATCAAGCGGCCCGCCATCCTTTTTGAAGGCGGCTTCGTGACTAACCCTCAAGAAGGTTCAAAAATTAGTTCTGACCGTTATCAGGACATGCTTGCCCAATGCATCTGCGATGGTATTATGCGCTACACATACAATATCCACAACCGTCCCGTCATGCGACAACGAAGCGGCAGGGGCTCTGTACGCGTCGGCTCCATGCATTCCGGTTCTATTCCGCGCGCAAGCACCTCTCCATCCCGCTAATACTTTCCAGACCCATGCTCTCGTTGACTCATCATTGCTATCATGCGCTTCCCAGCCTGTTGATCGTATTTGTGGGGATGGCACGCTGTTTTGCTGCAACAGATGATCCCACTTCATGGACTCCCGCAGAAGGTCCGGCGGGCATTACCTACCAAACTGTGGACGAGCTGCGCAGTTTTTATAAGCTGGCGGATTCTCCTCGCGTTTCCCGCAAGGGAGCTTACGGCCTGCTCCACGATACCACCAGCATAGAACTTGGTCCCGGCCCGCGCACACTGCGCATCAACGGCGTGGACATTACACTCGAACGTCCGCTCATGCGCGACACTGCGGGCAGACTTCTCATATCGCGCGATGATTGGGTGTACTGGATTGATCCCATTTTGCGACCAACATATATCGCTGGCAGAGACAAGATTGAAACCGTCATCATCGATGCATCCCATGGCGGACATGACAAAGGAGTCGCCTGCGCGGCGAGCCAGGAATCTCAAGTGGTGTTGCAGGTAGCTCTTGCTCTGCAAAAGGAGCTGGAGAGTGCAGGTATGCGCTGCTTTCTTACACGAAGTGGAGATTATTTTCTCTCTGACCGCCAAAGGGTGGATCAATCAAACGCCCTGTCTAAGGCAATTTTTGTGAGTTTACATCTCAATCAATCTCGCGCAGAAGCCAAAGGCCCCGCCGTCTACATCCCGACTCCCGTTGCCCATGCCGATGCCTCACAGTCGGCTCACGCCTTCACGTTCCAAAGCGCTGCGCTAGCCTATGCGGTGCAGTATATGTTGAGCGCGGAGACGCATTTGCCCGGCACCGGCTGTCACCATGTCCATTACAGCCTGCTCAACTCACTCCACATGCCATCGGTTTTGGTGTGTCTGGGATACGCCAGCAACCCTCAGGAAGCAGCGGCGCTCACCAGCAATGCATACCAAGCCCGGCTCACCGCTGCTCTGGCTCGCGGTATATTGAACTACGCACGCGCTACTTCCCCCGATGCAACCATCCCAGTGGTGGTTGCTCCTCCGCCTCGCCCGAAGGCACGAACGCGCAAGGAGCCTGCGGAACCACCACCCGCTCAATCAAAAAACCGCAGCAAACCCCGCACAGGTCGGCAAAGTCGCGCACGCCGGTAGCCCCTTAATCTATCCGCTCACGCGCGACGCAGCAACTCAAGTCTGGCGGGATCAAGCTGTTCCCACGGGAGTTCAGGTTTCGTAAAATGCCCGTAATTGGTGGAAAGCCTGAACACAGGTCGACGTAATCCCAGCGCGGCCTCCATGTCTGCCGGTTTGAAAGAGAATACAGAACGCACGCGTCGGATGATCTCTTCCTCCTCGATCGTAGAGCTGCCAAAGGTATCAACATCAATCATGATGGATACGGGATCAGCCTTGCCAATGGCATACGCCACTTGCAACTCACAACGTCGCGCCAACCCAGCCGCTACCACGTGCTTGGCAACCCAACGACACATGTAGGCCCCAGAACGATCAACTTTGCTACAATCTTTTCCAGAAAATGCTCCGCCGCCATGACGTCCCATTCCCCCGTAAGTATCCACGATGATTTTACGTCCGGTAAGTCCGGAGTCGCCATGCGGCCCTCCGATGACAAAACGCCCCGTTGGATTGATGAAGTACTGCGTGTCCGCACGCAACAATTCTCCGGGTAAAACTCGCTTCACAAGCGCAGTGCAGTAGTCACGTATTTCCGACAGACTCACCTGCTCACTATGCTGAGTGCTCAACACCACATTCATGATGCGTTCCGGTTGCCCATTCTTATCATACACCACAGCCACCTGGCTCTTGCTGTCCGGGCGCAGCCAGTCTACTTCACCAGCGTGGCGCGAGCGAGCGAGTTCGCGCATGATACGGTGAGCATACATCACTGGAGCAGGCATCATCTCCGGCGTTTCATCGGTTGCATAGCCAAACATGATGCCCTGGTCCCCTGCTCCCTGTTCACTTCCTTCCTTCCCCTCAGCGGCACGCGCATCCACACCCTGCGCAATATCCGGGCTCTGCTCAGAGAGGAAATTGAGCACCTGCACGCCATCCGCGTAAAACACATCATCATCAGCCACTGTTCGGTACCCAATCTCCCGTATGGTGTCGCGCACTATTCCCTCATAATTGAGTTTTGCTCGACTGCTTATTTCCCCGGCGAGGACTACATGATTGTCCTTCACAAGCGTTTCGCACGCCACACGACTATGAGGGTCTTGTTCCAGGCATGCATCCAATATGGAGTCAGAAATCAAATCAGCTATCTTATCGGGATGCCCTTCTCCGACGGATTCCGATGTAAATAAATGCGGTATATTCATGACTTTCGATGGTTACAAATCTATCTGTTTTTTCTACTCAACGCACCGCTTTCTGCGCTTCTCTCGCATTTACTTTTGTCAAAAACTCCCCATGGGCGCCGCACTCTCGTGCTCATGGATAACAGCTACTCCGAACCTTTGCATGCTTACTTCTCCGGCCAGCCCACAGTCTGGTGCGCTATCACGCGTTCTCCACCTGTCAAACCAAGTTTGGCCGTCAGAGCGTCAGCATCTATCAACCCGCGAATGACAGTTCCCAATCCCTTGGATGCGGCATACAAGTACACATTCTGGTAAGCTGAGCCCACGTGGCAGCGCCCCCATTTGTCATCTTTGGCAACGTAGAGTAAATGAACCGGCGCATCGTTGACAAACTCCTGCGTGGCGGTAAGGGGTATCAAGTTCTCTCCATTCACCTTCTCCAAGCTATTCTTGGGACCATCGTAATACCACGTGCCTGTCGGAGTAAGCAGATAGAGTTTCATGTTCTGCTGATTCCTGGCCGTGGGAATAGTGCGCTTGCCCTGCGTGTTGACACCCCATGCCACCCATAACAACTCACTCAACGTCTGGTCATCCACTGGCTTTTTTGCATCGTACAGCCTCCCGGACGCACGAGTGTTAATGGCCTGCATAACGGGCATCCCTCCCGTCATGACCGGCTTGGGCAACTGCTTCTGCTCGCCCCCCCATACCTGGCTGCCGATCAATGCTACGCAGCTCGTCAACGCGACTTCTTGAATTGTATTCATGCCCCGAGTGTACCACGTCGCGCTTCGTCGTGTCAAGCGCACTTGACAAATGGGCTGGCCGTGAGTAGGATAAGCGCATGCAACTCAACCAAGCTGTACTCGACAAGAAAGGTTTGCAAATTCCAGAGGCACCCGCGCCGGTAGGTTCTTATGTCCAATGCGTACGCACAGGCAACCTGCTGCATCTCTCCGGTGGAATTTCTGTTACCCCTCAATTTTCCTGCTACGGCAAACTGGGCGGTGATCTCTCGGTGGAACAGGGTCAGCGGGCCGCAGCTGCAGCTCTCCTGAACCGGCTCGCCGTCATCCAGGCAGAGCTAGGCAGTTTTGCGCCGCTGCGCCGTTTTGTTGCGGTCAACGGCTTTGTGAATTGCACACCTGACTTTACTGACCAGGCAAAAGTACTCAATGGCGCCTCTGATCTGCTGGTAGAGCTTTTCGGGCCTCAGGCCGCTCACTCACGCTCTGCCGTGGGAGTGGCCAGTCTACCTCTTGGCGTTGCCGTGGAGATTAATATGATTGTCGAGTTTGACCCGGCCCAACTCTGATTGCTCCATGGCAACGGTAGTCCTAGGCATCTGCGGATCTATCGCCGCGTACAAAGCGGCGGACGTGGCGTCTCGCCTCACTAAAACTGGGCACCAAGTGCATTGCGTATGCACCCCGAACGCCTTGCGTTTTGTCTCACCACTCACGCTCATGACTCTTTCACGTCACCCGGTCGTTTCCAGCTTCGAGGATGAAAGCACTGACTGGGTACCAACTCATATTGCGTTGGCTCGCGAAGCGGATGTGTTGGCCGTTGTGCCGGCCAGCGCCCACTCCATGGCCTGCTTTGCGCATGGATTGGCTCCGAACGTACTTACTTCCCTCTATTTGGCCAACAGGGCTCCCGTGCTCATCTTTCCCGCGATGAACTCATTCATGTGGGATCATCCCGCCACCCAACAAAACGTACAAACTCTGCTCAAGCGAGGGGATCGTATCATTGGACCGGCTGAGGATGGCGAACTCGCCTGCGGCTCTTGCGGGAAAGGACGACTTGTGGATGTGGATGTCATTGTCTCGCATATCCTGCAAGTTCTATAACAAATGTGGGTATAGTGGCCCGCTCCGCTCGCCGACAATCGCATTTCTTCTGTGCTGCATCCAAACTTTTCCCGCCTGATCTCTTCTTCCAGAACAGATCCCATGTGAAAAAACAAACGCGAATTTATGACAGCCCAGTCGGGATTTCTTCCTTTACAATTGCCGGGTAATTTGGTAGAAATAGCGCGTTATGGATTTGGAGCAACGCAGCATTACCGCAAACTCTCTTCTGCCGCATTTTGAGCGCTATTTCGGTCATAGACCCTCCGTCATCGCAGCCGCCCCCGGGCGCGTGAACCTCATCGGTGAGCATACCGACTACAATAACGGTTTCGTCCTTCCCATGGCTCTGGAAATGATCAACGCCGTCTCTGTGGCTCCTTCTCCCACGGGCAAGCACAGGTGGGTAGGCTCCTTGGGCGATTCAATCATCCAACTCGATCCGGAGGAAGCTGCCCAGCCCGGGGACCCATTCTGGAGCAACTACGTGCGCGGCGTCATTTGCATGCTTGAACGGCGCGGGGTGAAGGTGCAGCCGGTAGATATGCTGGTAGACTCCAATGTGCCACGCGGAGGCGGTCTGTCTTCTTCCGCCGCTTTTGAGGTCTCGGTTTGCACGGCTTTAGCAGCTCTCTGCGGAGCTGATGTGCCGCCCACTGAGCGCGCTCTGATCGGTCAACTCACGGAGCATGAGTTCGTGAATGTCCCATGCGGCATTATGGATCAATTCATCTCAGCCAACGGGAAAAAAGACCATGCTCTCATGCTGGATTGCAAAGACCTGAGCTATCGCTACATCCCCATGACCGATCCCAGCGTCAGTGTGCTTGTCATTGATTCTGCTGTCAAGCACTCCCTTGCAGATGGAGGCTATGCCGCCCGCCGCAAGAACTGTGAGGACGCCTGCGGAGTTCTCGGCGTGCAATCCCTGCGCGAGGCTACGCTCGAAATGCTTGAACAGCACAAAAACAGCCTCGGTGACCTCTGCTACCGCCGAGCACGCCACGTTGTAGCGGAAAACTTGCGCGTATCAGCTTTTGCGAATGCTGTCCAGCGCGGAGATTGGGAAACGGCCGGCATTGCCATGCGCGGGTCGCATGCCTCCCTGCGCGATGACTTTGAGGTCTCCTGCGCCGAGGTTGACACCTTGGTGGGTCTCAGTTACACGATTCCCTCTGCTGAGTCTGTGTACGGTGCGCGCATGACTGGCGGCGGCTTCGGAGGTTGCATTGTGGCGCTTGTGAAGAGCAATGCAGTGGAACAAGTAGCGCACGAGATGCTTGAGGGCTACCGGGAAGCTCTCGGCATTGAAACAACCTACATTGTCACCCGTCCCGGCCAAGGCGCGCACCTCCTATTCCAGGAAAAATAACTCTTACCCATTTCATTCAACTTCTCCTCAATTTACCTATGAAAAAGTTCGCAACAACATTGGCGCTCTCAGCGCTTGCCTGCGGCACGGCCGCCGCACAGGAACCATCTGCTGTCCAAGGGGTAGATGTGCTACCGGTTTGGGAAATGGTCGTCTTCTGCCTGGTGGTGGTCGGCGTCATCGGCCTGGGTATTTGGAAATCCGGCAGTTCAGACTCCTCAGAAACCGGTGAGAGTTCCGGCGGAGCTGAGGGCTATTTCCTGGCGGGACGCGGATTGAGCTGGTGGCTCGTTGGCTTCTCCCTCATCGCCGCCAATATCTCCACCGAGCAGTTTGTGGGCACGAGCGGCAAAGCTGCCAACTGGGTTGGTCTCGCTATCGCAGGCTATGAGTGGCTGGCGGCTATTGTGCTGGTTATCGTAGCTTTCACCTTCCTGCCCATGCTGCTCAAGCGCGGCGTGTACACCATTCCCCAATTTTTGGAGGAGCGATACAATGGCGCTGCCCGTACTATCATGGCTGTCGCCAATCTCGTCATTCTCGTGGGCGTTCCCACCGCCGGCGTCATCTTCGCCGGGGCCAAAGTGGTGTCCGGCTACTTCGACCTCTCCATGGCCACGGGCTGTATCATCATCGGCGCCTGCGCTACGATCTACGTGTTTGTCGGCGGTCTGAAAGCCTGCGCATGGACGGATCTCATCTGGGGCGCCGCGCTCATTGTCGGCGGTGGCGTCGTGGCATGGTTTGCCCTCAATGCCATCGGCGCGGCCGACCCGAGCGAACTCATCAAAACGGCCTCCGCCACCTCCGGTGCCACGGTGGATTCGCTGCGCGAAGCTTCCGGCATCGAGCGTTTCTTCGCTCTCAACGGGGGGGAGGCCATCACTGCGACCAACTCCGTGGGAGGCAAGCTGCACATGATTCGCCCGGCAGATGACGGGGAAATCCCGTGGACCGCGCTCTGCCTCGGCCTCTGGATTCCCAACTTCTTCTACTGGGGCCTCAATCAGTACATCATGCAGCGCACCCTCGCTTCCAAGAGCTTGGCCGAGGGGCAGATGGGCGTGGTCTTTGCCGCCGGGCTCAAACTGCTCATCCCCTTCGTGGTTCTCATCCCCGGCATCCTCGCCTATAATCTCTACCGCGATGACATGCGCGCGGGCGCTGAACAGAAGATGACTGCCGCGCTCGCCTCTGCTCAACAAGCCGAACAAGCCGGTAAGAAACCGCTCTACAATGTCACGGCAGATTTCCTGATGACCGATACAGAAAAAGGTATAGGGCTCATCGCGCGCAACGTGGATACCGCTGCCACCCCTGAACAAGCTGCCGCTGTCAGAGAGCTTGAGGACGATCTGGCGCGCGTGCTCACGGTGCAAGAGCTTGATAACACGACACCTCAGCTCTTCGATGTAGCTAAGAAACACGGCGTTGCCATCCCGGAAAGCGCGTCGACCACCCAAGGCAAAATCACCGTGGTGGCTGCCGCTGTCGCAGATAAACTCGCCCGAGCGAATGGAGATATCCTTGCGAAAAAAGCTGCGGATGCCGCCTTCGTGACAACGGAAGCCATCGGCGGATACGACTACGATTCGGCTTTCGGCACACTGCTCAAGCGACTCCTGCCTGGCACAGGCTGGGCCTGGTTCGTTCTGGCAGCTCTCTTCGGTGCAGTGGTCAGCTCGCTGGCGTCCATGCTCAACTCCGCCTCCACCCTCTTCACCATGGACATCTACAACAAGCTGCGCAAGTCTGCATCGCAGCGTGAGCTGGTGAGCATCGGCAAGCTCGGCGTGTTGGTCTTTGCGGGCGTCGCCCTCTGGCTCGCGATCTTCCTGTCGGACAAGCTGGACAGCATTTTCAGCTACATCCAGGAGTTCCAGGGCTTCCTGAGTCCGGGAGCGCTGGCGGTGTTTGTGTTTGGCTTCTTTGTACCGAAATGTCCTCGCTATTTCGGCTGGTTGGGCATCGCCATCAACGTGGTGGAGTATGGTTTGCTCAAGGAATGCTGCCCTGAGATGGCTTTCCTGAATCGCATGGCCGTTTGCCTCATCACCATCCTCATTGTGGGCGCCATCCTTACCCTCATCCACCACTTGCGTGGCGGGGAAGCTGTGCGCCTCACCGACAAGGGCATCATCAAGATGGAAAGCTCAACACGTGCCAAGGCTTTTGGCTGGGTAGTGGTGTTGCTCACCGTTGCTCTCTACATCATCTTCTGGTAAGAAAAACAGCGCACCTACCGCAGCAACGAACCCTATGAGGAAACTCCTGCCGTCAACGAGCATTGCCGTGAGCTGCGCAGTAGCCTGTGCGCTCACGATGTGCGCGCGCCCATATGGTTCTGTAAGTCGCGAGGCAGTGACGGAAGCTTTGCAGTCCGACCGCCTTTCCATCACCCCGCGTCTCCCGGGTTGGCTTCTCAAAAGAGGGCAGATTTACCGTCTGAACGCCGATCAAATTGCTCGGGTGCGCGAGATCCTCACCCCCGATAAAGTGCGCCAGGTGGGCGAGGAGTATTATCTCAGCGAATCCCAAGGCAACCGCAATGATGATTCCACACGCATCTTTTACCTGTACGCAGGCAATGGGCAATCGCTGGGAGGGCGTATCATCGGGAAGCAAGCGCTCATGGATGACTTCGAGCTGAGCGAACAAGAAAGCAAGGAGCTCTATACCATGTTCTGCAACATTCTCGATAAAGTTGCCCCGTGAGACATGACGCGGGCAGAACAAGCTACGTAAAAAGAAAGAGGGACTTATCTTTTTTCCCTGGCAGCCAAAGCGAGTTGAATCGCGTTGGCCATATTGTGGCAAAAGACGTAAAAGACAGGTCCAATGTAGGCCAAGGGTGAAGCGTAACTTTGTGCAGCCATATAGAGCGTGAGCACGGTATTTTTCTGACCAAGGCCTTGGGAACACTCGCGTTTCAGATCCGGATAACCCAGCCGATACCCCGCCGTGAAGCCAATCAGGCATACCAAGGCTGCTCCCAGCATCATCGGCCACATGTCGTGAAAGCTGTAGCCACGCTCAATAATGCGCTCAACCCCTCCGGCCGTGAGCACGACCAAATTGACCACCCAAATGCCCAGCGAAGCGTCTTTCAGCTTCGGCGCCCATGTCTGACACGGCGGATACGTCAGACGCAGCACTACGGAGAGGATTGCCGGGATCCCCAGCACGATAAAAATCTGGTATGCCACCACGCCCATAAGTTCCAAGTACCCCAAGGAGTCCCCATGCACCACCAGCGGCAAAATAAAGGGCGTGACGATGGCAAACACCACTTGGCTAAGCACCATCGCCGTGGTGGAAAACTCCACATTCCCCCGCAACAGTCCCACGATGATCGGACTCGCACTGGCAATGGGCGCCGCAGCACAGTAATACAGCGACTCCGCCAACACCGGGTAGCCCGCCAGCTTCGCGAGCCACCAGCTTCCTACCCCCAGAGCCTGAATGCTCAACAACAGCCAGAAATGCATGCGCACCGGCCTGAGCTTTCGCACATCCAGTCCAATGAATGTGATACTGAGCATCACGCATATCCCAATGGGCAACCACCATTCAAAGGGCGCTAATTGCTCGTGAAAGAAACCGCCTGCCAAAAAGGCGAGCACCATGCTCACGCTGCGCAACTGCTGCTTCATGATGCCGTTTTGACCTGCTCTGCCGGGGTGACAGGAGTTGCCTCGTCATCCTCCTGATTGGCTGCAGGCGGGTACGCGATGCGGTTGTGATTCATCGTACTGAGCGTGGTGAGGAATGACTCCTTAATTTTGTCGAGATCACCCAGCGTGAGCTGACAATCGCGCAAGTGCCCGTCCAATATCCTCTCGCGAAATATCTTGTCAATAATTGCCCGACGTTCCTCCTGCGTAGGATTCACCAACGAGCGCGTTGCACTCTCCACCGCATCCGCCATACTCACAATGCCCGATTCTCGCGTCTGCGGTATCGGTCCCTCGTACGTGAAAAGCGCCTTATCTACTTCCTCGGGACAAGTGTCGATAAGCCCTTCGTCAAACTTCTTTTTCTCCTCCACATAACGATCCATGGCTTTGCGGTAAAAAAAGAAGGTGAACAACTTGCCGTGATGCTCGCGAATCACGCTGATAATGCGACTGTTCAGCTTATATTTACGCGCGATCTCCACCCCATCCTTCACATGCTGGATAATGATGCGAGCAGAAGCCTCAGCCGTGAGCTCATTATGCGGTGAAAAAGCTTGATTGCCCATATTTTCAGTGAAAAACTGCGGATGATTCAGTTTGCCAATATCGTGATACAACCCGCAAACTCCGGCGCGTGTAACATCGGCGCCGACAGCCTCCGCCGCCGCCTCGGCCAACCTTTGCACATACAAGCTATGATGGAAAGTGCCAGGGGCGGTCATCTGCAGTTTTTTGAGGATGGGGTGGTTCATATCCGACCACTCCAACCACGTGATGTGTGTGGATATGTTGAACAGACGCTCCAACATGGGCATCAACCCGCCGATAAACACACTCACCATGAAACTCATCCCCAGTGCAGCCACAGCCTCCGCCGCAAATCCGCCCACGTGAAAGCCATCGTGCAGAGTAAAAAGCCCCGAACCGCGAAAACACCCCAGCGCAACCGCCGCCACAAATATCGCCACTCCTGTCACAAACCCCGCGTACAAAATCTTCTCCCGGCGCTCCACGCGATCACAGAGCAACGCACTGATCAACCCAGCCATCAAACTGAGCACCATGTAGTTAGCCATGTTAAAGTCCGTTGGCATCAGAGCCATGCCAATGAGCGTAGTACCCAGAGTAGCGAAAACTCCCAGCTTCTTGCCCAACATTACGGAGGCCATCCCAGGCGCCAGCGCATAAGGCAACACCAGCAACAATTGCCCATTCGTCACGGAATGGCTCCCAAACTCGATCGGCAACAGATTCTGCAACCAATGGATAATCGTAATCTGCACCACGATGAGCAGCATCAGCAGAGCCGATCTCTGCACATTGAGCTCATCCTTTTTATGGTAAACAGAATACAGAATACCCAGCCCCACTCCTGTGAGTGCAAGCCACGCCAACCGATACCCTATCTCTTCTATACCCTTCCCAGGGTCTGTCAAAATGTACCCCAGCACCGTTACCCCCAGCACAGCTATCAGCAGCAACTTCTGCCGGGCGCTCAGCCTTCCCATTTGCTTGAGAAACACAGTGATCTTGGCCATTTGCGCTTCATTTTATGCTCCCCACCCGCTTTGTCAAGTTTTATCGAAAATCAATCATTACAATTTATTGAAAATAAGCAATCTAACATAAAACGCCCCATGATTGGATTTTCACCAGAAAATCAATAAGTCACCTCATGTAAGGATCAAACGCGTTATCAAACGCGCTTGCCCACGGGTTGCCCACATTCTACTTGATTTTTACGCCATTTTCGTGTACCTTGGCGGCATGAGCACTTATTTTTCACCTGCAAAGGTGAATCTCTCCCTGCGCATCATAGGAAAAAGAGAGGATGGTTATCACGAGGTGGATATGGTAATGGGCAAGCTTGACCTGACCGATGAGCTGGAATTCCACAACTCGCGTACGACCACGCTGACCTGTGATGATGCGCGAATCCCCACCGATGAAAATAATCTGGTCATCCGCGCTATCTTGGAGTTTGAAAAACATTATGGTCGAAAGGCCAAGCAGCGTATCACGCTCACCAAACGCATCCCTTGGGCAGCGGGACTGGGAGGCGGCTCATCCAACGCAGCCACGACTCTGCTGGCCGTCAATGAAATTTTAGGCACCCAATACACTCCCGAAGAGCTGGCGGAAATGGCTGCCGCCGTGGGCAGTGATGTCCCCTTTTTCCTGAATCCCGTGCTCAGCCGCTGCCAAGGACGTGGCGAGCGAGTGCGTCCGCTTGCAGCGTACGCTGAATGGACCAGTCCTATCCTGTTGCTCAAGCCGCAATTTGGAGTGAGCACGCCTTGGGCGTACGGAGCTCATGAAACCGCGCGACGTCTGCGCGGCGTAATGTATGATGTGCAGACGGTAAATGGTCTGCGGCTGAACAACGATTTGGAGCGGCCGGTGTTCGCCAAGTTCCCCGTGCTTGCTATGCTCAAAATGTGGCTGCTGGAGCAGGAAGGTGTGCAAGCCGCTCTCATGAGTGGCAGCGGATCCTGCATGTTTGCCCTCACTGAATCTGCTGAACATGCCCAACGTATCGCCGAAGAAGCGAAGCGACAGTTTGACCCCACCCTCTTCACTTACTGCGGCACGGTGAACCCGCAATGAGCATCTCCCTCATGGATGACGCCGCCAACCGCCGCTTGCTCACCGTGGCGGAGGACCGGCTCAATGGTTTCTACGAGCAACCCTTTGCCGAGCTGGCCTTCCGCTGCGAGCTGACCGAGCAAGAGGTGCTCCATCGCTTGAGCGCCATGCTGCAGGAAGGACTCATCCGCAATATCCGCCAAACTCTGCCTGGCAACGCCCTCACCCCCGGATGCCTGGTGGCCTGGCAGCTCCCAAACATTCCCGCTCTCTCCTTCGCCTACGACTGGCTCATCGAGCACGACCCATTCTCCGGCCACGTCGTTATCCGTGAACCCGATGATCCCTCAGCCCCCGGCGCCAGTTTCCGACTCTGGACCACTCTGCGCCTCCCGGAACAAACACGTAGCCTTGCCACCCACTGCCACATCCTCGCACACCATATCGGCGCGCTCCACTTCTCGCTCATGCCCGTGGTAGGCATGTTTCGCCTGAGCGTAGGACATATGCGCCGCGCAGGTCTGCCTCCCGGCACACTGGATGACACCGCTCCCCCCATGCGGCGTCCCACGACCCCAACACTCACCGAGCAACAGCAGCGTGTGCTCAACAGCCTCCGTCCACCTCTGCAACTCACCGAACTTCTGCCAGGCCACGCTGTCTGGCAGGGTCGTGCGGCCGCCCTCGACATGCCCTTACAAACATATCTGAGCTGCGCGCGTCACCTCGCTCAGCTCGGCGTGGTCGGCCGCTTCGCCGTCGTTCTCAATCACACCCATCCCGCCGCGCAACACGCTGCCGGCACCTCTGAAGCAGCTCTGCTCATGTGGTCGGTGCCTCCAGGCAAGGAGGAAGAAGCCGGCAGTCTGTGCGCGCGCCACGCCTGCATGACCCATTGCTACTACCGCAGCGGAGCGGTTCCATTCGGCAACCCCCAAATCATGGGAATGGTACACGGCAACTCACGTCGCACTGTTCGTTCCCACAAGCAAGCCATTGATTCCGCCCTCACTGCTGCGGGCATTTCCCCCATTGCTTCGCAGATACACTGGACGCAGCGCGCTACAATTCGCCCCTCCCTGCAAGACGTGGAAGCTTACCGGCGCTGGCTCTCGATTTATGCGCCTCCCATTGATTGATGTGTCGCTGTGCAACTGTGCTGTAAACTCGTCCTCGGAAGCTATTTCACCCCCGAAACACAGGCGACCATGCATCTTCTTCTTCCTTTTATTCGTGCGGTATTTGAACGAAGCGCATGCACGAAATCGCATCGCTTCCAAAAATTTTACTTGCCAAATGCGCCGGGGAGCATATAATTCTCCCGCCATGACCCGCAAAGGTGGTATCAATAAGACACGTAAGGCTGTTGCCAAGCGTTTCAAGGTAACCGGCACGGGCAAGGTTCTGCGCCGCAAGCAGGGCAAACGTCACATCTTGCAGAAGAAATCCAGCAAGAGAAAACGTGCGCTCGGCAAGCCCGCCTTGGTGGACGACACTCAGGTGTGGGCCATCAAGCAGAACATGCCTTTCGCCTGAAGCCGAAGAAACTTCGCGCTACAGTCGGAGCTTCCATCCGCTGATCGGGTGGCCTTCGTGCAGCCTTCCTTCCCTTGTGAAGGAGCAACGAGCGAGACTGCAAGGAGGTGAGGAAGAACAGCTCGTTCCATTATATAGAAACGACAATCTATGGCACGTGCTACAAATGGGCCGGCTTCTCGCGCCCGCCGCAAGCGCATCCTGCAACGCGCCAAGGGTTTCCGCGGCTTCCGCAGCAAACTCTTCCGCTACGCCAAGGATGCTGTGTACAAAGCATGGCAGTACGAGTACCGCGATCGCAAGAGACGTAAAGGGCAATTTCGCCGTCTCTGGACAGCTCGCATCTCCGCAGCCGTGCGCCCGCTGGGCCTGACTTATTCCCGCTTCATGGAGGGACTCAAGCAGGCTGGTGTGGAGCTGGATCGCAAGTCTCTTTCCGAGCTGGCCATTGCCAACCCGGAAGCTTTCAAGGCAGTTTTTGAACTCGCCAAGAAAGCGCTGGACGACAAAGCTTCCGCTAACGCGTAAAATATAACTTCAAAAGAAGGCTCCTTCCTGTCATGTGCGGGAAGGAGCCTTTTGCATACTTTGGCGCAAGATTACTTCAATTTGTTGTATTCCGTATCGGTGACGGGTTCAAGCCACTCATTGGAGGTGTCCTCACCATCAATTTCCACGGCAATGTGAGAGAACCATGAATCGGGCGCGGCGCCATGCCAGTGCTTCACATTGGCAGGAATGTGAATAACCGTGCCTTCACGAATTTCCACAGGTTCCTTGCCCCACTCCTGGTAATATCCTCGCCCGCCAATGCCGATGAGCATCTGCCCACCGCCCTTCTTAGCGTGGTGTATGTGCCAATTGTTGCGGCAGCGTGGCTCAAAAGTCACATTAAACATCTTGACCTGCTCGCCGGAAATAGGAGCCAGGTAACTCCGCCCGATGAAGTATTGAGCAAAGGCGCTATTGGGCTCACCAATGGGGAAAAGAAGCCGTGCGGCATGCTGCGCCTTAGCGTCTGCAGCGGGGTCTGCTGTCTCGCTCCACACCTCTTTAGCCAAACGGAAGACAGCCCACGCCTTGGGCCACCCGGCATAAAATGCCACGTGAGTGATGACGGCGGCTATTTCTGCTTTCGTGACGCCATGCCTCTTCGCATTCTGCAGATGATGCACCAACGAGCTGTCCGTGATTCCCTGACTCATGAGCGCCACTACAGTGATGATAGAGCGCGTCTTCACATCAATGTCCTCATTATTCCAATTTTCACCGAAGAGCACATCATCGTTGAAATGGGCAAACTGCGGAGCAAAACCGCCGAGCTGCTCGCGTCCGGCGGTCTGGGTAATTTTTTCTTTCATGTTTTTTTCCTGAGTGTAGGCTACGCATGGCAGCATGGCAATTGCCGCTGCCAGGATGACTGTCTGCTTGCTGATCATATTCATCTTTAACGGTACGATGCCTGATAAATGGCCACGCAGTCTTCAATACTGAGCGGCAGCGGGTCATGTTCAAAAAGCCAACCCATGGCGCTCTTTGCATTGTGCGCCATCGTTTCAAACTCGTCCGGACTGATGCCGTAGTCGCTCATCTTCAGGTCTGCCACTCCGCATGCCTCCTGCAGAGCTTTCAAAGCCGTCAAAAAGTCCTCCGGCTTCTCGGCCGTCTGCATTCCCAGCGCCTGCGCCATGCGAACAAAACGATCTGCCTGCGCACCGCGATCAATGAAATGCTTGTAATAGGCGAGTGAAATCATGATGAGGCCTGCGCCATGAGGCAACTCTTGGTGGTAAGCGGACAACGCATGCTCCAGCGAGTGCTCGCTCGTGCAGGTGCCTACCACCATCTGCACCCCGGATAGCCAGTTGCCGAAAGCCACACGTTCGCGATCCGGCAGTGATTGGCCATCTCGCACCGTGGCGGCCAGGTACTTGCCCACATTCTCAATGGCAGTAATCGCCACCATGTCGCTGATAAGGTTGGCGGTGGAGGCAATGTAGCCTTCTGTACTGTGAAAGAGAGCGTCAAAGCCCTGGTAGGCGGTAAACTTCGATGGCACAGACAACATGAGTTCCGGATCCACAATGGCTAGCTTCGGGAAAAGATCATGGCCAAAGATGGCTGTTTTTTCATGTGTTTCGGGGTTGGTAATCACTCCGCCGGAATCCGTCTCCGACCCCGTGCCGGCCGTCGTTGTAACGGCAATGATAGGCAATGGCGTATTGACAATGGGTTTACCCTTGCCCGTGCCCGGCACAATGTAGTCCCATAAGTCCCCACCATTCGTGGCCATCACCGCCATGCCTTTGGCCGCATCCATGCAGCTCCCGCCACCAAGGGCTACAATAAAATCACAGCCATTGTCCCGCGCAAAGCGCCCTCCTTCCTCCACCGTGGCTTTCAGTGGGTTGGCCTGCACTTTATCAAAGACCACACTTTCCACCCCTGCAAGCTTGAGCTGCTCCACCGTGCGATCCAGGTATCCATTTGCTCGAGTGGACTTGCCATTGGATATGACCACCATGGCCTTTTTGCCCGGCATCGGCTGCTCATGCAATTCATTCAACACCCCCGCGCCAAACATCGTGCGCGTGGGGACATCAAAGCTGTATCGTGTCTGCGTTTTCATATGCTCCGCATTATACAGCTTCATCCAGCTTGAAGTCAAGACTCTCCAAAAACAACAACCCACGCGGAGGAACGTCTCAACGAGCCTTCTTCAGCCCGTCCAGCCGCTTCTTCAGCTCGATAACATTGTGTGCTTTTTTTCATACTTCTCCCCATATTCAAGGCAGCTGCTCGTATGACCCGATATATTCAATAACATTCTTGCGATTGCACGCAATGGACGGATCTCGTTCTCCAGTTTTTTGCTATCCCCCTCGGATACGGCGATCATACGCCTCTGATCCTGCGAAGGTCATCGTTGCATCACTTTTTCATATCTTCCCGACCCAAAGCTTTGCCCCATTTCAAACGACATATTTTTCATGGACGATGCGCCGTTTCGCGGGATGATACAATTTACAGTTGAATCTCCATGGCGTCGGGTGCATAATTTTCCTCATGCAGAGTGAAAACAGAAGTTCATGGTGTATCGCGTTTAACTTCGCCGGTGTGCCTACCACCATCCACCCGTCATCATGGCTTGTGCTGCTGATCCTTGGCGGCGCTTTTTCCTCGGACACATCCAGCATACTCCCTGCTCTTCTTTTCGCGCTCTTGGGCATGCTCTGTCTATTGGTGCACGAATACGGGCACGCCTTCGTGTGCCGCTGGCTTGGCGGCGGTCCCTCAGTCGTGCATATCGCTTCGCTTGGCGGTGTGACAAGCAGCGCCTATCCTCCAACCACGCGCCTTGGGCACATCCTCATGGTGCTGGCGGGTCCCGGAGCATCGCTGTTACTGGGCTTAGTAGGTGGAGTCATTTTTGGTCTGTTGATCCACGATGTGCGTGCCGGGGTCCTATTTTCCCTGCTATCGCCCTTTCTCGGAGTCTTTGATGCTGCTCCATGGCTTGGACAGGAAGTGCTTTTGCCAGTGCAGGAGGCTCTGTCGACTAACCTCCTGTCCTATTACCCATTCGTGACCTTTCTCATTCTTTTCGAAATTTGCATGTGGTGGAGTCTTATCAATTTGCTGCCGATTTTCCCACTGGATGGCGGGCAAACGTTTCTGCTCATCTCACGCAGTGAATCTCTCACCGCATATGTTGGCGTTGCCATCTCGGCCATTCTCGTCGTTATCTGCCTTGTCCACTTCCTGATTTTCTCGCTGCTGCTTGCCATCTATTTTCTCTACCTCAATTACCAGTTCTTGCGCTCGCACCGCAGATGACTGTGCGATCCGCCGGACGTACAAGCGGCTGTATTGAATCTTGACAAGCGCATGCAGATAGTGCATTCTTGGCTTGATTATGACTTTTGCCGAGTTAGGGATATGCCCGGAAATACTGGAAGCAATCGAAGTGCTGGGGTTTGAGGAACCCTCGCCGATTCAATGCCTAGCCATACCACCAGCGCTGGGCGGAAAGGATGTCGTGGGGCTCTCGCACACGGGATCGGGAAAAACGCTCGCCTTTACCATACCGGCTTTGGAGAAAATTGAACCAGGACTGCAAGAGCTGCAGGTGTTATGCCTGGCGCCCACCCGGGAACTGGCCGTGCAGATCAGCCGCGAGGTGGATAAATTGGCTCTCTTTTTAGAGGGAGTTTCCGCCGCACCCATTTACGGCGGCGCCTCTTTCGGACCGCAACTCGCTGCGCTGCGTCGCGGAACACCCTTCGTCGTCGGCACCCCCGGACGCGTGATGGACCTCATGGAGCAAGGCGAGCTGCGCACGGACAAAATCAGCATGCTCATCTTGGACGAGGCCGACGAGATGCTGGATATGGGCTTTGCCGAAGAGATCGACCGCATCGTGGCGGCGCTGCCGAAGAAACGCCAGACGCTCTTCTTCTCCGCCACCATGTCGCCGGCAATTCGCGCGCTCATCGGCCAGCTCTCCGCCAACCCGGAGGAAATCTGCATCGAGCGTCCCGTACTCACCGTGCCCACGTGTGAACAACTGGTATACGAGGTTCTGTTTTCCTCGCGCATCGAGGTGCTCAGCAGGCTCATTGAGATGGGACGCATGAAGCGCGGACTTGTCTTTGCCAACACGAAACGCGTGGTGGATGACGTGGTGGATGGGCTGCTCTCACGCGGGTACTCGGTGGACCGGCTGCACGGCGACATGCCGCAAACGTTGCGCGAGCGCGTGATGGACTCATACAGGCGGGGCAATTTGAAGGTGTTGGTGGCCACTGACATTGCTGCGCGCGGCTTGGATATCGATGACGTGGATGTTGTGGTGAACTTTGAGCTGCCGCGGGAGCCGGAAGACTACGTTCACCGCATCGGTCGCACGGCAAGGGCTGGTAAACGCGGCAAGGCCGTCTCTTTCATCAGTCGGCGCGATTTTTCGATGCTGGGACGCATTGAGCGTTTCATTGGCACGCGACTGCGGCGTGAAAAGGTGATGACGGCCGAGCATGTCGTACAAGCGCGCCGCGAAGCCCTAGTGGATGAAATCATTGACCGGGCACAGCAAACTGGGTCGGAAATACCCGAGGAGCTGCGCGATATCGAATTGCCGGAGAATCAGATTATCCGAGCCATGTTCGAGCTGCTCACCCAGCGCGACAGCCGCGAACTGCAGGTCATCCCGGAAGATCATCCCATGCACCGGGAATCCGTCACGCCAGCGACACGAGAACGCAAGGAACCAAACGACACGACCACCCTCTTCCTCAACGCTGGAAAGATGCTGCGCATTCGACCGAAGGATGTGGCTGGGCTACTCTACAACGAAGGAGGAGTGCCCCGCGGCAGTATCGGCGACATCCGCATCTTCATGAAGCACACCCTTGTGGACGTATCACGGGACGTAGCGCCCCTGCTCACCGAGCGCCTGGCAACTTGCTCTCTCTGCGGCTACGAGGTCAACGTACGCGAGGATCGCGGGCATGCAGACACGCTTGCTTCCCCGCGAAACGGGAGACCTCGCCCACCTGCCCGCAACAGACGGAAGCGCGAAAACGACCACCGCTTTTCTCCCCCGCAACGCCGCCGTTCAGTCAGGTCCGACAACGCTCATACGCCGACTGAGTCTCCCTTTTACAGCAAGTTTACCCGCCGCCGCAACCACAGCTGACGCTCATGCATGACGCGCGAGCAGGCGATTCAGGCTTGCATGCGCGGGCTTTTGGCGTAGAATAGGCACGCGGGCGGGCATTGTGCGTCCCCACGCTTCTCTCCATTCCTCTCGAATCTTCCATGAATATACTCGACTTCATCCGCCGCAACTCTTTACTCGTGCTCATCGTCATCGTTGGCGTGGGGGCGGGGCTTGTGATGATGGATTACAGCGGAAAGGGCAGCGCCTTCTCCCGCGATTTCTACATCCGCGTCGGCGGCACAAGCTATAGCTACCCGGAAACGGCCGCTCTCGGTGAAAATGGCGCACAATTTCTCTCCTCGCTCTATTCCGCCACGCGGGATTTGGCCGACTCCCCGGATGCCAATGGCGATGGCTCCATCTCCCCGGATGAGCAAACGGCTTTCCTCGCCTGGCAGCGCGAACATCCGGATATCGCAAATCTGATCGGAAAACTCAACGATCTTTACGCCAATTGGCACTACGGGGTGGCCAGCGATGGCGCCGTCAATGTGGCCGTCAACCGTGCCCTGTTAAAGGCCGAGTCCGAGGCGCTGGGAATTGCCCCCACGGAGGAGCAAATCGACCGCTATCTGCGCAACATGCCCACCTTCAAAAATGCTGACGGAAGCTTCAACACCGAACTCTACCGTAGACTCACCGGGTTTCGCCACGGAAACCCCAACCGGGTGCAGGAAGAGGCTTTCCGTAGCGTGGTAGCGGACATGATGGTGTGGGAGGGCTTGCACAGCTTGCTAAGCTCCGAGGTAGGCTACGATGCCGAAATGCAGGAGCAGCTGATCAATGCGTTCACTCAGACAGTGAGCGGTCTCACTGCCTGGCTTCCACGCAAAGCTGTGAAAAAACCGGCTCCGCCCACAGAGGAACAGATCCGTGAATTCTGGGAAACACACAAGCAGAATTATAAAAGCGCAGAGCAGCGCATCATCTCTGTGTACACCCTTGCGCCGACTGCCGATAGCAATATGGAAAATTTGCTCTACACAACGGATGCGCTCATGCAGGAACTCTCCCAGGCGAACGGTCACGATCTGGATGAATTGCTGCAGTCAGCCGCTCAAAATCCGGAGTTCGACTCATTTACTTACAAGGAAAAGGATGGGAGTACGCACCGCTCCTACGGTCCATGCTCACAGGAAGAGCTCAGCAAGTTAATCGCCGATGTTGTGTCCCACGAGGGAATGGACTCCCCACTTTCCCAGATCGCCTTTGATGAGGTGGCCGATGCCCCGACTCCCGCTGCCTACGATGCTGCCAAAGCCGCTGGCGATGCAGAACGCGCACTGAGCATCCGCCACATCCGCGGCTTTTACACAACCAAGGATGACAAGCTCAAGCTCATACGCATTGACGCTGTCGAGCCTCCTGCCGTGCTGCCCTACGAACAAGCGCGCGACCTGGCCCGGGCGGATTTGGAAGCGCAACTGGAGGATGAAGCGCTCAACCAAGCTGCCCAGAAGCTGGCGGACGACATGACGAAAGCCATCCCGGAAAAAGGGTTGAAAGGGGCTTTTGAACTCGCCACGGCCGCCGGCGCCGAGGTGCAAAACTTCGGTCCCATTGACATCGCACGCTTGGATGCTCCCTTGCCGGAGGGAATGAGCACAGTTGAACTGCTCAGTACGAAGAGCGGCCACTTGACCGCACCAAACGTCCTGCCAACTGGCGCTCGCATCAGCGCCGTCACCGAGCGCACGGTAGAGGATTCCCCCGCCCTCAGTATGCAAAAACGGCTCTTTGTGCTGCCAACCGAAAATGCACGCCTGCGCGAGCAGATAATTCGCGAATGGCAGAACGCCGCTTTCTCGCGCTTCCAAGTGCACCTCGCACCCGGCGTGCGTACGTCCGCTTCCAAGGCGGAATAAGCCGGTATGCCCCTTCCTCCGCAGACAAAGTACATCATCGGCAATGAGGCGTGCGAACGCTTCAGCTTTTACGGCATGCGCAGCATTCTCACGCTGTACATGCTCAATGTGCTGGCCATGAGCGAAAGCGCCGTAGTGACGGTGGGTCACCTCTTCAATGCAGGCATCTATGTGCTGCCGCTCGTAGGCGCATGGCTCGCGGATCGCTTTTTCGGCCGCTATCGCATGATCCTTTATGTGTCTCTTTTTTATTGCTTGGGACACGGAATCTTGGCCACAACAGACATGGTCGGCAGTCTGGAAGTCCGCCGTTGGATTCTCTTTGCCGGGCTCTTCGTCATTGCCCTCGGCGCCGGCGGCATCAAACCTTGCGTCTCCGCCTTCGTGGGCGACCAAGCCGAAGGGAACGACAGCCAAACGATGACGCGCCTGTACGCCGCCTTCTATTGGTCCATCAACTTGGGTTCCTTCTTCTCCTTTCTACTCATTCCCTGGGTGCGCCAAAACTGGGGCTACAGCTGGGCCTTTGCCATCCCCGGCATCTTTATGGCCATAGCGACCTTCATCTTCTGGAGGGGACGACGCTTCTACCGCCACCACCCCCCCTCCGACCCCCTCTTTGTTCCTTCCCTCATCACCCGCCTGCTGCGCGGTTCAACCGCAGCGGAGCAACACTACGGCAAGGACGTCATGCAGCAAACGCGCCGCACGCTGCGCACCGCAGGGACCTGCCTTCTGCTGCTCCTTGCGCTTGTCGGCATGGTCACAGGAATCTACATGGGTGCGACTGAATTGGCCTTACGCGGGGGCTCAGGAGAGATGGGGGCATCACTGTGGGCCCTCGGAGCCGTGATGCTGTTGCTTGCAGTCCTCGGTCTGCAAACGTTGCGCTCGGCTGCAAAAAAACGCACGGATCATTTTCTGGGCATTCTGGGCACGCGTCTTTTCTGCGGGGCAGAGCAAATGCGCCGCAGCTTCTCCGCTCCCCGCATCACTGAAACTTACAATCTGCTGCGTGTCCTCCTCGTTTTCCTCATGATCATCCCCTTCTGGAGCCTCTTCGACCAAACCATGTCCAGCTGGGTGCTCCAAGGAGAAAAAATGCAGCCTCTCACCCTTTCCCACAGCGAGTCGGTGAGCTTTGTGTTCGGGGCGGAGGAAATGCAAAGCATCAACCCGCTCTTCGTGATGACACTCGTCCCCCTCGTCACCCTTTTGATCTACCCGCGCATCGGACGCTGGGCGAAGCCATTGCGCCGAATGGGCTGCGGTATCGTACTCGCCGGCGTTTCCTACCTCTCCGTCGCCGCCATCCAATCCATGCTCGACTCCGGCGCCCAGCTCTCCATCCTCTGGCAAGCCATCCCCTACCTCCTCCTCACCATCTCCGAAATCCTCGTCAGCACCACCGGTCTCGAATACGCCTACACCGCCGCCGGACCCAACCTCAAAAGCATCGTCTCCGGCTTCTGGTTCCTCACCAGCACCCTCGGCAACTTCCTCGTCATCTACCTCACTCACCTCGTTGGCAACCCCGCCGCTGCCTCCACCTTCCTCTTCTACGCCCTGATGAGCCTCTGCATCAGCGCTCTCTTCCTTTGGGTCACTTCCCGCAAGTTCTTCCGACAGACTCCCTGACGATTTGGCGAGCTTCTCGCTCAAGGCGAGAAATTATTTAATTCCCCTCATGATTCTCAATCAGCGCATTGAAGGCATTAATCAAATAATATAATTTAAATTATAATAATTTTGATTATATTCATTGTCGGTTCCTCCATCAAAAAAAACGCAGGATGTCATACTTTCCTCTTGTAATATAATTTTAATTATGATAATTTCATTTATATAAATTAGGACAAAATGAAATTTATCGGACGCAGTCGGGAACTCCTTGATTTGGAACGCCAATACAGGAAGAAAGCCTCCTTTGTCATCGTATACGGAAGGCGAAGGATCGGGAAAACAGAGCTGATACATGAGTTCATCAAGGGGAAGGATGCACTGTATTATCTGGCGACGGAGGGGAGCGAAGCACAGAACATGGCGGAGTTAGCGCAGGGTATAGCAGAGTTTTCCGGGGAGAGCTACATGAGCGGCGTTGAATTCAGGGACTGGCAAAGTCTCTTTGAGGCCTTTGCGCGGGTGAAGACCAAACGCTCCAAGATTCTCGTGATTGACGAGTTCCCCTACCTGGCGAACGCCAATCGCGCGTTTCCCTCAATCTTTCAAAAAGCGTGGGACAACACGCTGAAGCGGAGCAACACGATGGTCATCCTGTGCGGGTCGTACATCAACATGATGAAAAAGCTCACGTTGGCCTCTTCGAGTCCGTTGTACGGTCGCAGCACGGGGCAGATTCACCTGTCGCCGCTGAGTTATGACGAGATACGGGAAGCGCGGAAGGGGCAAAAGTTCAGTGATGCCGTTGAGGAATACGCGGTGACGGGCGGAGTGCCGAAATACATGGAATTCTTCGCCAACCGGAATACGCTGAGCAAAAACATCAGCGAAGAGATCCTCAACAAAAACGGCTTTCTCTACGATGAACCGCGCTTTCTGCTGAGCAGTGACGTGAAAGAACCTCTGAATTACTACGACATCCTACGCACGATTGCACAGGGAGAACACAGAATCTCCGACATCGGGGCAAAGCTCCGTACGCCCGTGTCACACCTCACGCAGTACATGGACACCCTGCGCGGACTCTATCTGGTCGAGAAGAGGGTGCCCGTCACCGAAAATAATCCGGAGAAGAGCCGCAAGGGACTCTACGTCATTCGTGATGTCTTCATGCGCTTTTGGTTTCGTTTTGTGCTTCCCAACCGGGGCAAGCTGGAGATGGGCAATATCCGTGAGGTGGAAAAAATCATCTCCGCCCACTTCATCGACAGTCACGTTTCTTTCATTTATGAAGAAATATGCCGCAGCATCCTGCCCCGGCTGTGCGGACGCGGCAAGATTCCCCTTGTTCCGTCGGCCATCGGCTCATACTGGGACAAAAGGAACGAAATTGACGTGGTGGCTCTCGATCACGCGAACAAGCGCCTCTTCGCCGCAGAATGCAAGTATTTCAACGATAGGAAACTCGTCGGCAAAGACATTTACCGGGAACTCCGCGAAAAATGCGAACGCGCCAACTTCCCGGACTACCGCATCTGCTACGGACTCTTCTCCAAAAGCGGGTTTACGGAAGAAATGAAAACGCTGGCAGCGCGCGAGAAGAACGTGTACCTCATTCACGGCGACCGCCTGCTGCGCTGAGGGCACTCACTTCTTCGGCTGCACCTGAATCGATGTTTTGACGGGCGGCAAACCTTCCGCTTTCACCGTGACCACGGCCTTCCCATGACCGCCGCGCTTACCGCGCACAATGGCGAGGATATACCCATTAAAGAAACTCTGCTCCGTGGCCTTCATGCAGGTCTGATCGATAGGATTGCCATTGCAGAAGCCCAGGAGATCAACCGGACCTTCCGCCGAAAAGGAAACCTTGCGGCAGTCGGTGGGCACAACGTTGCCTTGAGCATCCACTACCGCCAGCTCGATAAAACACAGATCATACCCGTCACCGCTTATGCTCGGAGTATCCGCCGTTGCACGCACAGACGCCGCCTCACCGGTGGTCACCACCTTGTCCGTAGCCCAAGGCTTGCCATCCTTTTTTACCACCACACTTATTTCACCAGGTTCATACACGACCTTGTCCCACACAAAACGATAGGCCGTGCGCGAAGCCCCGGAACTTTGAGGAATACGCTCTCCCTTATCTTCCGTATCCTTGCGACACACGCCCTGACTCTTGCCATTCACGAAGAGCTCAGCTTCATCGCCGGAGCTGAAGCACATCACGGGGGTCACCTGCCCCTCCCTGCCCGACCAATTCCAGTGCGGCAGCAGGTGAGCAAAGCGAGCATCCGCATCCCACCGACTCTTGTAGAGGTAGAATACATCCTTCGGGAACCCGGCTAAGTCAATGATACCAAAGTAGGAGCTGCGGCTGGGCGCCTTATTGCCCATGGCGTTCAGGTGATCCATGATCGCCTTCTTCTCCTGCTCGCTCAGCGCCTGCAAATTGCCCACATTGGAAGCGTCCTGATTGTAGGGTGTTGGCTCGCCAAGGTAGTCGAAGCCCGTCCACACGTACTCACCGGCTGTATTGGGCGCCTTGTCGTGCGCGGCAAACTCCACATCGGCGCAGTATCCCCAAGGTACTGCCGCTACACCATACGCGCTCACTTGGAAAGCGCTCGCTCCCTCATCCCCGCGCCATCCCAGCGGAAACAGGTAAAACCCTCGCGTTCCTATGCCAGACGCCGTCTCAGAGCCATAAAAGGGCTTTTCAGGACGCTTTTGCGCGTACTCTGCATACATCCGGGGCTTATAATTGAAGCCCATCACATCCAGATCATCGCCAAAGCCATTCCAAGCGCCCTTGCCGTTGTTCACTCCGACCGTGTAGGGGCGAGTCGTGTCGTATTTGCGAAACTCGTCGCGCAACTCCCTGTTGACAATGCGACCTCGCGCCGTGACGATTTCGGAGATTTCATTGCCGCCGCTCCACATGATGACGCAGGGATGATTGCGATCTCGCTTCACAAAGTTCTCCACATCTTTCTTCCACCACTGTTTCCAATCGACGTGGTAACCGTTCACCTTGTCATATTTTTGAGCCTCCCATATATCAAAGAGTTCATCGAGCACGAGCATCCCCTGCTCATCACACACATCCAGAGCCTCGGGAGCCGGAGGGTTGTGCGAGGTGCGAATGGAATTGCACCCCATTTCCTTCAATTTTTTGACCTTCCGCTCCCACGCCTTCCTGTAGAAAGCAGAGCCAAGAGCGCCCAAATCATGGTGCTCGCATACGCCCTGTATCTGCACTCGCTTGCCGTTCAAGTAAAATCCGTCCGGCTTCCACTCAATGGTACGCACTCCAAAGCGCGTGCGGTGCACCTGGGGGCTCTCTCCCGGTTGGGTGATCGTGGTGCGCAAGGTGTACAAGTGCGGGTTCTCACAACTCCACAGCTCCGGCTTGGACAAGGTTATACTCTGCTTCACGGTGCGGGTTTCTCCCGGGGCAAGCTCCACGGACTTTTGCCGCGCCTTGAGTTTGCCAACCTGCTGCTGAATGGTCATTTTAACCGCTTCACTGCCCGTGTTTTCAAGTTCCGTAGACACCTGCAGCGTGGCGGATTCCGGTGAGACCTGTGGTGTCGTCACGCAAATACCGTTGTAGGCGAGATGACTCGGTGACGTTTTGGTGAGCCACACGTGACGGTAAATGCCCGCGCCCGGGTACCATCGCGACGAAAGCGGCTTGTTGCTGGCCAGCACCGCCACCAGATTTTTCTCCCCTGCTTTCAAATACGGCGTAATATCCACACGGAACGAAGAATAGCCATACGCCCACTCGCCGGCCTTTTTCCCGTTCACGTACACGCGCGGGTGGGACATGACGCCCTCAAAGTCCAAGTAATAGCGTTGTTTTTTTGCAGAAAAACTTGCCGGCACATCAAAACTCTTGCGGTACCATCCAAAGCCGTTCCACGGGAGCTTGCCGGTCTCATTGGGTTCATCCTTGAGAAAGGGACTTTCGATCGCCCAATCATGCGGTAATTGCACCGGCTTGAAACCGGATACATCGTACTCGGGTTGGGCAGGCGCTTCCATCTTCAGCCGCGGCACGGGCTTCACCGGGGCATTCTGCATGTCGTACAGCTCGATCTCACGCACGGCTGCCCACATGTTGTGCTTCGTATCCGGGAAAATGAAACGTAATTTTTGCACCTTCTGCCCACCCAAGTCCAGGCGCGTGCGCAACTCCTGTTTCCGGATGCTGCGTCTCTCCATCGACCCGGCGGTCTCAATCTCGACCTGTACCTGTTGCGGCCAATCTTTTTCCCAATACAAAACCGCCGCGCTCAGCGGAATATCTAACCCAGTCTCCAGGATAAGCTCATAGCCCGGCTTATCATTGGGCGCCACCCAAAGAGTTTCCTGGCTGCCGTCCACAGCCTGGTCTGCTGAATGCCCATTCTGCGCACCTTGAGGCGCATGAATCACCGAGGCCGCTTCCTCCGGCGACTCCGGACCAAAATATTTGAACTGCCAATCAAAGTCAAACAGCTCGCGCTCTCCGGCAACCTCTGATTCACTTTCTCCACGACACTGCATCTGCAGGAGGATGGCCCCCGCAGCTAAAGCCCCCATCATCAGCCTGATCATTTTGTCCATAACAAGAAAAGGGTTCAATACTTAGTACGTACTCGGTTCTCAAAATCTTTCATGAAACGGCGCGCATTTGCGCTTCATACTGGCGAAATTGTATCGCCTCCAACAAATCGGCGTCCTCCACATTCTCGCGCCCGGACAAATCTGCTATCGTTCGCGTCACGCGTAAAATGCGGTCGAATGCCCGCGCCGAAAGTCCGAACTGCTCCACTGCCGCCAAAAGGAGCTTTTGCTGGCTGTCAGTGAGCGGGCAATAACGCCGGAGCTGTTTTCCGCTCAACCGGGCGTTGCAAGCGGTAGCTGTGCCGACGTAGCGTTTTTGCTGCATCATACGCGCCGCAGTTACGCGCTGACGGATGGCGGCGCTGCTCTCGCCATCAGGCTTATGCAGCAGCCCGGCCGGATCCACCGGCGGCACTTCAATCACCATGTCAAAACGATCCAGCAAGGGTCCGGAAATTTTTTTGCGGTAGCGCGCAATGTCTGCCGGCTTGCAGCGACAAGTGTGCCGCCTGTCGCCCAAGTATCCGCAGGGGCACGGATTCATGGCCGCTACCAGCATGAATTCGCAGGGAAAATCCACCGAGCCGCTCGCTCGTGAAATCGTGATGCGACCACTCTCCAAGGGCTGGCGCAGGGTCTCCAACGTGCGCCTGCTGAACTCCGGAAATTCATCCAGAAAGAGGACGCCATGATGCGCCAGTGTGATCTCTCCCGGTGTAATCGAGCTGCCGCCGCCCATCAACCCCACATCCGATATCGTGTGGTGCGGTGAGCGAAAGGGACGTTGCGTCAGCAAGCCCCTCCCCATCGGCAGCATCCCGCATACAGAATGTATCTTGCTCACCTCCAATGCCTCCTCATGGGTCATGGGCGGCAGTATGCCGGGCAGGCGCGCCGCCAGCATACTCTTGCCGCTGCCGGGAGAGCCGCTCATCAGAAGATTATGTCCGCCGGCAGCCGCTATTTCCATGGCACGTCGCGCATAAGGCTGTCCCTTAACCTCATCAAAGTCCGGCAACTCCTCAGCGCAATCCGAGGCCGGAGCGGACACGTATGGGGGGCACGTCTCAGGCTCCAGCATCATTTGCCACGCCTCTTGCAAATTCGCCACGGGATATACCTGCAGGCCCTCTACCACAGCGGCCTCGGCAGCGTTTTCGGGGCTCACCATCATACGCCGCCGACCTGCTTGGCGCGCGGCGATAGCCTGTGGCAATATACCGCGCACTCCGCGTACCGTACCATCCAGGGCAAGTTCCCCCACGATGCACCATGCTTCATTTTCTTCGGGAACGCGCCGACGAAAAGCCTCTGGTAATCCGCTGTAATTGTTCTGGATGGCCATCTCAAGTCCCAGCGCAATAGGCAAATCAAAACCAGGCCCCTGCTTTTTCACGTCCGCCGGAGCGAGATTCACGGTAACGGCTATTTGACCGGGACAAAAGAAATGGCTGTTCTGCAGGGCCGCCGTGACGCGCTGCACACTTTCGCGCACGGCGGCATCCGGCAGACCAACCACCGTAAACCGCCCCACCTCTTCCACCTTCTGCACGTTAACTTCCACCTGCACCTCATAGCCGGTGATTCCATTGACAGCTGCTGAATGGAGACGCGTAATCATAGCATGTTATTTGACGATGACAGTTGAACCCACGGCAAGTTTGTCGAAGAGGATGCTGCAAGCTTCCGGCGGCACACGCACGCAACCGTGGGACGCCCCGCTGCGGTACACACTGCCGACGTGCATGCCGATTCCACCGTTGAAACGCATCCAATACGGCATGAGCGTTCCCTTGAAGTGCGTCCCCTTGGGAGCCTTTTGCCACGATTTGGCATCCCCCTTGACGATCACATTGCTGGCATTCACAAAGCTGCCATACCTGCTGGAACGGTGCTCGCGCTTCTTTTCGGAAATACGGAAAGAGCCGCGTGGGGTTTCATGCCCGCCCACACGTCCGGAGCACACGGGAAAGTCCATGGCGATTTGATCGTTGATGTACAGCCGCCCTCTCTGCTCACGCAGAAGGATCACTACGCGAGACCGGCGCGGGTTGTACTGCTGAAGGGCGGCCCCTCGCCACATATCGCGCGACTGACTGTAGGTGGGACTCGCCGCAAACTCCTCAAAGGTCCGCGCCACCTTCTTATGACGACTGGCAGCCTCGAGCTCCGCCCCACGGCGGTATGCATCCTCCACCGTGTCCTCATGACTGCAAGCGATCAGGAACGCCGCCAAGCCAACCGTCAGATATGTTTTCATGATTCCCTGTAAGCTTCCAATCTCGCTGCAAACTCACGCGGCAAAATCGCGCGCACCACCACATCATTCCCTTCATACTCGGTGCTCAGCACCTTGCCATCGCGGTGCATGACGGCAATAATCCGGCTCTCCGCCTGCGGAATGCGGTAGGTTTGCGTGCTGACGCGATGCGAGAGCGCCTCCACGCACGCACCCAGCAGCTCCTGCAGTCCCTCACCCCGCTCTACACTCATCCGCAAGCAAGGGCGTTCCCCCGCAACGGCGGCAAGCTTCTGCATTGCCTGCTCACCCGCCTCCGAATCCAGCAAGTCCAGTTTGTTGCCCACCACAATCATCGGCTTCCCCTCGGCTCCGAGTTGCGCAAGCACTTCGCAGGTCGTCTCATAGTGCCGCTGCGCATCCGGATCACTCACATCCACCACCTGAATGAGAAAATCGGCCAGCACCGCTTCCTCCAGCGTTGACTTAAAGGCCTCAATCAGTCGGTGGGGCAACTGGCGGATGAAACCGACCGTATCGGTGAGCACCAAAGGCTGCCCATCCGGCAACTCGAGCTTGCGGCTCGTTGTGTCCAGCGTGGCAAAAAGCATGTCCTCAGCGAGCACCTCCGAGCCTGTCAGCGCGTTGAGCAAACTCGATTTCCCCGCATTTGTGTAGCCTACAATAGCTGCGGTGGGTATGCCCTGGCGCTTGCGCTCTTTGCGCTGCGTTGTACGCTGCCGCCGCACGTTTTCCAGCTCCTTACGGATGGCCGTGATACGCTCGTGCGCGAGCCGACGGTCCACCTCAATTTGTTTTTCACCCTCGCCGCGGGCCGCAGCGCCACCGCCTTTGCCACCGCCCGCCCCCCCACGCTGGCGATCCAGGTGCTTCCACATCCCGGTCATACGCGGCAAGGCATACTGCATGCGCGCCAGGTCCACCTGCATCACAGCCTCGGACGTGCGTGCCCGCCGGGCAAAAATATCCAGAATCACCTCCTCGCGATCCATCACCGGCAGTTCAGTGAGCTTTTCCCACTCGCGCTGCTGACCGGGGCTGAGCAAATTATCGAGGATGAGACAATCTGCTCCCACCTGCCGAACCAGCTCGCAAACTTCCTCGGCCTTCCCTATGCCACACAGGTATTTGGCCTGCATCTCGCGCGTCCACACCACGCGACTTTCAGCGATTCCATAGCCCAAATTGCTCACCAAATCCCGCAACTCCGCCATCAACGCTTCGCGTTCCATCCTCTGCTCCCCGGGCATACCGATACCTACCAGAAGCGCATGCTCCGGTTTCACCTGGACCTCGCGAATCTCAAAAGACATGCTGCCGCTCCTCCTACCTCACACATCAGCTGAAACTCTGCGAACGCGACACGGGCACATCGCGCAAGTAGTCGCTGTTTCCCTTGCAGGAACATTCCCCGCAGGAGCTCAGAACCACGCTCGCCAGAAGCGTTCCCATAAGCGCAAAAAAAACTGTTTTCATATCCCCGCCATTCAACCCCATTCTGCACAGAATTGCAAGCCCATTTTTATGTTTCTCCTTTCTCGCAATCGGACGAGAACTCGGGTGCCCTGCACGAGGTTCGGGCGTCTTGTAAATAGCAACTGCACATTCTTATGCGGTTGCCCTGGACTTGGTTGCTTCGTAATGCCTCAAAAATAAAAGTCACCGAAGCCCGATGCCTCAAAATAAACGGTCACCCAACAGCATAGCATTTT
>CANRNS010000003.1 GCA_947632055.1 uncultured Akkermansia sp.
GCTATTTGATTCCGTTCTGTCAGCGGCTCTTGGGGACTTTCACCCCAGCTACATGTCATGCCTGACGTACTAAAAATGCCCCGGCACCCGCTGAAGCAGAATGCCGAGGCAAAAATATGGGAAAACGCGCTTTAGAGCACCTCGGGCGCAAGGGACACAATCTTCATAAACCCCTTTTCACGGAGTTCACGGGCGACCGGTCCGAAAATACGAGTGCCGCGCGGATTATTGTCCTTGTCGATACAGACAACTGCGTTCGAATCAAAGCGCAATACGGAGCCATCATCGCGCCGAATAGGGGCGGAAGTGCGCACAACAACAGCCTTCACAACCGTGCCCTTCTTCACCGCTGCCGTAGGGATGGACTCACGAATGTGGCAGGTGATGATGTCGCCGATGTGCGCCTGGTCAGTTGCTTTGCCGATGACGCCAATCATCTTGGCCGTGCGGGCGCCAGTGTTGTCAGCCACCTGCACAAGAGATTCCATTTGAAGCATAGTTAAACTCCTTTCTTGCGTTTAGTGTTTGATGATCTCCACGAGCTCCCAGCGCTTGAGCGCGGAGAGCGGACGTGTCTCACGAATGCGAACGGTGTCGCCAACCTTGGCGCTCTCCTGCTCATCATGCGCGTAGTACTTCTTGCTGCGCTTGACGATCTTCTTGAACACCGGATGCGGGACGCGCGCCACATACTCCACCACGATGGTCTTGGTCATCTTGGTGGACACAACAACGCCCACACGGGTCTTGCGTAAGCCCTGGGGTTTGGTTGTAGTAGTTTCTTCGCTCATATTAGAAATAAACTGCGTTAGGGTTGATTAGTTTTGCTCAGCGTCAGCCGCGGCGGCAGGACCTTCCCCCTGCACCGTGAGAGCGCAGGCGAGCTCCTTACGCAGCAAACGCAGCTTCTGATTATTTTCCAGAGAGCCGGCGCCATGCTTGAGGCGCAGGTCGAAAAGCTCCTTGCGGAGACTGCGAATATGGGCGGCCAATTCCTTGGCATTCATCCCGCGAAAGTCTTTGGCTTTTTTGACAGGCATCTTAGTAAAATCTGGTTAAAAGTTAACGGAGTTATGCCTGGGGCTCCACACCCTGGCGATAGACGAAACGCGTGCGGATGCCCAGCTTGTTGGAAGCGAGACGCAAAGCCTCCTTCGCAGCAGACTCGGTCACACCACCGACCTCGAACATGATGTTGCCCGGACGGCAAACGGCCACCCAGCCCTCCACGGCGCCCTTACCCTTACCCATACGGGTGTCCGGCGGGCGTTTGGTAAAGGACTTCTGCGGGAAGATGCGGATGTACACACGCCCGCGACGACGCAGGTAGCGGTTGATGGCCACACGGCAGGCCTCAATCTGATTGTTGGTGACCCAGCCGCGGGTAAGCACCTGCAACCCGAAGTCACCGAAGGCCACGTAATCTCCGCTCGTTGCATTGCCGCCGCGGTTACCGCGGTGCATCTTGCGCAGGTTACCCTTCACTCGTTTTGGCATTAAAGGCATACTGTTATTTCCTTTCTATCATTAGGGGGTTCACAATTCCTCACGCATCGCGGCGCTTTCCTTCGGGACGTTCCCGACGCGGACGCTGAGGACGGGAACCGGAACGATTGTTCGCGGCAGCGCCACCGGCATCCGGGCGTTTGTTGATCCAGCATTTCACGCCGATAAGACCGTAGAGAGTGCGCGCCTCAGCAAAACCATAGTCAATGGGAGCACGCAGCGTCTGCAGCGGCACCTTGCCTTCGCGATACTGCTCGGCGCGCGCGATATCCGCGCCACCCAATCGACCAGCGCAGCGCACGCGAATGCCGTCCGCTCCAAAATCCATAGCGACCTGCACGGCGCGCTTCATCGCACGACGGAAAGAAACGCGGCGTTCCAACTGAGTCGCAATGTTTTCGGCCACCAGTTGGGCATCGAGTTCCGGTTGGCGAATCTCCAAAATATCAAGCTTTACTTGGGCTCCACCGCAAAGTTTGGTAAGGCCATCCGACATCTCTTCGATGTACTTGCCCTTGGGGCCGATGACGAGGCCCGGGCGTGCGGTAGAGATCGTGACGCGCACGCTGTTCCAAGCGCGCTCAATGGTGATGCGCGAGATGGCGGGGGACGAACCCTTCATTTCGCTGTTCACCTTCACGGTGTAGTCCTTGATGTACTTGCGGATTTTGAGGTCCTCATGCAGCTTAGTCGCATAGTCCTCGCCGGTGGCGTACCATTTGGAGCGCCAATCCTTCGTCACTGCAAGACGGAAACCGATAGGATTTACTTTTTGTCCCATATTGTAAAAAAAGTTTGGAGTGCTGAGCGATTATTTCTCATCATTGGACACCACCACAGTAATGTGGGCAGTGCGCTTGCGGATCACATTCGCGGAACCACGAGCACGCGGCATCGTGCGCCGAAAAGTCATCCCCTCATCTACCCGCACGCTCTTGAGCACAAGCTCATCAGCGGCAAGTCCGTTGTTGTTCTCTGCATTCGCTACAGCTGACTTGATCGTCTTGTTGATCAGGTAAGCGCCTTTCTTGGGCGAGTAGCTCAGCACATCAATCGCCTTGGAGACAGGCATCCCCTGCACTGCCGCGGCTACATCGCGCATCTTCTTGGCGGAGATGCGGGCATTTTTGCATATTGCTTTAACTTCCATTGTTGTGGTATTACTAATTAGTTGTGACAGACACACGATCCCCCACATTCACCGAGAGGTTCGGATTGAGATGCTGCTGCACGAGAAGGCCGGAAACCTTCTTACGCACATCCGTGACGATAGCACGCGCAATGGCCTGGTCGCCCCGAGATATTTCCATGGGCATGCCCACGCGCACACGCGCCTCGCGTCCCGCATTGATCACGATGAGTCCGGACTCAGAATCGATGCTGAGTACCTGAGCCTCTTCCGGCGTCCCGGAGAGTTCATCTTGGGGCGCTACACGCACGCCGAGGGCTACCTCCTGCTCGCGCAGGGCAGCCTCCAAGGTCTGGCGCGCCGCAGCATCCTCTACCATAGCCGTGCTCATGTAAGCATTGATGGCAGAAGCGAGCTTCATGGCAGCCTTGCGCAGAGCCTCGAGCTCCGCACGAGCGCTCTCCAACTGAGCTGCGGTGTCGATAATGCGCTCCTCGCTCTCCCCGAGAGCAGCTCCGCCCAGGGCTTCCAGACGAGCATGAACTTCGCTCATCTGCTTGCGCGCCTGGTCGGCGTCCGCCCGCGCGAGCGCATAGCTTTCGCGCAGGGCAGCTACTTGTTTCTCAAGCTGAGAGATCCTGTGCTGTGTTCCACGATCGGCCTCCGCAGCGCTAGCCAAGCAAGCCGCCCCCATGAGGAGCAGCAACACTCTGCATGCGTATTGGAGGAAAATGACCATGGGAAAAGTTATTGTCCTACAAGTTATTTCTTACCGATGCCGCCATGCGCCTTGAAGATGCGCGTGGGAGCAAACTCACCCAGCTTGTGACCCACCATATTTTCCGTCACATACACGGTGGCAAAGTTTTTGCCGGCATGTACCAGGAATGTGAGGCCCACGAAGTCAGGCACCACCATGGAGGCGCGGCTCCAGGTCTTTATTGGTTTGCGATCACCGCTCTGAAGCTGGGCATCTACTTTGTCCAGCAAGGATTGGCTCACGAAGGGTCCTTTTTTGAGGGAACGTCCCATTGTCTTTAATTGGTTAATTTTTGCTGTTATTTACTCTTACGCCGCTGAACGATGAAAGTATCGCTGGGTTTGCGGATACGGCGCGTCTTCTGCCCCTTCACATGTCCCCACGGGGACTTGAGGTGCTGGCGGCCACCGCCGGACTTGGACTTACCTTCACCACCACCATTGGGGTGATCCACCGGGTTCATGCACATGCCGCGCACGGTCGGGCGAATGCCCATCCAGCGCGTGCGGCCAGCCTTGCCGGAAGATTCATTCATGTGCTGCGTATTGCCCACCTGACCGATGGTGCAATAGCAGTCCACACGGAAGCGGCGCACTTCTCCAGAAGGCATTTTCACGAGGGCATACTCACCATCGCGGTTGGAGAGCACAGCCTGTTGACCGGCCGAGCGAGCCACCTTGCCACCGGATCCCGGTCGGATCTCGATGTTGTGGATGGCTGTGCCCAAGGGCACGTTTTTCAGGGGCATGGCATTGCCCACCTTCGGGGCCACGCTCTCACCGCTCTGCACCGTCATACCCGGCCCGAGTCCTACGGGAGCCAGGATGTAGCTTTTGGTGCCGTCCTGATACTGCAGCAGAGCAATGCGGCAGGTACGATTCGGATCATACTCCACGGCAAGCACCTTGGCAGACTCATGACGGTTGCGCCGGAAATCCACAAGACGGTAATGGCGCTTGTGACCGCCGCCAATATGGCGCGTGGTGATGCGTCCGTTATTGTTGCGGCCGCCGCTCTTGCGCAACGGCTCAAGCAACTTCTTCTCCGGGGTACTCTTGGTAATCTCATCGAAGGAGGGGAGTACCTTGTAGCGGTTGGAGGGCGTGGTAGGCTTGAATGACTTAAGTGACATAATAGCTTACATCGTTAAAGGTTTATAGCGATATCAGACCAGCTCGAGCGTCTCGCCCGGAGCAAGTTTCACGTAGGCCTTTTTCCAGGCGGGGCTCACGCCGTAGTTTTTGGTGCGTTTGCGGCGCTCCTTGCCATCGTAGTTGGCAGTACGCACGGCGACCACCTTCTTGCCCAGCAGTTTTTCCACCGCTTGCCGAATCTCGATTTTGGTTGCCTTCACGGCCACCTCGAGTACAACCTCGCCGCTTTTCTCATGCAGCAAAGTCGCTTTTTCAGAGATGCGCGGTTTCTTGATTACATCGTGAATATCGTTCATATTACTTCGTGCGGTTGGCAATAATTTCCAAAGCAGAGTCAACAAGCACAACCTTGCTCGCGTGGAGCAGGTGCTCAATATTCACCTCTGCAGCGCTCATGAGCAGCACGCCGGCCACATTGCGACCTGCGCGCTTCGTCAGCTCATCAAACTCATCGGCCACGATGAGAATCTTGCGCTCATCACCGGCGATATCTTTCACCGCGGACACAAAACTCTTCGTCTTGCCATCCTCAATATTGAAGCTGGGTACGCTGAGTACCTTGCCCCCGCTCAGGATGTCTCCGAGCACGCGACGCAACGCGAGTTTGCGCACGTTGCGGTTCACTTTCTTGCTGAAATCGCGCGGCTTGGGGCCGAACACGACGCCACCGCCCACGAAGATGGGGCTGCGCTTATCGCCGTGGCGGGCATTACCGGTGCGTTTCTGGCGGTAGATCTTGCGGTTGTTGCCACTCACCTCGGCGCGCGTTTTGGTGCAAGCGCTGCCTTGCCGACGGTTAGCTTGGTAAGCCACGATGAGATCATGCACGGCCTGGTCGCCCTTTTCGGGACCTACGGTCACGATGTTTGCCTCATGCGCGGCATCAATGGTCATTTCTTTTGCGGACATAGATAGGTTCTCCTAAGTTCGTCTTATTTATTGAGCCGATTTCTTCTTGGCGGGGCGAATAATGACAATGCTGCCCTTAGCGCCGGGGACCGGCCCGGACACCAAAATAGCCTGGTCATCCTTACGCACCTGCACCACTTTCAGATTCTGCACGGTCTTGCGCTCATTGCCCATGCGGCCGGGCATCTTCTGTCCCTTCCACACGCGAGAAGGAGTGGCGCAAGCGCCCACACCACCGGTACGGCGATGCATCATGCTGCCGTGAGTCATGGGCGAGCCGTGGAAATTGTGGCGGCGCATCACACCTTGGAAACCCTTGCCCTTGCTTGTGCCGATGACATCCACCCAAGCCCCCTCGGCAAAGAGTTCGCAGCCGGGGTGGGTAGCGCCCTCTTGCGGCAGGTCAGCGGCATCCACGCGAAACTCGCGCAGGACCTCCGCCGTCTCCAGGCCTAGCTTCTTATAATGCCCGGCCACGGGACGACTCAAGCGGCTCTCCTTTTTGGAGCCGTAGGCCACCTGCACGGCGGCGTATCCATCCTTTTCCGGAGTCTTCACTTGGGCAAAGGTATTCCCGGTCACATCAATCACGGTCACGGGCGTCATCGCACCTGTTTCCTTGTTGAAGACGCGGGTCATGCCCACCTTTTTTCCGATAAGTCCTAAAGACATGTCAATGAATCAGGGTTAACGTTAAATCTTGATGGCAATGTCCACACCGGCCGGCAGGTTGAGCTTCTTGAGCTCTTCCACCGTGCGCGAGGTGGGTTCCACGATGTCGAGCAAGCGCTTGTGCGTGCGGATCTCGAACTGATCAGCTGATTTCTTATTGACACGAACCGAGCGGTTCACAGAGAACTTCTCGATGCGAGTCGGCAAAGGAATCGGCCCGGCTACTTTCGCCCCGGTGCGCTTGGCAGTCTCCACGATCTCAGATGCGGATCGGTCGATTGCACGGCTATCGAAGGCGCGAAGTCGAATGCGGATTTTAGGACTTTGCATGAACGTGCGGTTATGTTGGTTGTTAATAATGTGAGTTAAAGAAAATCATTTAGCGTTGCCGCCACGAGCCTTGACGATTTGAGCCACGAGGTTGGGCGGAACTTGCTCAAAGTGCGAGGGCTCCATGGAGTAAGAAGCCAAGCCCTTGGATAGGGTGCGGATATCGGTGGAATAGCCGAACATTTCCGCCAATGGCACAGCAGCGGTGAGTACGCACTCACTGCCCTTATGCTCCATGCTGTTCACCTGAGCGCGGCGCCGGTTGAGGTCGCCCATGATGTCACCCTGATTTTCGGCCGGGGTCACGACTTCCACGCTCATAATAGGCTCCAGCAGCACCGGAGCGCACTTGGCAAAAGCGTTCTTCATGGCGAAGATGGCGGCCATCTTGAAGGCGTTTTCATTGGAGTCCACTTCGTGGTAGGAACCATCCACCACATCCACCTCCACATCCTCCACCGGATAGCCAGCCACAATGCCAGAATTCATCGCTTCGTTCAAACCGGCGTACACGGCATTCATGTACTCCTTCGGAATGGCGCCGCCCACAATCTTGTTGGCGATCTTCAAACCACTCCCGCGCTCACCCGGACGCATATCGATGATCACATCACCGTATTGACCACGACCGCCGCTCTGCTTCACCAACTTGCCCTGCACATGATCGGCGGACTTAGTGATGGTCTCGCGGTAAGCGATCTGGGGCTTGCCCGTGTTGGCCTCCACCTTGAACTCGCGCTTCAGGCGGTCCACAATGATGTCCAAATGCAGCTCACCCATACCTGCAATGATGGTCTGACCTGTCTCCTCATCGGTCTTCACACGGAAAGTGGGATCCTCGGCGGATAGGCGCTGCAAGGCGTTGCTCATTTTCTCCTGGTCGGCCTTGGTAAGCGGCTCCACCGCCATAGAAATCACCGTATCCGGGAAAGTCGGCGGCTCTAAGGTGTAGTCATAGTCATCGCTGGCGAGCGTGTCGCCCGTGGTCGCATTCTTCAAGCCCACAATGGCGGCAATGTCGCCGGAGAACACCTCGTCCACATCCGTGTGCACATTGGCCTGAATCTGGAGCAAACGTCCCACGCGCTCACGCTTACGAGTGCGGGGGTTGTATACGGTGTCACCCTTACGGATGACGCCGGTGTAGACGCGGATGAACACCAAGGAGCCTACGAACTTATCCGCCCACAGCTTGAAAGCGAGGGCGACGGGCTTATCTTCGTCGGAGGGAACAATTTCCTTTTTCTCAAAAATCTCGTAGCCATTCTCATCCACGCCGGAAGAAATGGTGGAGGTCACCGTGGCAGCCTTGGCCTCAAGCGGGCTGGGCAGGTAATCCACCACGGCATCCAGCAGGGCCTGCACACCCTTGTTCTTAAAGGCAGAGCCACCGGCCACCGGCACAAATTCATTCGCGATGGTCGCACGGCGAATAGCGGCCTTCAACGTGGGAGCATCTATTGGTTCCTCCATCAGGAAGAGTTCGCCGAGCTGCTCGTCCACATTGGCTACGCGTTCCTTCAGGTCATCGAGCGCCGCCGCCGCGACTTCCTTCAAATCGTCGGGGATTTCCTCCACGGTATAGGTGGAACCCAGGCGATCGGAATCCGAATAGATGATGGCCTTCTGGTTCACCACGTCAATCTGCCCGCGCAGGCTGTCCTCCGCCCCGATCGGCATAAGCACCGGAGCGGCATTCGCCCCCAGTTTGGTGCGGATATCGTTGAGCACGTTGGCAAAGTTGGCGCCCGTGCGATCCATTTTATTGACAAAGCAAATGCGCGGCACGTTGTACTTGCTCGCCTGGCGCCACACCGTCTGCGTCTGCGGTTGGACGCCTGCCACACCGCAGAACACCACAATCGCCCCGTCCAGCACGCGCAAACTGCGCTCCACCTCAGCGGTGAAGTCCACGTGCCCCGGAGTGTCAATCACGTTCAGCTGGAAGTTCTGCCCCTCAAACAATTTATAGCAACCTTCTGCCGGCAACTGTTTCCAGTTGGTGGTCACAGCGGCAGAGGTGATGGTAATGCCGCGCTCCTGTTCCTGCTCCATCCAATCGGTCGTAGCAGCACCATCGTGCACCTCGCCAATTTTGTGAATCATGCCGGTGTAAAAGAGGATGCGCTCAGAGAGCGTCGTTTTGCCACCATCAATATGCGCCGCGATGCCGAAGTTGCGGTAACGCTCCAAAGGCTCCTTACGGTCAGGACTGCTTACACTTGCCATTTTCTTTTCTGTAGGTTGGGTTAAATGCTCAATTTAAGGGCAAAAAAATCTTCCGCCAGAGAGCTTACCAGCGGAAGTGAGCAAAGGCGCGGTTCGCCTGGGCCATCTTATGCACGTCATCGCGCTTGCGCACAGCGGCACCTTGGTTGGCGGCGGCTTCCTTGATTTCATTCGCGAGAGCTTTCGCCATGGGCACGCCCTTGCGATTTCGCGCGTAGCCGATAATCCAACGCATTGCCAGCGCTTCAGAACGCTCCGGCGCAACTTCCAGCGGTACCTGGTAGGTAGCGCCACCTACGCGGCGGCTCTTCACTTCCACGCGAGGCTTGGCATTCTCAATGGCTCGAGTGAGCACCTCCAGCGGACTCACCATCTCCGTACCCTCGTTGGCGATATCAATCGCCTTGTACACGATGCGCTCTGCCAGCGATCGCTTGCCGGAAAGCATCACCTTGCCGATAAATCGCCCCACCAATGCGGAATCGTACCGCGAGTCGTGGTGCTCCATCTTCTTATAGACGCGTTTGCGACGTGCCATAGCTCAGTTTATAGGTTAAGGGTTATTATTTTTTCTTAGCAGAAGCCGCTGCACCTTCCTTGGGTCGCTTCGCACCGTACTTTGAGCGACCGCGGCGACGCTTCTCAACACCCAAGCAATCCAAAGCTCCACGCACAATGTGATAGCGCACGCCCGGCAAGTCCTTCACACGTCCGCCGCGCACCAGCACAATTGAGTGTTCCTGCAAATTGTGTCCCTCGCCACCGATGTAGGCAATGACTTCTTCCCCGTTGGTCAATCTTACCTTGGCCACTTTACGCAAGGCAGAGTTCGGTTTTTTCGGCGTGCGGGTCATAACTTGAAGACAAACCCCACGACGCTGCGGACAGCTGTGAAGAGCGCGTGATTTCGACTTCTCTTCCGGTACGGTGCGTCCCTTACGGACGAGCTGATTGATGGTCGGCATGTTTCCTGCTAGTTGTTTGTTTTCCAGGCTATGCCGTCAATACTCCGACTTCCGCTCTTCCCGAGAGAAATGGGCCGTTTTTCCGGCGGCTTGCCCGATAATTCCCTCGCTTTTCGCAAAGTTAATGCGCTCCGAGGGGAGCCATAGTTTACCATTTTTCTTTCACTTGGCAAGTCTTTTTTTTGACTTGCCTGGCATTTTTTGTCGTTTTTTGCCAAAGTTCTCCCCGCAGACACCTGCATTGCATTAAAATTCCCATCGAGGACTTTTCCCCGGAAAACAACCGTTTCCCCTCACGCACGCGCACTCCACAGGACACTTAATTCTTGGAGTGCCTGCATTCAAGCCTATGATCCACAAACATCTGACATGCTCATTTTCCATGCTCTGATGCATTCTCTCTTCCCTCCCCATTTCATCAGTCATTTGGCATGCACTTCTCTTTTCAAAAGCGATGTCAAGGAGAAAGACTTTATCTCTCGCCTCTCATCAACCTTCGTGCGTTTTTAGTCTCCCATCTTCGAAAGGGTGATCTTTTCAAATAAATCAGACAAATATTTCCTTACCCTACTTGTCATCAACATCATGGCAAGGAAAGCATGCGTGCATCGCTTTTGAAAAGAGATATACAGCTCCGAAAACGCAGGCAAAAATGACAAAGAAAGATTTTTTCCCACACATTGCCGGACTGAGAGGCCTCGCTCTTCTTTTCGTTCTTCTGTTTCACCTCAATGGCACCCAATGGGCGAATGGTTATTTAGGGGTAGATGTTTTTCTGGTCATCATGGGATATTTGATGTTCAAGGCGAGAGTGGATCGTGGCGGAAACGACACACTCAAGCAATGTGCCGGATACCTCATGAAGCGTGTCAGGAGAATAGTCCCACCCATGCTGGTGATCATCCTGGCTACGCTTACCATAGGGTTATTCGTTCTATCACGCGATGATGAAACGTGGAGCAACGATCTCGGCCACGCGGCCTGTTTACTGCGAGCCAACATCTATCTCAAGCACGCGTTTGCAGACTACTTTGCGCCGGATTCCCAGTTTATGCCGCTCTTGCCCCTGTGGTACCTCTCCGTTGCACTTCAACTCTGCGCTCTTTACGCCGTAGGAAACTATGCTTTACAGAGATTGAGCAAGCGTATATTGGTAACCCTGCTTGTTTTAGTAGGGCTAGCTTCCCTGCTCCGAACGTTCAGTTTCACGATCCACGAATGGCTGGCGAACATGGGTTGCCCCGTATGGAAAATGAGGCACGATATTTCTTATTACGACACACTCCCGCGCGTATGGGAAGTGATGGCAGGAGGTCTCGTCTTATGCTTGCCGACTATGGAGAAAAGGCGTTTGATGCCGACAGTCCTGTTCATCCTCGGTTTGCTCCTTCTCGTGATACCTGTTGCATTCAACATTTCTCTTAGTCTAGGGCAACCGGAGAGAGGCGTCGCTACTGTTATGTGCGTCGTCGGTACCGTACTCTGCATTCGGTACTGTCCGAGAAATTGCCTGCGCCGTGTTCTGGATAATCAAGCTCTTGTCCGACTCGGCAGCATATCCTTCTCCATCTATCTCGTCCACATGCCGGTATTCGTAGGTTGGCGTCTCATAACAGGAGGGAACATCAGCCCTTGGGATGAGGGAGGCATGCTGATCAGTTCTGTTGTGCTGGGGCGGTTGTTCTGGTGGAGCATTGAAAAACGCCGTTTTGCATGGTGGCTGCTAGCACTCATGTGGATGGTCACTACTCTTCTCACTGTGCCATCTTTGTGGAAAGAAAAGTCTATCCCTGCAATTCTTCAGGAAGAACTTTGCCTATCATCCAGACCTTCCTATGAAAACTATAGAATGTGCTACGACGATCAACTTCTTCAAACCCTTCCCAAAGAAATGGAGCCTTGGCCTTCCTTTTTTATAATTAACAACGTACGCGATCAAAAAGAAATACTCAACAAAAGCCCACTTATCTGCATTGGTGACCCGGAGCGAGAAAAAACGTTTCTTTTGACGGGAGACAGCCATGCGGCACATCTATGCGCCGGACTTGACACCGTCTTTCGGGGCTCATCAAAAGCCGGTGTTTACCTAGCGTCTCGTATTGCACCGCTCCATAATGTATATGAAGGAAATTGGGATCAGGGGATGACCCCGAATAAAGCGCAATCTTTCTTCTCTTGGCTGGAGATGAACAGACAAATTACCCATGTCATCATCGCTCAACTTTGGACTGTCAGGCTATACGAAACATGGAAAGGAATAGACGCAGAACATGCCGTACGTAGTTTCTTTTTGGAACTCAAAAAAAGGGGGATACGAACCATCGTCATAGCGCCTACTCCTGAATTTCGTTGGTCTCATTATGAAACATTGGCTCTGTTGTGGGACACAAAACGAGAGCTTACCATTTGCAGTTTAGATACCTACAACAACAGAAACAAACGGATACTCGCCTTCCTGCGTCGCATGGTGGCAGAGGATCTCATTTCTCTCGTGGAGCCCGTTGAGACACTCGCCCCGGGAGAATCATTCCAAGCCCTGCAGGGCTCACAACTTCTGATGATTGATAACAATCACCTCAATGCTCTCGGCTCAAAACTGATGGCGGAAAGACTTTATCCCATGATCCTCGAAGCGCTGAGTATGCGAACAGGGAATAACGCGGAGCGTCCGACAGCCTCCCCCCAAAAAAAACAAGGAAAAATTGCAGGAGAGGGAGACCCTGGGCAAACGGGAACACTAAACCTGTGACCGGCGCTGAGAAACAGCTTAGACGCTCTCCCCTCATCCCCATACCAAGCGCTTATCGTTCAGGCTGGACCTATAGCTCCACTCACTTATACACAGCCGAACACATAGGGCAAGATTAATTTTAGTGCCTGGATCGACCATCATCCCAGCCAGATTGACTGTGGCGCTTTTTCGTGGCTTCCTCGCGTCTGACGCGTTCCTGTTCCTCTTGCGCAGCTTGGTCGGAGGCGGCTTCCCCGTCCGGATCCTCAGCTACATCCTCCGCAAAAGCTTCCTGTCCATCGGCCATAACGGGCTTGGGAACATCATTTTTGATGGCAGCCTCAATACCGGAACGCACCGAATTGAAGAAACTGCGCACAATGGCGGCTGCGACATGGCCACCTGAAATTCTTTGGTGCGGACGTCCTTCGTAGAGAGCTGCGTAGGCAAAGCGCGGGTTGCTTGCCGGCAAGAAACCGGCAAACCATGCGAGACGGCAGTCATCGGATGGGCGTCCCCACTGAGCGGTGCCCGTCTTACCAGCATTGTCAATCCAACTCAAAGCGGCGCGGTGACCAGTACCGCCATCCACCACGGCGCGCATTCCCTTGCGCACGACAGCAAGCGCCGGTGACATATCGCTCATGTTGTTCTGCACAGTTGGAGTGAATTGATACACAACGTTACCCTCCGGATCGAGCACCTGGCGGATAAGTTGGAGCTTGGGCAGGTAACGTCCATTTGCAATGGCGGAGATCGCATGCGCCACTTGCAGAGGGGTAGCGAGAAGCGCTCCCTGACCAATAGCCATGTTTGCCGCATCACCTGCCATGAATCCACGTCCGTAATTACGGTACATCCATGCATCATCCGGTACGTTGCCTGCTTTATCAGCCAACGGCAGACCAGTGACAGAGCCATAGCCGAAGCGGCGGGCTGTTTCGCAGAGTCGGGCCGCGCCAATTCGAGGATCGCGTGTGGCAGCAACCTGGTACATGAAAGGGTTATTGGACAAGACGATTGCCGTCACACAGTTGATGCTGCCTGAAAAACCGCTGTGATTCCGGAAACGATGGTTACCGATCATAATGCTCTGAGGGCAGTCGATGACGGTGTTTTCCGTGATGACTCGGTAACGCAAAGCTGCTGCGATCGTGATCGTTTTGAAAGTGGATGCCGGTGGGTACACACCCGCAAAGGCGCGTGAAACAAGGGGTGTGCTCTTATCTGAACGCAGGGCATCGTAATCCTTCTGAGAGATGGAAGGGATGAATGCATTGGGATCGTAGTTAGGCACGGAAGCAAGCACCAACACCTCGCCCGTATGCACATCCACCAACACAAAAGCGCCGCGACCAATGGTATTTTCACGCAGCACATTTTCCGCCACACGTTGCCATTCCATGTTCAACGTGGTGACAATGGTATGGCCTGGACAGGGCTTGACCTGTAATTCATCGAGAATTTTGTTACCCTGTTCATCAAACATAAGGCGCCAAATACCGGGGCGACCAGTGAGCTGTTTGTTGAACTGCTTTTCCAAGCCAAACCGACCCTCGCGGCGTTCAAAAATGGGGTCATTATGATTAATGGGACCTGTGGGAAGCTTGGCAGGCGAACCAGTGTAGCCGAGAATGTGACAAGCGCTTTCCTTGGCCGGGTAAAGTCTCAGGTAAAGACTCACCAGCATCCCATTTTTTATTTTTTTCGCCTTTTCTTGAGCCTTTTTGGTGAGTTGTCCCTGCCGCACTGCTGGTCCTATCGGCAACGGCAGCCAACGGCGATCTTTGTAATGACTCAGCAACTGAGCATCCGTCTTTTCGCTCACCTTAAAACCTGCCAGTTCAAAGGCCGCTATAACTTGACGCCCAATTCTCACAATCTCCCCCTCGCTGACATCCTTTACCGTGCGGTAATCAATGGCGGGCTGGAAAGCAACCTCGGAACAGGCATAGATGCGTCCCTCACGGTCGGTGATCATGCCGCGCGGTGCAGGAATCGTGAGTGACATGGTACGTGCATTCTTGCGAGTATTGGCATAAGCCACACGCGAGGGGTCGTGGATGGAAGGGTCATTGCTGATGTCCAATGGCACGCCTTCACCCGGCGTGTGAGTGGGAATTTCCTCCGGGAGACCTTCCACACGCAAAGGAGACGTAGGATCCGCGATGACGCTGTCGGCATCATCCTGCTGCACTCCCTGCTCTTGGGCGGGTACGCGATCTTCGCCGCCCAACTTCACCGTTTCTACCACATTTTCTTCCTCATCCACAGGCACAGCATTCACCTCATCCGGAAGAGAGACCGTTGTGCTCGTCGGAGAAGGCGACTGCGCATAAACTCCCCATGCGCCGAGAAAGGCGATTACCCAGAGGGGAACCAACCAACCGCTACACCGCCACCGGCTGTACATGAGCACGTGCATGAACCTACATCTGACGCAGCTGCTGCACAGCCTGCTGAAGCGTGGCAGCATCTTCTATGGAGATGACCGTAGCCTCTTTGCAAATGCGTGCCATCATACCGGCCAGAGTCTTGCCGGGTCCCATCTCAATAAAGAGGCGTTGGCCTTTAGCAACGAGATCCTGCATGGATGACGCCCAACGCACGGAACCGCACACCTGCGCACCGAGCATTTCCCGGATGTCCTGAACACTCTGCACCGGACGAGCTGCAAAGTTGCAGTACACAGGTGTTTCCGGCATCGTCATTTGCACGGACTCCAGCTCAGGAATCAATTTTTGCTGGGCTGTTTTCATGAGCCGACTGTGGTAAGCGCCGGCTACATTGAGTTTTTTGGCAAGTTTGAAGCCCGCCGCTTTGGCACGGGCAACCACTTGATCCACACCCTCTTCCTCCCCGGAAACCACAACCTGCCCAGGACAGTTGTAATTTGCCACATCCACGCCGCACTCAACGGCGAGGGCTTGAGCAGCTTCATCCGTCCCGCCGATGAGAGCTGCCATGGCTCCCGGTGCGGCCTGGCAGGCTTCCTCCATGAACGTACCGCGCTTTTGTACAAGCCGCAACCCCTCCTGCATACTGAAAGTGCCCACGGCTGCATGCGCTGTAAACTCACCAAGGGAAAGTCCAGCGGCAGCGGCGGGTTCAATGTTTACCTGCTCGCAAAGCAAACGGTAAATAACTAACCCATGTAAGAAAAGGGCCGGCTGACAGTAGCACGTACGGGTCAACTCCTCATCCGGACCTTCAAACATCACCTTGGTGAGCGAGAATCCGAGTGCTGCATCAGCTTGGTCCATCAAGTCACGAGCTGCAGCATTGGTCGTATACAAATCATATCCCATGCCCACTTTCTGGGCGCCTTGTCCAGGGAATAAGAGTACTGCTTGCATGGTTATGTGGTTAATTGTTGGGTTTGATAACAGCTATCTTGCCTGAACGCATGAGCATCTGTACATCGTAATCCTGCATCAGGTTCAGGAAACGCTCCAGTCGAAATTCTCCACCAGAAATCTCAATGGTCAGCGTCTCGCGCGTGGCATCCAAAACCTTGGCACCAAATATATTGCACAACTCAAGTATATCCTGCTTCTTATCGCCGTAACGAACGCGCATGAGCACAATCTCGCGGTACACCGTAGGATGCGAACGAAAGTCAATGACTTCCACAACATTGATCAACTTGCTGAGCTGTTTAATGACTTGGTCGAGCTTCTCGCCATGCTCATTCACATCAATCGTCATGCGTGAAAAGTGGGGATCCTCGCAGGGCGCGACATTCAGCGAGTGTATATTGTAACCTCGTCCGGAGAACAGCCCAGCTACACGAGAAAGAACGCCGAACTTATTTTCAACCAGCACAGATATTGTGTGCGTGTGGGTAGGGGTATGTGCAGAGCTTTCCATACGAGCGTGATGTTACCACAGGCATAGCTGAATAGCAACCCCATTATTGATGAGGCAATGTGAATTGCAAAAACAAACGCAACACCTCAACAGTCTCCTTGAACCACCCCTAATTTGCTAACCTGTCCTGCAATTTTGCCAACCACCCCTGCGTGCTGCACTGTTCATATTTGTCCATTGATCTCGAGGAATATGTGTTTGATATTAACCCTTCATTTTTGAAGCATCTTGCTTTTGAAAAATTCTCTTTCTCTGTTCGGTGCGTTCTTTCAACAACTTTATTTTTGAAGCAATGCCCCCTGTTCCTCCGGATTTCTTAACGTATATACTCTGCCGTTCGAAGTTGACATATGGAGAACGACCGAGTAGAGTACGGACGATGGATATATATGCTCACAGTAATAGGGAGAAACCGGACAAACCTTGGGAATTATTATACGGTCCTGATGGCCACGCAGAACGAACACGGAAGGTAATTGAGTCGTTTACCCCACTGTTGGACCCAGAGTTATGGGCACCTGAGGAGGCTATGCGCTGCATGCATGTGCTTGCTTTGGCGCATGACATGGGGAAGGCGAGCCATGAATGGCAACAATACTTACGTGATTCAGCGGAGGGACACTCGTCCGACAAAACAGATCACAAAACGGCAGCAGCGAAATGGGCTTTGGAAAATATTGAAGGACCGATGGGCGAGTTGCTCGCATATGCGTTTGCAGGACATCACAGCGGCTTGTCGAACGGAGTGGAGTTGTTTGCAAAATTGCGGAATTTTGATCTTACCTCGGAAGTAGTGGACAGCTTGCCGGAGGAGCTGCGCGGGAATCTTCAACTCTCTTTGCCTAAGCTGGGGCACGGGCAGACCATGACCCCGGAAACTCCCCGCGCTGTCCGGAATGCGATGGCAGGGGAATGCGCAATGCTTCTCTCGATGGTGGTGCGAATGCTCCATTCAAGCCTCATTGATGCAGACTGCACAGCAACGGCTCTATATAGAGAAGAATACTCTGACGTCGAGCGGAATCATTCGTCTCTCGCCACGTTGAGTGACAAACTGGAGGCGCACCTAACGCAGGAAGAAAACAAGAAAAAAACAAAGGGAACAGAAAAGGAAATACACATCAATTCTTTGCGTCGAGAGGTTCATGAGGCATGTTACGCGGAAGCCGAAAGAGCACTTAGCAATACCCCCATTTATCGTTTAAACGTTCCTACGGGCGGTGGGAAAACACTTTCTTCCCTTAGCTTTGCTTTGAGGCATGCCGTCATGTGCGACAAGCAGCGTGTGATCTATGTGATTCCCTTCACAAGCATCATCGAACAAACGGCGGGACAATTTCGCAAAGTTCTCGGTGCAGAAAATGTGTTGGAGCACCACAGTAATGTGAGTGAGGAGAACGACAACGAGGAGAACCGTCGTGCCTCAGAGAACTGGGATGTTCCGGTCATCGTAACCACGAGTGTGCAGTTCTTCGAGTCGCTTTTTTCAGATCAGAATCGTCGTTGCCGCAAACTGCACAATATTGCGCAATCCGTGATTATTTTTGACGAGGCGCAGACGCTACCCACGCACCTGTTAGCACCCTGTATAGCTGCTATGAAGGCTTTGCAATATGAGTTCGGCTGCACGCTGGTGCTGTGCACCGCCACTCAACCGGCGTTCATCCGTGATGCGGAGTTATTCCCCATCGGTTGGGACGCTTCGGAATCGCGCAGTCTTATCGGCGAGGAACTCGAGACACGTCTTCAGCAAGAGATGAAGCGTGTGGAGGTGGAAAATATCGGACGCAAAAACAAGGAGGAGCTGGTTGATCACTTTCTCGCTTCAGGTAATGAATCTGCGCTTTTCATCGTGAACCTCACGCGGCAAGCGCAGGAACTCTTTGCTACTTTGCGTAATCGCGGCGTGGAAAATATGTATCACCTCTCTGCCCGTATGTGTCCGGCACACCGCGCAGAGGTGTTGCACGAGGTATGCGACCGGCTGGAAAACCATATGCCGACGGTGCTGGTTGCAACGCGCGTGGTGGAGGCGGGGGTGGACATCTCTTTCCCTGTAGTTTACCGCGACAAATGCGGGTTGGATTCCCTAGCCCAATCCGTCGGCCGCTGCAATCGCGACGGTGAGCTCCCCTTGGGCAAGGTATTTTACTTCGACGACCCGTGTATTGGATTCAACAATAAGATGCTTGATTGGTCCAAAGGTATCGAAATTCTTGAGGACATTATTGAGGGTCTAGATTTTTCAGAAATCTTTTCAACGAGCACGGTTACTGATTATTTTCGTCGATTTTTTCACAGTATGCACGAGATAAATGAATGGGGAGGAGGACAGAAAGGAGTTATGAAAATCATCAAAGACGGAGTAGCAAGAGGGAAAAATCAATTTCATTGGAATTTTTCATGTGTTGCTAGAAAATTTCGAATGATACCCTCACTCCAACATAGTCTAATTATTCCATACGGTCACGCTGGAGAAAAACTGCGCTCAAATCTTCGTAATTTACAGAGAGCAAATAGTATGCCTACACGGAAAGAGTACCGTGAAATTCAGCGTTTGTCTGTGTCCGTGTATGAACAAGAATGGAAACGGATTCCCAAGGAGAGGGTACATGAATCTTCTAATCTATTTATATTGAATGATATTACGTGGTATGATAAAGAACTTGGGCTACTTCATGAACCATCAAATTGCAACTATGTCTTCTAGGTACATCGCTATTTTTTTCTTGTCAGAATGTTTGTTTAAGTATATACTCGCCCCAAGCTAACGATAGTAAAGACGAAAAACATATGTCATACGGGGTAGCACTACATGTTTGGGGCGAGTATGCCTGTTACACTCGTCCGGAGCTTAAAGCAGAGCGCGTCAGCTACGAGGTGATGACACCTTCGGCTGCTCGTGGTATTTTGTCTGCCATCTACTGGAAACCGGAATTTAACTGGGTTATTGATCGCATTCGGGTGCTCAAGCCGATTCGCATGACACAAGTGCGTCGCAACGAAGTAAGCGAAAAAGCTGCAAAGCCTAAAAAAAACTCAAAATCATTCTACATTGAGGAAAAACGACAACAACGTGCTGCTACCGTGCTCAAGGATGTCAGCTATGTGATCGAGGCACACGTGGAAATTGTGCAGAATCAGGGAGACATCAACGATGTGGCAAAACACTTGGAGGTATTTAAGCGACGTGTGCAGAAGGGGCAGTGTTTTTATCAGCCCTGCTTGGGAGTGCGTGAATTCCCTGCCATGTTTGAACTGGTGGAGGATCCTGTTTCGCTGCCTTGCGAGCTTCCTGACTCGCAAAAGAACCGCTCCTTCGGTCTAATCTTCCACGATATGGTGTATCAGAATGATGAAAAGGGGAAAATCGTATGTGCTCATACCGGTAAAACTCAAACGGCCGAGCCTCACTTCTTCATGGCAGAATTGAGAGATGGGGTGATGGACTGCAAGCTGGGTAAAACTTATTCGTAACTATGATTATCAAAGAGCTATACGAGTTATATAAGCGACTTGTTGCCGATGGCATCGACGAGGTGGCTCAGTATGGTTGGACCAGACGAAAGATAGAATTCAGAATTGTTATCAAAGATGATGGAACATTGGTAAGGATTTCAAAAACAAAAGCCATAGATAGTGCATCGATGGGGGTAAGGACGTCAGGTGACAGGCCGTTTTTCTTGTGTGATACAGCCGAATACCTCTTAGGTGTAGAAGGAGGTGATATTGACCAAACGCGCAGAAGGCACGAATTGTCTATAAAGAAACATCAAGAAGTGGCGCAAGCTCTAAAAGGGACACATTATGAGGCAGTTTGCAAATTCTTTCAAACGTGGAAGGTTGAACTGCTTGAGAGTGTTTTGGAAAAATCTCATTTAAAAAAAGCTGATTTAAAATCAAAATCGTTTGGCGTGTTTCGAATCCAAAACAGCGACCGTGATGTGCACCATGAGCCGCTAATTAAAACATGGTGGGAAACGGAAGGATATAAACAATGGTCAGGAAAAAAACTAAAAAAAGGAATGTGTCTAGTAACAGGTGAAACACTCCCTATCGAAGATGTCCACCCAATAGATATTCAAAAAGTTTCAGATAAGAAGGCAAAGTTAGTAGCTAATAATTGTAAATCATTTGAGTCCTACGGAAAAACGCAATGTTTGAATGCGCCTATTTCAACAAAAGTTGCCCATGGACACGCAAGTGCGCTTAATTATCTGATCACTGCAACTAACCAAAGTTTACGTATAGGAAAAGATACCATTGTATTTTGGACAGACGCTCCATCTGAGAAAGCCCAAGAATACAATTTATTTATGATGGCATTTCTTGAGCCAGAAAAAAGTCAAGATCCTGTTGTGTTGACCAAGGTACAAGCGTGGCTCAATGATATAGCGAGAGGTGTACGTCCCCTGAATATCTTAGATGTGAATGATTGGGAGAAAACCCGGTTCTTTGTCCTAGGACTATCTCCTAATTCAGCCCGCATATATGTTCGATTCTTTTATCAGTCAACATTGGCGGATTGGAGTGAACATATCAGTTCTCACTTCCATGCCATGGAATTATGCGGAGTGGGTGGAAGTGCCAATTATGAGAAGATCACTCCCAAACAAATAATTGCCGCGACAGAACCAGAGTGCAAGTCGGACAGAGTGTTGCCATCGTCATTATACATTCATTCCTTGATAAACTCTATTTTTAATGGATCGCAGTATTCTGATAGTATTGCGACAAGTATAATTCGGCGCATACGCGTTGGAAATGGGAAAAAAAGTGACAAACAAAGAGGTAATAAAGGCAGGTGTGCCTACATGAGAAGATGGCTTATCAATAACTATGTGCGCTGTGCCTTTTTAAAAGCATGGCTCATTCGACGACCTACTCACTACAAACTAGAACCCATGTTAGACTCAGATAATACCCAACAAGGATATATTCTAGGGCGATTATTCGCAGTGCTGGTGGAAGCTCAACTGAGAGTATTGCCTAATCTCAACCGAACCATAAGGGATACATATTTTGGAAGAGCGTCGACCTCTCCAGGCAGTGTTTTTCCTGTTTTAATCCGCCTGCATCAGCATCATCTAAAAGCTATGGACAGAGACGATGAGCATAAACGCGCACGTTTGTATTTTGAGAAGACGGTACTCGCGCTCATGGCAAATTTATCCCCTGATTCTTCTTTTCCCATGCATCTTTCTTTAGAAGAACAAGGACTCTTTGACTTAGGCTTTTATCATCAAACATTGTCCTCTATACAAAAACTAACAAGCAAACACAACAATGAACAAAATTGATTTTATTCTACTGTATGATGTTACGGATGCTAATCCTAACGGTGATCCCGATGGTGGAAATATGCCGCGCGCTGATTTAAACACTAATCAAGGGATAGTTACAGATGTGTGTCTGAAACGCAAGATACGCAATTATATCGAACTCATAAGTTCAACGAAGGAATTTTTGGATAAATACGAGACAGGGACGAAAAGATTTGAAATTTTCGTAAAGGAAAAAGCTATTCTTAACAAACAGCAAGAGCGTGCTGTTGAAGAATTGGGAAAAGATGCCACTGTAGACGATAAAAGAGGCTGGATGTGTGAACATTTCTATGATATTCGTACATTTGGTGCCGTGATGTCGACAGGTTCTGATGAACAAGGCAAGGATGACTCTGAAGATAGAGAGACTAGTTCCGATGACAAAGGAAAGAGCAAAAAAAAACCTAAAAAGAAAGATGCAAATTGCGGGCAAGTTCGAGGACCTGTTCAAATATCTTTCTCCCGATCCATTGATTCCATTTACCCTCAAGAACATTCGCTCACACGATGTGCAGTTACAAAGGTGGAAGATGCTGAAAAAGAACGCACCATGGGACGCAAGTACACTGTGCCGTATGGTTTATACATGGCAAAAGGAACGGTGAATCCATTTTTAGCCAGTTGCAAGGATAAGGATGGGAACGAAAAGGGTACAGGCTTCGATGAGAACGATCTTGAGCTCTTCAAGGAAGCCCTGGTGCACATGTTCGACTTCGATGCTTCGGCGGCGCGTCCGGCTGGCTCTATGGTGATGCGTAAGGTCATCTTCTTCCACCACAGCAGCAAATTAGGCTCCGCTCCGGCGCACAAGCTGTACGAACTTCTGAAAGTCGCCAAAAAGCCGGGAGTGGAAGTGCCTCGCAATTACGCAGATTACGATGTACAGCTTGCAAAGGAGCAACTCCCGTCGGGAGTAACTGTCGAAGAGCTTTAAGCTGTCAGATGCCAGACACGGAGATACCCATCTCGGCGTTGCAGCATTACGTGTACTGCCCGCGGCAGTGCGCGCTCATCCATATCGAACGTGCGTGGGCAGAGAACGCTCTCACCACATTCGGGAGCATGGAGCATGCGCGCGTGGACTCCGGAGAGAGCACGTTGCGGGATGGCGTGCGTACGGTCCGTTCGCTGCACTTGGTCAACAAGCGGTTGGGTATATGGGGTGTGGCGGATGCCGTGGAATACACGATGGAGGAGCCTCGGCGCATTACCCCCATAGAGTACAAGCACGGTCGCCCAAAGCTGCACCCGGCGGACGAGGTGCAACTTTGCGCGCAGGCGCTGTGTCTGGAAGAGATGCACAGCGTGCACGTGGAAGAGGCATTTCTCTACTACCGAGGCACACGGAAGAGACACAGGGTTCAGCTCACTCCTGAGCTGCGTGCCACAACGGAGCAGGTGATTACCGAGACGCGCAATCTCTTTGAAAGCGGTGAGTTGCCTCCGGCAGAACGCCACGATGGCTGTGATGCCTGTTCGTTGGTGGATGTTTGCTTGCCCGCCACGCGTCGGCGGAGTGTGGCGGCATACAACGAAGCCGGATTCACAGCCTTGCTCAATAGCCCATGAAAAAACACCTGAACACGCTCTACATTACAACCGAGGATACGTGGCTTGCGCTGGATGGCGAAACTGTATCCGTGCGGATGCCGGGTCGTAGTGCCGTGCGTATTCCTCTTGTCAATTTGGAGGCTATTCAAACGTTCGGGTGGAACATCATGGCGACGCCTCAGCTCATGGCGCACTGCGCTGAGTGCGGTGTGCATCTGTCTTTCTGTTCGCCACACGGGCGTTTCCTCTGTCGCGTTTCCGGCTACTCACCGGGCAATGTCCTGCTGCGCCGGGCTCAATACCGTTTGGCGGACGATCCGTATGCTTCGATACTTATCTCCCGCGAAATGGTAGCTGCTAAAATACTGAACGCGCGCACCGTGCTGCAGCGTGTGTGCAGGGATTACAACGAAAGAGCTGTAGTTTTACAGGAATACGGCAACACTTTGGCAAGCTATGTGCGTCAGGCAAGACGGGCAACTACAGCGGAACAGCTCTTAGGCATTGAAGGTGCAGCTGCAGAGTGCTATTTTTCTGCTTTCCCGCACTTCCTTCTTTCCGATGATTGGAGTTTCCAATCGCGCAATCGCCGTCCTCCGCGAGATCCTGTCAATTCCTTGCTTTCCTTTGCATACACGCTGCTGGCTGCTGATTGCAAATCTGCATTAGAAGCAGTTGGATTGGACCATGCTGTGGGCCTTTATCATAAAGATCGCCCCGGACGCCCAGGATTAGCCTTGGATCTCATGGAGGAATTCCGCGCCCCGCTTGCAGACCGCACTGTACTCACACTTCTCAATCGCAAACAACTCTCTGCACGTGATTTTATCCACGAGGAAGGAGGATTTGTGCGCCTGACAGATGAGGCACGTAAACTTGTTCTCACATCATGGCAAGAACGTAAGAAGGACGAAATGATGCATCCCTATCTTCAAGAAAAGGTAACTATCGGCATGCTTCCTCACATACAGGCTCGCCTTCTCGCTCAGCACATCCGTGGTGCTTTGGATGCTTATCCTCCTATACTGTGGAAATAGATTATGCTCTACCTCATCAGTTACGATGTTTCCACGGAAAGCCAAGCTGGTCGCCGCCGTTTGAGACGTGTCGCTAAGGTGTGTGAAGATTACGGCGTGCGGGTGCAAAATTCCGTTTTCGAGTGCGTGCTCGATTATGCTACCTTCGTTCGTGTCAAGAGTGAACTTTCTAGTATCATTGATCCCGAGCAGGATAGTTTACGTTTTTATCCCTTGGGTAAAAGAGGACGCGAAAAAGTCGTGCATTTAGGTGTGGAGCGTGGTATAGATGTAGAGTCTCCTCTCATCCTATGAGAAGATAGTTTTCGCTTTCGACGCGAACGTGGTGAGGTCACGGTAATGCCGCGGGGTTCGCGCTGCCGTGACCTTTCCCATGTCATGAAGATTGATAGATTTGTGTGTTTACATTGAAATTGTTTATATTCAGTGTGTAAAATACAGTTGTCCAGTAAAACTCGAGAAATGCTACATACAGGGGAGGAATGCTTTTTTTATTTCTCATACACGAAATAGACTCGTGAATACCCCATTTCGCGAAAAAAAGTTCCTTCACTTTTACTCTAAGTTACTGTACAATCCCCCTGTCGCCTCCTCACGGAGGCGTGAGTTGAAACTCATTATCCGCAAAACCATACGTCCCGCACGGTAGTCGCCTCCTCACGGAGGCGTGAGTTGAAACTGCCCGCCCGCGCTCAGCGCGCAAAGCGTTATCTGTCGCCTCCTCACGGAGGCGTGAGTTGAAACCAGCGTTCCGCCGGTCGCCTCCACTAAAAAGCCCGTCGCCTCCTCACGGAGGCGTGAGTTGAAACTGATCACTGATAGCATAACTCCTCCCCATATCCGGTCGCCTCCTCACGGAGGCGTGAGTTGAAACCACCACCAGCCGATAATGCAGCCCCGTCTGCCCTCGTCGCCTCCTCACGGAGGCGTGAGTTGAAACAGTCTTGTCAACAATGCCAGCCAGCAGGTTGCGCGTCGCCTCCTCACGGAGGCGTGAGTTGAAACGGCTTGCTACCTCTCGCCTCGCGCCCATCCGGGTCGCCTCCTCACGGAGGCGTGAGTTGAAACCAGAAGTTGGCAATGCGTTCGTCGCGTTCTTTCCAGTCGCCTCCTCACGGAGGCGTGAGTTGAAACCACTTGCCTTTGCTCTGCACCGGCTGCCCAACTTGTCGCCTCCTCACGGAGGCGTGAGTTGAAACAGTTTCAACAGAAGTAGGATTACCATCCTCTTGGGTCGCCTCCTCACGGAGGCGTGAGTTGAAACTCACCAAGAACCTGCTCTACGATCGGATTGGCAGTCGCCTCCTCACGGAGGCGTGAGTTGAAACGACATCGGCGTCGCGCAGGTGTACAAGCACGACAGTCGCCTCCTCACGGAGGCGTGAGTTGAAACCGCTTCCGCTTCCGGCTCCACCCCGTCTCCCTCGTCGCCTCCTCACGGAGGCGTGAGTTGAAACAATGCCATCACCTTGAACAAGTTGTTGCGCAAACGTCGCCTCCTCACGGAGGCGTGAGTTGAAACGAAACCGCCTAAACACCTTAGAGAGGCTTTGTAGTCGCCTCCTCACGGAGGCGTGAGTTGAAACCAACCAAAAGAAAATGGCGAGATCGGCTGGAGGAAGTCGCCTCCTCACGGAGGCGTGAGTTGAAACAGTCCAAGCTTTGTGACCGGGAAATTGACTTCGCGTCGCCTCCTCACGGAGGCGTGAGTTGAAACGGGTGGTAAGTCCTCCATAACCGTTGTACAGAGTGTCGCCTCCTCACGGAGGCGTGAGTTGAAACTCTCATAATCGGGAATCTCCTATTTTTCATCCAGTCGCCTCCTCACGGAGGCGTGAGTTGAAACATCAACAACTTTAACTCCAATGAACCAGTAAAGAAGTCGCCTCCTCACGGAGGCGTGAGTTGAAACTAAAGAAAGAGCACTTGAAATGCTGAAATATTTTGTCGCCTCCTCACGGAGGCGTGAGTTGAAACTTAAAATACCAGAAACTAGATATAGCTAATCCTGAGTCGCCTCCTCACGGAGGCGTGAGTTGAAACTGACACCGCCTATTCCGGTAACTAATCTCTTTCAGTCGCCTCCTCACGGAGGCGTGAGTTGAAACCAGAGACAATCAGTTTAGAGCCACAAAATTATTTGGAGTCGCCTCCTCACGGAGGCGTGAGTTGAAACTTTAGCAAATTGTTGTCCATAGTCATCTGTGAGAGTCGCCTCCTCACGGAGGCGTGAGTTGAAACTCTATAGATTTGTCTAATTTCTCATCGATTAGCGGTCGCCTCCTCACGGAGGCGTGAGTTGAAACCTCAGAAAGTTACCCGTCGCTGCATTATACAGAGTCGCCTCCTCACGGAGGCGTGAGTTGAAACAGAAAAGATTTGATGCCGTATCTGAAAAAAATAGTCGCCTCCTCACGGAGGCGTGAGTTGAAACACCGATCCGTCATATCACATGAGTTTTTGGGAAAAAGTCGCCTCCTCACGGAGGCGTGAGTTGAAACAGGAGCCGGATGCACAACCGCAATTCGTTGCTCGTCGCCTCCTCACGGAGGCGTGAGTTGAAACCATTAGTCCCAAGAAATTCTTGTAAATTAGATCTGGTCGCCTCCTCACGGAGGCGTGAGTTGAAACAGAAGCCTCATCACAGATGATAAACTGCTTATGTGTCGCCTCCTCACGGAGGCGTGAGTTGAAACGACTCCCGGGGGTGCAAAATCTCCTAAGAGCTGTGGTCGCCTCCTCACGGAGGCGTGAGTTGAAACTTGTTTTATTTGTAACAATTTTAGACAACCTAGGTCGCCTCCTCACGGAGGCGTGAGTTGAAACTTGTTTTGTTGGTCATTCTGCCAATTATTTAGAGGTCGCCTCCTCACGGAGGCGTGAGTTGAAACGGGAACACATTGAGAGATTTATCAAATCAATCGTAGTCGCCTCCTCACGGAGGCGTGAGTTGAAACTGGTTCTATATCTGTTTCAGATTTTACTAAGAAAGGTCGCCTCCTCACGGAGGCGTGAGTTGAAACAGCGCCTCCGCCGTACTCTGCTCCTCCCGCAGCGTCGCCTCCTCACGGAGGCGTGAGTTGAAACGGGTCTTTGGTCAAAATAAACTCGCGCGCCTGCTGTCGCCTCCTCACGGAGGCGTGAGTTGAAACCGGCCATCGCGCTGTAGCCTTGCATAGCCGCACTGGTCGCCTCCTCACGGAGGCGTGAGTTGAAACCTCTCCCTCCTCAAACTCCACGCTCCACTTGCCGGTCGCCTCCTCACGGAGGCGTGAGTTGAAACAGAGGCTGAACTTGACGCCCTCGCCGATGAGTTGTCGCCTCCTCACGGAGGCGTGAGTTGAAACGGCTGCGTCTTGTACTCCCTATCATGCGCCTTCGGTCGCCTCCTCACGGAGGCGTGAGTTGAAACGTCCGGAAAATATCACTGCTCGCCCCCGCATTCTGTCGCCTCCTCACGGAGGCGTGAGTTGAAACTGCTCTCCCCCGGCTTCTGCTCCCGCTTCCGCCGTCGCCTCCTCACGGAGGCGTGAGTTGAAACTCACCCTGCTTTACCTGCTTCAATCCCAACTTAATGTCGCCTCCTCACGGAGGCGTGAGTTGAAACAGCAGCCTCCCAAGCTCCTGCATCTGCCCAGCCTCGTCGCCTCCTCACGGAGGCGTGAGTTGAAACAGCTCCCTCTCCGCCTTCGTCCGCCGTAGCTCCGGTCGCCTCCTCACGGAGGCGTGAGTTGAAACTCCCTCCTTGATAATACGCGCTTTTCAACCTCCGTCGCCTCCTCACGGAGGCGTGAGTTGAAACAACACAAGCGCCCGCCCCACCTCATCCGGCACCAGTCGCCTCCTCACGGAGGCGTGAGTTGAAACTCCTTGCTCAGCACCCAGCCATTAGCCAGCGCAGTCGCCTCCTCACGGAGGCGTGAGTTGAAACAGCATGATCTGGTCATACGGCGAAATCTCCGTGGTCGCCTCCTCACGGAGGCGTGAGTTGAAACAAATCCACCACCGGCAGCACCACCTCATCCGGCAGTCGCCTCCTCACGGAGGCGTGAGTTGAAACGAGACGGCGAGGGAAATGACGCGGGAGGCGTATGGGGTCGCCTCCTCACGGAGGCGTGAGTTGAAACTCCAGAAGGAATTTGGCGTCGATCCTAACACCGTCGTCGCCTCCTCACGGAGGCGTGAGTTGAAACTCGAGCGAGTCGGCGAGGAAGCTGTACCCCTCCATGTCGCCTCCTCACGGAGGCGTGAGTTGAAACAGCCGCCACCTCGCCAGCCCCACATCCTGCACCCGGTCGCCTCCTCACGGAGGCGTGAGTTGAAACAGGATCTTTCAGGTTTCTTGACATGGTGTATGGTGGTCGCCTCCTCACGGAGGCGTGAGTTGAAACTCAAAAAACCTCGCCTGCCCAAGCGGTCTCCAAAACGTCGCCTCCTCACGGAGGCGTGAGTTGAAACAACCAATCGAACGCCGCCCCCTTCTCCGTCATACGTCGCCTCCTCACGGAGGCGTGAGTTGAAACTGATGAGATGGCGAAGAAGACGGTGCTGAAGCGGTCGCCTCCTCACGGAGGCGTGAGTTGAAACCCGATGGGAAGTTGGGGTTGCCATGGGCGAATATGTCGCCTCCTCACGGAGGCGTGAGTTGAAACTGAGAAGTTGGAGGATGTGGCGGCGCATGCGAGGGTCGCCTCCTCACGGAGGCGTGAGTTGAAACGCAGAATCTACCCACGAAGGCGGAAAATACGGCAAGTCGCCTCCTCACGGAGGCGTGAGTTGAAACGGGAGGTGGCTGAGGCGGCTGTGCGGGGCGCACCGTCGCCTCCTCACGGAGGCGTGAGTTGAAACTGGTTGCGGGGTTGGTGGCAGTGACGTCGTATGGGTCGCCTCCTCACGGAGGCGTGAGTTGAAACACCGTACTGCTCACCGTCATCCTCCGCGCATTCGGTCGCCTCCTCACGGAGGCGTGAGTTGAAACCAACATCGCGCATACTCCCTCAGCGCAGCATAAGTCGCCTCCTCACGGAGGCGTGAGTTGAAACGGTCGCGCTTATCAGCCCTGCCTGCACCAGCAACTGTCGCCTCCTCACGGAGGCGTGAGTTGAAACGGCTGCCAGGACGTAGCGAGCGGCTACATCCTGCGTCGCCTCCTCACGGAGGCGTGAGTTGAAACGCCGTCTAGCCCTGGGGGACCTTGCGGGCCGGGGGTCGCCTCCTCACGGAGGCGTGAGTTGAAACTTTCCTACCATGAAAACAACAACCAACACCAACAGTCGCCTCCTCACGGAGGCGTGAGTTGAAACCACCAGGACATCCTGCTGGCGCTCATCGGTGATCGTCGCCTCCTCACGGAGGCGTGAGTTGAAACTGGGCGAAGCTGGTTGCGAGCGTTATCATCGCGGGTCGCCTCCTCACGGAGGCGTGAGTTGAAACCATTCATCTTCGTCGTCCATGTTCGGCATTTGTCGTCGCCTCCTCACGGAGGCGTGAGTTGAAACGGCTGCCAGGACGTAGCGAGCGGCTACATCCTGCGTCGCCTCCTCACGGAGGCGTAAGTTGAAACTGATAATTTACGGTTGACTTCTCATCAGACTTCTGTCGCCTCCTCACGGAGGCGTGAGTTGAAACACGTCCACCCTGTCGCTCCCCGCCAGCGTATTAAACAACGCCGTAAACTGCTTTGCATTGCTCGCCACGCGTCCATTCAGCACCGCGTGCGCCGCCGCGCTCCCCAGCGAGTCAATCACGTTCGTAAGGTCTCGACCTACGCGCTCCACCTCGCCCGCCGCTGCCTGCATATGCTCCGCAATCGTCCTAACGTTCGTCACCATCCCGCGCCCCACCACGCGCTCCAACGCCGCACTCATCCGCACCCCGTCCTCCTGATGCGCCAGCACGCCCTGTATCTTCTGCGGCAGGTCGCGGTACGCCAACAGCACATCCTGCTGCTTCTGCACCGTCAAGTACGCCGTCAGCAGGTTCATCGTCGGGTCAACCTTTGAATGGTGCTGGTGTCGCGTGTACGTGATATAAATCTTCCCGCCGCCGCTCGCTTTGCCCTCCGACCTCTCGCCCAGCGTCCTCTGCGTCGTCTCTTGCCCCACATCGAAAAACGCCCGGAAATAATTTTCCTCCTCGGGGAAGGGCATACCGTACACCTTTTCATACAAAGCCTTCATCTCCGGCGTCCTCTTTGCCAGCTCAGCTCGCAGCGCATACGCCAAATTCATCACCTTCTCCCCTGCAAACTCCCGCAGCTGCTGCACCACTTCCTCCGTGTACCCCTGCTGCCTCAGCATCTCCGTGTACGCCGGTTGCTCCGCCAACAGCACCCTGTACGCCGCCTCTCCCTTCGTAAGCTGCAACACTTCTCCGCCGTGACTTCTCCTCATTTTCCCGCCGCTCTCCTCCAGCTTCGCTTTCTTCTCCTCTTTTTCCTTGAGCCACTTCTCCTCCGCCTTTTTCGCGCGCTTCACCGTCTCCTTCCTCAGGTCGTAAAACTTATCCAGCTCGTCCCTCGTGAGCAAACTAAACACCGCATCCACCCCATGCAGCCGCGACTTCTTCGCGTCCCCCACAGCCCCATACTTCGCCTCCGCCTCCTCCGCGATAAAGTCCGGCATCAGCTCGTCTTTCACCAGCTCCTCAAACGCCGCCGCAAACGTGTTCGCGTTAAAGTTTTTCTGCCTCATCTTCCGGTGCAGCAAGCCCAAGAACTGCCGCCGCAGCACCTCGCTCTCCTGCCTCTCAAAGTCCGGCGCCTGTGGGGTAAGCTCCACCCCGCTCTCCCGCGTCAGGTTCATGTCGTCGATAAACTGCCGCAGCTCCTTCTTGCTCTTCACTCCGCACACATCCCGCATAATCTCCGCCGTGCAATAAAGCCGCTCCTTTTCCCATTGTTGCAGCTGCACCTCCGCTCTCTCAATCCTGCTCCCAACGTGCCGCGCAAACGTCTTCAACCCCGGCACGTGCGCCAGCACGTCGAAAATCTGCGCCGGGTTCATCGTCCAGCTCGTCAGGTTCAAGAACCACCTGCGCCCCGGCAGCACTCCCTCGTTGCGCACCGCCTCAGCCCTCCGCGCATTCTCGCTCGTGTCGAACCCGTCCAGGATGTCTCTGCACCACTCCGTCACCTGTCTCTTCTGCGCCTCCTGCTTATTCTCCCACGCCTGCTTCCCTGTCGTGATAAACTCGCCCAACGCCCTTGCCGCAGCCTCCGCTTGCTCCGGCGTCATCCGCTCATAGCACGCGTAAGTCTCATACTCCATCTTCGTGCAGGTCACCTGCCTCTTCTCCCCGTCATCGTTCCACACGTCCACCGTCACCAAATCCCCATCCTCAAGGTCTGCCCACGCTTTCTCCTTCCCCTCTCCCGTGTACCTCTCCCGCTCGAACATTGCCTGCTCGCCCTCCGTCAGCTCCAGCAGCGCCATATAATCCTCCAGCGCTCTGTACGCGTCCGCATTCATTTTCCCCTTCACCGGCTTGCCTCCCTTGCCCGGCACAGGGTACGCCGCCGCCACTGCCTTCCTCATTGCGCCCAGCGTCTTGTCCTTCCGGTAAGCGTCCAACTGCTGCTTCACCCTCTCCAGCAACTTCGCCAGCACCTTCTCCGTCTTCACCTTCCCCAGCTCCCCAATAAGCTGCTCCACCACGCCGTGATAGCGCGCATCATCCCGCAGATACGCCTCGGTCAGCTCGTACAAATCCTGCCCCACAGCTCCCGCCGCTTCCGCTTTCTCTTTCGCTTCGTTGTATATCTCGCGCGCCTGCTCAAACAACTTGCGGCTCTCCTCCCGCTCAAGCCAAAACTCCATCTCACTCTCCTTCACTCGCCCGGAGAACACGCTATAAATCTGCTTGCCAATGGAGCGGTAAATCCTCTCTCCCCATCCTCGCATCGGCACCATCGCGCTTGCCCTCTCCGCCGCCTCAAAACCTCCCTTGCTCATCTCCGCAAACACACTCAGCCACACCCGGTACGGCTCCAGCCCCACCCGGTACTCATTCGGCAGCAGACTCACCGCCCTCTCCGCCACTCCCTGCGCCTCCAGCAGCAAACTCTCCCCCGTCTTGTTCTCCTCTCTTGTAAATCCATTCAGCAGCCGCGCATACCTCACCGCCGATTCCCTTATCTGGTACAGCCTCCTGTCCGTCTTAAAATCCCCCACCGGCGCAAGCCTGCTCTCCATCAGCCGCGCGTAAATCCCTGCGTTGCCAAACGTTATCCCGCCCAGCTCCGTTATCTTGTCCGGCAGCACCGCGATAGTGTCCGTGCTTGCCGCCACTCCCGTCACCCTCGGCGCTCCCTCCTCATTCACATCCGTCCTCCTATCCCCCGCATACCTCGCCTCCTGTTCCCCGTGGCTCAGCCAGTACGCCGCTGTAATCGCCGTCTGCAAATCCTGCCCCTTGCCCTTCGTCAGCACAGTGTGCAGGCTCGTCAAAAAGCTCATGTTCTCCTTCGCCCAATCGCTCTCCAGCCCCTGCTTCTTCCTCTCCGCCATCGCCTTGCGCACATACTTCAGCGCCCCCTTCCTGTCCATGTCTCCCGCTCCTCGCGCCCATCCCTCGTGGTGCTGGATAGCATGCTGGCTCTCGTGCAGCAGCGTACTCAACACCAGCTCCGGCTCCGTCCCGTGCGCCATGTTCAGCGCTATATACGCCCCCTCATTCGGCTTCGTCCCCCTCGGCGCATAAAAACCTCTCACTCCCGTCCCCCTCTCCTTGTACAGCCTCACCCTCATCTTCCCCAGCTCCGGATACGCCCGGAACAACTCCGGATAATGCAGCAACGCCGCCAAACTCACATCCTTATGCCCCCCTCTCCCCACATTCAGCTCCCCCGGCGTAAACCCGCCGCGCAACTGCACCCCCGCCGTCGGCAGCGCAAACTTCCTCTTCCCATCCGCCGGGTCATAATACGCCAACCCCGCCGCCTCCATCTCCCCATACGTCGCCGCCCTCTCGCCCCCCAGAGAAAAATGCGCCCTCGGCGTCCCATCCTCGTTAAACACCTCCTCCACCCTCTCCCAATCCCCATTCCCCTCACTATACTCACTCCACGCATGCCGATTATTTATCGCAATCACCTCAATATAATCCGGATTAAATATCACATAATTGTATGTGTAAGGCTCATCTTCCTCTCTCCTCTCCCAACGCCCACGAGAAACCCCGTCAGCGTACTTAATCCCCCTTATCCCGTGCGCATCCAGCCACTCACTAGCAGCACGCGGAGACCCTAATTGTTTCGTTAAGATTTCATAAAAGCCCCCGCCCGTAATCGCCTGCCAAATTCCATACCCATCCTCACCACCCCAGAGAGAATCAAACACATCAGCGGGGAGAAGAGCCTTTAACGCATCTTGTACCTCTTCGTGATTTGCCCAAAAATAATCAAAAGACTCATCCCAGAGCAAGACGTTCGAATCATCCACATCCGCCCTCATCCGATAATTCACCGGGTACTCAATACCCTTCGTTGCCAAAATATCATTCTCAATAAAATAGTCAGCCGCAAGCAATCTCTGCTTCTCCTGCTCCAGCGTCCGCCTTGTATTCTCTTTTTCTTTCCCTTCCTCCCGTTCAAGCATCTCCTCCAACTCCTGAACCACTGACTTCGTCGTCTTTCTGTCCTCTATTAAATCCTCTTTTGAAGTCCATGCAGATGCAAGACGTGGATTCGTCACGCCTCGCTTCTTCAACGCGGCTACCAACTCTTCTTGCGGTATCTTCTTTGCATTCTCTCCATGCCCTTGCACAAAGACTTCTTCTTCTGTCGTGAAATCCCCATGATATTCCCTATTCACCCCCGGATGCTCCGCCCCATAAATCACGCCCCACCCGTACGCCTGCGCTCCCTCCCCCGTCCCCACATGCTCCCTATCCGGCTTCCGGAAAAGCGCACGACTCACATGCGAAAAATCCACGCTAAAATGCGCCCCATGCTCTGCAATCACACCATTCTCCACCTCCAGCCGCTCATCCTTAAACATCCCCCGCTTCTTCGCCTCATCCACACTAAAATGCGCCTTCGGCTCTTGCGGTTGGCTGTAAACAAGTTGCTTCTTTTCGTTCACAACTTCCACGTCATAAATGTTGACAGACGGCGCTTCTCGTGTTAAGTTACCCTCGGCCTTGGCTTTTCCGATAGTGTTCGCCGTACCGGTTGCAGCTTCATTCGTCCGGTGTCGTGCCTCAAGTCGGGTCTGGTCGCTGCTGCCAGAAAGTCGGAACAATGCGCGTCCGACTAAAAGCCCGGAGCCTTCATATTGCCGCGCATTATAAGTAGGGAAGCAAGTCACAATAGAATAGCACCCCTCATCCTCCATCAAATCCACAACCAGCGCACTATTGCTGCCGTTGTTCCTCGCCCCAAACCGGTACCGCGCACCCCCCTGCGCATCCATCTGCGCCAAATTCGTCAGCGTATTGTAAAGGAAAAGCAAGGGAGACTCCCCAACCGCCTGCATATCCTCATAGTGATTCAGCACGTGCATCCACCCATACCCGCGGTGCTCCGCCTCATGCTTCCCCACCTTCAGCCTAATCGGCAAATCCTTAATCCCCTTCTTCCTCAGCACCTCCTGCGTATGCTCATCCTTCGGAAACTCAAACCAATTCAAATTCCCCTGCGGCGTACTAATAAACCTATCCTTCTCCAGCTCCTTCCCCTCCCCATCCAGCGCCTTGCACCTGCGCAAATTCGGCCTCTCCTCCGTGCTGAAATGCACATTGCGCACCCGCTCGCCCGCCTCATTCACCCCCTCATTCAGCCACATCTGCTCCCCCGTCTCCTCGCCATACGCCCGCTGCACCTCGTCCAGCAACTCCCCATGCTCCCCGGGGTGCTGCCACATCTCCTGCCGCTGCCTCAGCGCCTCCTCCACATCCTTCCCCTTCCTCTTGCCCCCCATGCCATACTTCTCTATCAGCTCCCTTGTCGCCCCTTGCGCCTCCTTCAGCGCCATATCCCCCGCCAGCTCCTTCAGCTTCCTCCCCTGATAATCCGCCAGCCACCGCAAAAAATGCCGTGTCCTCTCCGCCTCCACTTCCCCCACCTCACTCATCCTCCCCTTACTCTCCAGGAAAAGCTGCATCACCCTCCGCGCCGCCTCGATATTCCTCCCCTGCCCATACGCTCCATTCTCATCCGCCTCACCCCTCAGCGCCCGCAGCCCCTCCAGCTGCACATCCCTATCCCCCTTCGCATACTCCACAATCCGCACCGCATCCGCCAGCGAAATCCCACCCCTCGCCAGCACATCCTCCTCAAACTCATACTCACCCGCTCTATCAAAAAGCGCATCCAGCACCTCCGGCGCCCCATACCTCCCCAGCATAATCCCAATGCGCACCTTATTACTCTGCCCCTCGTGCAGCCCATACTCCGCCAGCTCCTCTTCCGTCAACTGCCGCCCGTGGATATTCGCCCCGCTCACAAACCACGCCACCTCCTTCACACTCGCCTTACGCTCCCTCACATTCTTCTCGTAATACTTCGCCCGCGCCCACTGCTCATTCCTCTCCTCCGTCTCCGTAAACACATACGCATTGATACTCTCCGCCCCCGCCAGCTTCGCCCGCAGCAGCCTGTTGTGCCCATCAATCACCACCAGCTCCCCACTCCCCCTCTGCCACAAATAAATCGGCTCATGCCCCGGTCGATAATGCGCATCGCTGCCTATCCTCAACCCCTCATAATTCGCCCCCCTCGGCGTCCCCTCCGCCCCAAGACTAATCAACCCCACAGCCACCATCCCCGCCTTCACATCCCCAAAACCCTCCGCCTGCACCAGCGTGTACTTGCCCCCCGCAAAAATTCCCTTCTCATCCTCCACCGCCCCCGGGTCGTTGGCAATCCTCTCCTCCTGCGCCCCCGCAAAACTCCTCGCCCTCTCCCGCGTCACCTCCTCCTCACTCATCCCCTCATTCCCCGGCTTGCTTTTAATATCCTCTCGCGCCTCGTTTTCATCCGCCTGCGCCTCCGCTTCCTCCACAGCCTGCGTCTTCGGCATCAGCCCCCTCGCCTCCGCCTCCGCAAGACTCATCGGATTATGCCGGAAGTAAAACGCCACATCAATCGCCCCGCACGTCCCCTCCAAAATATTCACCTCCACATCATACAACTTCGCCCACGCCGCATCATGCACCGCATCCTCATCATACACCCGCACCGCAATATGCCCCACCCCATTCTTCTTCGCATGCGCCAGCCGGTGCCTCCCGCTGATAACCTCCAGCCGCCCATCCCTCCGCCGCCACACAATAATCGGCGCGCTCTTCGCATTCCACCCGCCGGAAAGCTCATGCGTCGTCCCATCCTCATTCGCAGCCTCCCTCTGCCCCGCCACCTCCTTCTTCTTAAACTGCGGCACATCCGCCGATATACTCAAATCCTCCACCCTCGCCACCCCATACACACTCCCATCCCCCGCCTCCGCATACATCCCATTCACCAAATTTTTCCCCTTGACATCCTCGCTCCCCCGTGATTGAATACCCGTGAGAGGGGAAGACGGGGCATTGCCCCGAGCAGCGCCGGGTGCAAGCCCTTGCCCTCTCTCCACTTTTTGTATCCACTCCGTCACAAACATCAGCTTGCTTGTACTACTGCGGTGCTTCCTCCCTATCTTTTGCACCACCTTGTACCGCACATCCCCATAATCCTTCGTGTAAATAATCACAGAAGCCTCGCCTTCCCTCTTCTCAACCTCCGGCACACCGCTATCCAAAATATCCGGCAGTAAAGCAAAATCATCCCACGTCAAATCAAGCTGATTCGGGTACTTATCATTCGCGGAATCATGACTATGCCCCTGCATAGCGTGCCAAATCTTCTCCTCCGACACCGCGTGATAATACCCCGTCACATCCCGCCCCGTCGCCGCCTTCACAGCCTCAATCACCCCCTCATTAGCAGGCATAATCAGCTCCTCCTCCTGCGAAATTAACCCCTTCCTCGCCTCCACCGGCATCCTCTCCTCCAGCTCCTCGCGCGTCACCGCATCCTTCACCTTCCCGCGCAAACTCGTCACCACCTTCTCCACAGCCTTCGCCGCCTCAGTCCCTACATACCGCTCCTTCGCTTCTATCTCATCAGCATTCCTTCCACTCAACCCCGCCGCAGCAATTTCCTGCGCACGCTCCATCTCCCCCACCTCCGCCAGCAACCCATCAAGCCTCTCCTCCTCACTCGTCGGCTCCCCACTCATCGCCTCCGCATCTATCGCCTCCCCCGTCGGAGAATCTTCTTTTGAAATCCCCTCCCGCGCGTCAGCGCGCGAACTTCCAAATCGTAAATCGTAATTCGTAAATCGTAAATCTTCTTGCTCCTTCGCATACTCCTCCAGCACCTCCGCCGCCCGCGTGATACTACTCCCCTCCTCATACGCCTCACGCACCGCCTCGAAAACCGTCGCATCCAACTTCGCCGCCGCGTAATGCCCCGCCACGCTCGCCCCGCTCTCCTCCATCAGCTTCTCCAGCGTCGCACCCTCCCTCTTGATAAACTCCCGCCCCTCCTTGCTCTTCGCAAACGCATCCCACGCCCTCGATATCGCCACCAAATGCTGCGCATCCGCCAGCTTCTTCTGCACATACTCAATGCTCTCATGCGCCTCCTGCGGCATATTGTACCGCCCGTGATTCAGCAAGAAATGACTCTGCGCCAGCGTTGAAAACGCCTCCACTATATCCTGCCGCGTATACTTCCTTTCTTCATCCTGCGGCGAAGCCGTCGAATTTCCCCATCATACTCTATTCTTGCTTGTTTACTCATTTTAAGTATCATATGTTTGATATTAACCCTTTATTTTTGAGGCATCAAGCATTCAGGAAATTCTCTTTGCTCGTTTTTGGCGACCCTTCGGTGACTTTATTTTTGAGGCAATGCGGTATGGCGTACGTCAACCTGAACCGCACGGTAAACTACGGCGGCGGCAGCTACAGAACGCATGGCTCCACCGAGGGCAACACCTTGGGCGCCCTGTACGAATTAGGCTACACCCGACTGATGAATGAGCGGGGAAGCGTCGCGCTGCAGCCTGTCATGAATGTGGAGTACCGGCACGTGGGGCTCAAGGGCTACACGGAGACGGGCAGCGATGCGGGCTTGAGGGTGGATGACATCGACCAGGATCTCCTCACTTTGGGCATGGGCGTGCGGCTCCAGTGCGTGGTGAGCGAAAACGCCTTCAAGCGCGACTCCATCTTTGAGGCGCGAGTGTTGTTGAAAGCCGATGTGGGAGACCGCTCCGGCAAGGCGAGGACGAGCATCATCGGCACCGGGATAGGGGCCGAGGTGGAGAGCGCGGAAGTGGGAGCCGTAGGGGTGGAAGCGGGCGCCGGGTTGACCATCCCGCTGGGGAGCAGCAACGGGAGCATCTTCATGGACGCCTCGTTCGAGTACCGCGAAGGCTGGTCAAGTCTGAACGCCGCCGTGGGCTACAAGGTCGCCTTCTGACGAGGTCAGCGCAAACCGTGTGTGCGCCTTGCGCAGGGTTTTCGAGATAGCAGACGTGTTTCAGAATGGACGGAGAGGAACAACTCCTTTCCTAGTCCTTGCAACGCCCCTGCAACGGCCTCGCGACGCCCCTGCAACGCGGTTTCCAAACGCATTTTTTTCAGAAAAGGGGTTGACATCATAGGCCCTCCCTGATAGCATGATCCCGCCGCAAAACAACGGCGCTTACTTATATGACTAAACATCAAGTACTTGTTACCCCCCCCGATAACAAAATCTGCTTATAGTCAAGCAGTTGCGTTATTTGCTCTCATGGCTGCACCTCTTGCCGCGGCCGGTCAACCAACTCCCATTGCCACCTCTCCCATTCCCGGCCCTGCTCTCGTGCAGAAGCAAGCTGTGAGTCCGTGGACAGTTGAATTAAGCGCGGGCTATGCTTTTGCCGGAAGAGCGATAGAACCCAAGATGATCATTAACTCCGACGGCCACCAAGGCGCGTCAGGCGAGGAGGCTCCCAAGGTTAACCTCATTACGACCGATATCACTGGTGTCTATAACCTCAATGAGCACCACGCCTTCACTCTGCGCTTCGGTTATGGCACCGGCAGCAAAACTGAGTTCTACGTCGACAGCGATGACCGCTTCCACGTGAATCTCTTCACATTGATGCCCGGTTACCGCTTCACCACCGCATTGAACGACAAGTTCAGTGGTTTTGTGGGGGTCAATCTCGGCGTTGCCAACGAAAGCGTCAAAGCCAAACAGACGGTGCAGGACATCTATTCCGGCAATGAAGCGTACAAGAAAACCGACTTTGACAGACGTGTTCACACCTCGGCGTACGGTTTTGCCTACTCCGCCGAAGTAGGATTCAACTACGCAATTAATGATCGCTTTGGCCTCTTCGTTGCCTACCAATTTTCCGGCAACACGGCTCGTCCGACGCGCCCCAGCTTCTACCATGGTCCCTACCCGGTAAACGGAAAGAAGCTTGACAGCCAAATCTACCACGGGATTCGCGCCGGCGTCAGCTACAACTTCTGATCATCTCCCAGCTGCGTACTGTGTTTCGCACCCGTCCATGACTTCAACATCATGGGCGGGTTGCTTTTTTTCAACAATCCGCACCGCGGAATGTACGACCATTGCGGTTTTCACGTTCGGAAACAGACGGGTGATCATTACCCTCGAAAATTTTGCTGCGCACCCCGCGCCTAGCGCGCTGGCTTTACAAATCATCAATCGCAAGTTATCAATAAATTTGTGTTGCATGAAGCGCCGAGAACTGCCTGTTGGGATCGCTTTTTCTCTGGATGGATGCTGTTTGGAAACAAACATCGAACGGCTGGGGAGTTTCCTTCTACTTTTCCCACTTCATCCCCACGCATCTTTCCCGAGAGCTTCAGGACGAGCGATGTCGGTTGATTTCAGCGTTTTGACTCGGCTGGTGATGCTTTTTTCAGCGGGCGATGAGGGGGAAATTCTCCGCGACGCATGTACTCCAATCCCTCTTCATAGGGGTGGCCATTGATAAAGATTTGCCTCGCCACAGGAGATTTCCCCGGGGGGAGCAGGACTTCCATCACGTAATCCGGATCGGAGTGTCCATGGCCCCACCGGCGCAGCAGTTTCCTCTCGCTTCGCGTCGGGTGGAACTGTACGCTTCCATCAACGTAGTAAGTTTCGATAAAGACATTGGCGAACGGGGCGGGGATGAGCTGCTCCCCGCGACGCACGGAACCCACGTATCCGTAGGTCGAATCCGCGTACAACTCGCCGCGCGTGCGCAACTCTCCCTCGCGTGGGACATCCTCGGAGCTGCCGCGCGCCTCGATGCGGCTGATGGTGTGCATCCCATCCTCCCCTTCTCGCCAGAAAACAGCAACCGGCAGTTCCTGTCCGGGATGAAAGCAGCAAGCCTTCGTTATCTCAGGGGGAGGAGCCGGACGCTCTTCGAAAGGCTGCAGGGCGGCGGCGGATTCAGCGCGCTTATTGATGAGCTTTTGCCAATCGTCCTTTTCCCACCAGATGGATCGCCCGATCAGGGGAGAAACGCCGAGACGTATCGCATCGGTGTCGATGTCGAAATAGCCGTGCCAGTTGTAATCGGCCTTCACCAGCATGCGAGGGACGGATGGCGACGGGTCGCACAGGGCCCTGCTGCGCTCGTAGAGAAGCCTCACATCGAAGTGGATAACCGCGGCCACCAGCAGCGCCAGCACGGTGGAAACAATGATTCTGGGTACAAGATCGGTCATGGCACGCACAATCGTTACATAGAAAATATAGCACAGAGACGTGTCTGACCCAAGAAAAATCGGTCGCTGAAATTAAGGAGCGTGAGCGACTGCTTATCTCCACAATTTCATTCGGCAATTTCGCGCGCCTGAAGCGCGAAATCCTCAGATGCACAGTAACAGACAGAACCTCTTTGCCTGCTGTTCTACTTTATCCAACGGTTGCCGCGAGGCCGCGCGTTGGCCTTGATTATCCGGCGCAAGAATGCTATCATGCTCGGGATGAAGACGCTGTACATCCTGGACGGCATGGCTTTGCTCTACCGCGCATTTTATGCGTTGTTCAACGCGCCCATGCGCACAGCAAGCGGGCTAAACACGTCTGCAGTGTTCGGATTTACCAACACACTACTGGCATTGCTGGACAAAGGAGCGCCAAGTCACATTGTCGTGTGTCTGGATCCGAGTGGGCCGACGTTCCGACATGAGAAGTATGCGGCCTACAAGGCAAATCGGCAGGCGATGCCGCAGGAGCTGCGCGACTCCATCCCACTGCTCTTGGAGTTATTGGAAGCTATGCGAATCCCGGTGGCACGTATAGCGGGATATGAGGCGGATGATTTGATTGGCACGTTCACACGGCAGGTGGACGAAAGGAATGGGGACATGCGAGCCTTCATGGTATCGGCCGACAAGGACTTGGGGCAGCTCATATCCTCTCACTGCTCGCTGCTCAAACCCGGAAAGAAGGGGAATGAGTTTGAAACCCTCGACAGCACGGCATTTTGCGAGGAGTGGGGAATCTCAACACCGACGCAAATTATCGATATACTCGCGTTGATGGGTGATGCGTCCGACAACATACCGGGAGTACCGGGGGTGGGAGCCGTGACGGCACGCAAGCTTATCGCCCAGTTTGGGAGCGTCGAAAATCTGCTTGCGCGTACGGCAGAAATCAAGGGGAAATTACGTGAAAAAATCGAACAGAATGCCGACTCAGCTCGCCTATCGTACGATCTGGCAACCATACGACGGGACGCACCCCTGCCCTGTACGCCTGAGGAATGCGAGCGCCGAGAAATCGACCGAGCGGCCCTGCGCACGCTCTTCGATAAGCTCGAATTTCGCGGACTCATCAAGAGGCTGAAGCTTTCAGATACGGATTCCCCGCCAGATCCGCCTCAACAAGCAACCGATGAAGACGACCTTTTGCAACCGAATCTCTTCTCAACGCCACAGCTCAGCGACATAGGCACGATTCCGCATACATACCACACCCTCACCACAGCCCAACAACGCCGAGCTTTGGCAGAGCAACTGGCTGCCGCTCCCCGCTGGGCTTTTGATACCGAGACTACGGGATTGGATCCACTGAAAGATCGCCTTATTGGCATATCATTCTGCATCACCCCACATGAAGCCTATTACGCAAGCATCGACACCCCGCAGGACGTCCAGGACTTTGCTGCGGCCTTTGCCAGCGAGGCGCTCAAGGTAGGACTGAATCTCAAGTTCGACCTGAGCGTCCTGCGGCACGCCGGGATGCAAGTGCGAGGGCCTTTTTTTGATGCCATGCTGGCGCATAGCGCGTTGTACCCGCAACTGCGGCACAACATGGACGATATGGCCGCCACTCTGCTCGGGTACCGCACGATACGACTTGAGGAGATGGCAGGGGAGAACTGTGATACAAGCTCTGTTCCCCTGTCCAAGATCGCCGAATACGGAGCGGAGGACGCGGATGTGACGTTGCGCCTGGCAGACGTCCTGGCGTCAGATTTAGCACAGCACGGGCTCACGGAACTTATGGAGCACGTGGAGTTTCCGCTTATCCCGGTGCTGACGGACATTGAGCTTGAGGGCATGCGCCTGGAACCCTCCTTGCTGCAACAGAGCGCAGATGAAATGGCTGCTCGCATCAGCGATATTTGCCTGCGCGTGGACTCTATCGTTGGGCGTCCCATCAACTTAAACTCCCCTCAGCAAGTGGGGGATCTTCTCTTCAACGACATGAAATTGCTGGCTAAGCCCAAGAAGACTCGGACGGGTCAATATGTGACGGATGAGGAGACCCTGCGGCGTCTGGAGCCCCTCTCGCCTATCGTGGGTGACATTTTGGAATTTCGTGAACTCTCTAAATTGAAGAGCACCTACATTGACGCCTTGCCACGCTTCATCTCTCCCGTTGATGGACGCATTCACTCCAACCTCCTGCAAATGGTGACCGCCACTGGTCGACTTGCATCCCAATCTCCGAACTTGCAGAATATCCCCGTGCGCTCTGACTCCGGCCGATTCATCCGGCGAGCTTTTGTGGCTCGCGGCGAGGGGTGGAGCATCCTCTCTGCCGATTACTCGCAGGTGGAATTGCGCATCATGGCAGCTCTCTCCGGTGATCCGGCGCTCGTCTCCGCCTTCACCCACGGACGAGACATCCATGCTGAAACTGCAGCCCGCATTTACGGCGTGCCACGCGAGGAAGTGACCTCCGACATGCGCCGCAAAGCCAAAACCGTCAACTTTGGCATTATCTACGGCATCTCCGCCTTTGGACTCGCCCAGCGACTCAACTGCGCGCGTACCGAAGCCGCTGAACTCATCAACAGCTATTTCACCCAATTTCCACGGGTAAAAACCTGCATGGAGGAACTCACGGAACAAGCCCGAAAGAATGGCTACGCTGAAACGCTATGTGGCCGCCGCCGCTACTTGCCGGATCTCGCTGCGAGCAACTTTAACCTGCGAGCTGCAGCAGAGCGCAATGCCATCAACACGCCTATTCAAGGCACCGCGGCGGATATGATCAAGTTGGCCATGATTCGCGTGGCAGAGCTGTTACGTTCCTACCGGACGCGCATGATCATGCAGATCCACGATGAACTTCTCTTCGACCTCTGCGATGATGAAGCAGAAGAACTCGTCCCAGCCATTGTCAACGCCATGCAGACGGCTCTTCCCTTGCCCGGAGGAGTGCCTCTCCTCGTGGAAACCGGTCGCGCTTCCAACTGGCTGGATGCCCACTAAACCTCACCTGACCACACACACCATGATACCTCTTGTCGGATTCGGTTACGATATTCACCGCTTCTCCACGGCTCCACGTCCGCTCGTGCTCGGGGGCGTGCGCGTGCACGATACCCGTGGGCTGGATGGTCACAGCGATGCCGATGTGCTCTGCCACGCGCTGGCAGACGCCATACTCGGCTCCATCGGCGAACCGGACATCGGCCACTGGTTCCCGCCCACGGACCCGGCATGCGCTGGCATCTGCTCACTGCGCATCGTGGAAAAAGCCGTAGAATTGCTGCGCGCAAAGGGAGGGAAAGTTGGAAACGCCGACTGCACGCTCATTGCCGAAGCGCCGCGCATCCTGCCTCACGTACCCGCCATGAAAGACGCGCTTTCACATATACTCGGTGTTGCACCGGCGAGCATCGGCATCAAGGCGACCACCAATGAAAAGCTGGGGAGCATCGGACGCGGTGAAGGCATCGCCGCCTTTGCCACCGTCTGTGTGCTGCTGCCGGAGTAACCCAAGGTCTCTTCTCCACTGTCATGTCTGCCCAGCCCATAGCTGAAAAACTTGTCAAAGCGCTCACGCAACAATCACTTACTATCGCCACGGCGGAGAGCTGCACGGGAGGTCTCATTGCTGCTGCCATCACCGACATCCCCGGCGCCTCGCAGGCCTTTCGCTACGGCTGGGTCACTTACAGCAACGAGGCCAAACAACGCCTGCTCAATGTGCCTGCGGCACTCATTGCCCAACACAGCGTGGTGAGTGAGCCAGTGGTGCTATCCATGGCGGACGGGGCGCGCAAGCTGGCAAAGGCCGACCTGGCAATTGCCGTCTCCGGCAACGCTGGTCCCACGGCTGCGATGGATGAACCGCCTGTGGGCACCGTATGCATTGCCGTGAAAGCGCGGGAAAAAGCACAGGCTGTCACTTTGTCACTCCCCGGACTCAGCCGTAACGAGTTTCGAAAAATCGTCACTGCCCGCGCTCTTGAACTGGCTTTGCGCATCATTACCTGCTAATTCGTACTTGCAAAAGGCGATAGGATGCATACAATAGGCGCAGCGAACATATAAGTCATGAAGGACGTGTGTGATAAGCTCTTTGACGAGATTTTGGAGGCGCGTGAACGCGTGTATGCCGTGGGTGAAGCAACCCCGCTGCAGCGTCTCAACCTGCCAGGCATTGATGCCAATGTGTACGCAAAACGTGAGGATTTGGGACCCATCAAGGCTTACAAATGGCGTGGCGCATACAACTGCATGGCGAAACTCACCCCGGAGCAGCGAGCCAACGGCGTCGTGGCGGCCAGTGCCGGCAACCATGGACAGGGAGTGGCCCTGGCAGCGGCGAAATTGGGTTGCATGGCGCATATCTTCATGCCTCGCTCCACACCCATCGTCAAGCAAAATGCCGTGCGCATGCACGGCGGCGAGCACGCGCAAATCATTTTGACGGGAGATTCATACGATGCGGCCTCAGCTGCTGCGCACGAATTTGCTGAACAGAGGGGGCTCACCTTTGTTCATCCCTACGATGATTTGACCACCATGGGAGGACAGGGCACGCTGGCAGATGAAGTTGTCATGAGTGGTACGGGTCCCTTTGACCGCGTCTACTTGCAGATAGGAGGCGGCGGATTGGCCTCGGCGTGCGCCTGCTGGTTCAAAAAATTTTGGCCGGGGTGCCGCTGCATCGGCGTGGAAGGCGTGGACCAGGCTTCCATGAAGCTGGCGGTAGAAAGTGGCGAACGCCGCGAGCTTTCTTATGTGGACGTGTTCTGCGATGGCACGGCCGTACGCATTGCGGGGGAACATACTTACCAGCTCTGCAGCCAACTGCTGGATGGCTACGTAACAGTCACCAACGATGAGGTTTGTCAGGCTATCCGCGCTGTGTGGAACAGCCTGCGTGTTGCCCCCGAGCCTTCCGGCGCCATGGGGCTTGCCGCACTGATGCAGGATTGGGATCAAGGACGCATTCAACCCGGTGAGAAGTGTCTCGTCATTATCTCTGGCGCGAATATGGACTTCTCTCAGCTCGGCGTGGTGGCGGGACGGGCCGGCGTTCGTGAGAGCAATCGAAAACTGCGCTATCTGCGCATACCCATGGAAACAAAAAGAGGGCAAATATTGCGCTATCTGGAAAACATTCCCGACGGGGTGCAGCTCATGGATGTGCAATTCGGTCGCATCAATTCTGACCTGCAATACCCGGTCTTTGGCGTGCTGGGTACCAAGCAACAGTTCGAGGACATCCAGCGCCGCCTGAGTGAGCATGGTATGGAGGCGCAGGATGTGTCCAACGACGAAGACGTTGTCTTCCGCATGATATCCTACGACCGCGTGCACCTGAGTCATCCCGTCTTTTTTGTCATTGAGTTTCCGGAACGTCCGGGAGCTTTCCTGGAATTTATGCGGGCAATGGGCGAATACGCTAACCTGTGCTATTTCAACTACCGCTATTCAGGCGAATCGGTGGGGCGTGCGCTGGTTGGACTGGAGTTTGCCAGCCGTGAAGATCGCGACATCTGCCGTGCCCGCGCGGAACAGATGAAAGGTACGACGATTCAGCGCATCCACGAACTGAGTGATGACGTGCGTCGCCGCGTACTCGGACGCATGAGTCCGGAAAAGGGGGATGCATGCTAATTCTGGCATCCCAATCCCCGCGTCGGCGCGACCTCCTGCAGCGTACGAAACTGAATTTCTGCGTCCTCAGTCGCCCGGCCAAGGAGGAGAATCATGCGGCGCTGCCCCCTGAGCAACTCTGCGCGCGAAATGCTTTTGCCAAAGCAGAAGCAGTGGCAAAAGACTTCCATGACCATACGATTATCGGGGCCGATACGCTCGTGTTCCTGGACGGGAAACCATTAGGCAAGCCGACTGACATGGCGGACGCACACCGCATGCTCGCCGAGCTTCAAGGACGCACCCACAGCGTATGCACTGCCGTGGCGATCCTGTTTCCCAATGGAAAGCGGCGCGACTTTGCCGTAACCAGCCACGTTACTTTCCGTTCCATGAGTGAGAGCGATATTGACCGCTATCTTGCAGAGGTGCCAGTGCTGGACAAAGCGGGCGCCTACGCCATGCAGGAAAAAAGTGAATTGATTGTAGCCGATGTGCAGGGGGATATCGACAACGTGATTGGGCTGCCAGTCACCCGGCTGCTGCAAGAACTCACTGCGTGAATTACGCGTGTCTACGGCGCTCCTGCACTCCTTTGGCGAGCGTATCGAGAATCTCCACAGTTCCATCCCAACCCACGCAAGCGTCTGTGATGCTCACGCCGTATTGCAACGGAGATTTTCCATCACACGACTGATTGCCGGGCAGCAGATTACTCTCCACCATCACCGCCCCAATATGCTGATCACCTGCAGCGAGCTGAGCGGCTACATCCTGAGCTACGGTAAGCTGCTCTTGCCATTTTTTGTGGCTATTGCCATGTGAGCAGTCAATCATCATGCGGTTGGAAATACCGACCTTTTGCTGAGCCGCCCAAGCTTTAGCCACATGCTCCTTGCTGTAATTGGGTCCCTGAGTGGAACCGCGGAGTATCACGTGACAGAACGGATTGCCCATGGTGGATACGATAGCGGAGAGGCCCTGTTTCGTAACTGAGAGGAAACAATGCGGATGAGCCGCAGAAACCATCCCATCCACCGCAATCTGCACACTACCTGTCGTACCATTCTTAAAACCGATGGGCATGGAAAGGCCACTGGCCAACTCGCGATGCACCTGGCTTTCCGTCGTGCGCGCTCCAATCGCCCCCCAGGCGATCAAATCGCTGATGTACTGCGGGGTAATGACATCCAAAAACTCTGTGGCGGCCGGCACTTTCATCTCCGCCAAGCGCAGCAGCAATCCACGCGCCATTCGTAAACCACTGTTCACATTATACGTGCCGTCCATAAAAGGATCATTGATAAGTCCTTTCCACCCCACCGTAGTACGAGGCTTTTCAAAATAGACGCGCATGATAAGCAGCAAATCCTCCTCATACTGGGGCATCACTTCTGCCAGATGCTCGGCGTAATCGAGCGCGGCTGCCGTGTCGTGTATGGAGCACGGACCAACAACCACTGCCAGCCGATCATCCTCTCCATGCAAGATGCGCCCGTAATCTTCACGCGCATTGTACACGACACGCGATGCTTCGTGCCCTACAGGAAAATCTTGAATGAGAATCGCCGGGGGAATAAGGGGACGAGTTTCCGTGATGCGGACATCATCCGTAACAACCGGTTGCGTCATTTTTTCACTGCTTTCTTCCATGAGTATATGTTGTCAAGAATGGCTTCTTCGAAAGCAGCTTTAGCGGCTTGTTGAGCTTTTTTTGCCTCTGCTTTGCTCATCTTCTTTTTCTTCTCCTTCTTCTCTTTCTTCTCCTTCTTTCCGGCCTTCGACTTCGATTTGCCCGTTTTACCACGAGACGTTCGGGGTTTGTCAACATGGGCAGGAGCAATACCATCTGAATCCGGGCCGAGTCCATACACCAGACAATTCTCCCGTCCGATACGGACATCCGTGAAAGGATCAATGCAGCCCTCTTCCGTCTCGCATATCACGACATAATAAGGTTTTCCCCAAGGATCGTAAAGACCAAGTTTCCCAGTCTCCCCGCTGAAAAGCCCGTCGCGTGCGCTCTCGGCACGCGATGGCTTCATGTACGGTTCATTATTGATGTTGAGCTTCGTACTAGCATCCTCATAACCGGTGAGAATACCCAACATGCCGGCATCTTTGCCAGGCAAGGTTGACAGGTAAATCTGGTCGTTCTTATCGGGCTTCACCTTTTTGGGATAATAAGGCAAGATACCGTTATGATCCTGTTTGAAACCGGAAACGCCGGCCACCACATCTGCACATACCTTGGCGGAAGACGCAATGCGAGCATTTTCCTGCACACCCATAATTGTCGGGTAGGCTATACCCATGAGCGTGCCGAGAATTGCTATGACAACAATGAGCTCCAACAAAGTGAACCCAAGCTTGCGTCGGAGACAAGTAGCAATCTTCATGCAGTCATGCTAGCATAAACACACCCACGGAGCAAGCAATTTTTGGGAAGTCGCATTGCCTCAAAAATAAAGTCACCGAAGGGGCCTCAAAACGAGGAAAGAGAACTCCCGAAAGCTTGGTGCCTCAAAACGTAGGGGGCGTCATATTAGACACATGCTACTCCAAATGAGCAGGGATAGTGTACGATGGAGGGTGGGAAGGAAGGAAACTACAGGAGTTCCGGATGCTCCAGGTAGTAGGCAATGCGCTGCATGAGACGTCCGATGTCGCCACCATCCACCACGCGGTGATCGAAAGAGGCTGTAATATTGGCTTGCTCCACCGGGATAAAGCATTGAACTTCATCGCTCCACACCGGCACCTTCTGCACCGCGCCCACCCCGAGGATAAGACTCTCGCTGGGCAGAGGCATGGGCGTTCCGAAGGTGAGACCAAAACCGCCAAAATTGGTGACAGTGGCAATGCCGCCGCCCTTGTAAACATCATCCAGACGGCGACTGCGCGCCTGCTCCACGATTTTGTTGAACTCGTCGATGGATTCATCCAGCGTGTGTTCATTCACACTGCGCATCACCGGCACCAACACACCATCCGTCACCTGCACCGCGACGCCCAAGTCGATGCGCTTCGGAGTGAGGATACGACCGCCCACCATGTAACCCGCGCATTCCGGCGCCTCAGCCAACGCCAAGGCCAGCGCACGGACAAAGTAGAGCGTGTAGCCCGGGCGGCGCGGGTGCTTCTTGCGGTGCAGGATGATGGGAGCCATCAACACCGGACGACCTGAACTGGCGATGGGGCGGCGCCATGTGCGCTGCATGCTGTCGGCCACACTGCGGCGCATGGGGCTCGCCTGGCGTGAGGGCCAGCCGTCCACGTATTCCAAAAACTTTTCGAAGTCGGAGATCGTGATGCGCCCCCCTGCCCCGGTGCCGACAATATAAGCCATATCGGCCTCCGTAATGCCCAGCTCATCCATGCGGGCTCGAATGCGAGGGGAGAGGTAATGCGCCCCGCGAACCCCGATGGGAACCGGCAAACCATGTCCGGAGTTGCGAGGGACGGCGGATGTTTCGCGGTATTCTCCTTCGGTACGAAAATGAGCGCCTGCATCGGCGGGGGATTTTTTTTCGGCGGAGGGATTTTCTTCCCGGGTCTGCCCGGATTCGGAAAGCACCTGAGCGCCGGAACGTTCAATCTCCTCCACCGTTGCCTCCACAATCCCGAGTATGGCGCCCACGGGCACCACCTCGCCCTCCGCCACATCCAGGGACACAACTGTACCGGCACAGGATGTGGTAACGCCCATCACCGCCTTATTGGTCTCCACCTCCATTACCTCCTGGTCAGCCTGCAAAATATCGCCCGGATGAACAAGCAACTGCATAATCGTCGCTTCCGTGATGGATTCCCCAAGCTGGGGCATGAGAATGGGAACGTGTGGCATGGCAGGTATTAGAGGGAGATAAGATAACGCGCGGCATCAGCGATGGAAGCCGCATTCGGGCGGTGCGCCTTCCAAAGCTCCGGATGGTAGGGAATGGGACTTTCCTTGGACGTGAGCCGTAGCGGCGGCGCATCCAGCAGGTGCATGCCCCCGGCCACCACGCGGGAGACCACTTCCGCCGCTACGCCACCCCACGGGAAATCCTCGCTCACCACCAGCATGCGACCGGTACGCGCGACCGAAGCAAGGATGGTATCCATGTCCAGGGGTTTGACCGAACGGAGATCCACCACCTCGAGTTCGTAGCCGCTCTGCTCGGCAAGATCCTGAGCAGCCTTGAGAGCCTCCGGCACCATGGCAGAGAAAGCGACAACGGTGGCGTGCTCGCCTTCCCGCGCAATGCGAGCGGAACCGATGGGCAAGGGATCAGACTCTTCCCACGAGTCGGCTTTGAGCCAGCGATAGAGGAATTTGTGCTCCATGAATACCACCGGATCGGGGATCTGCACTGCCTGCTTGAGCATGTGATAAGCATCGGATACCGTGGCGGGAGTGAACACATGCACCCCCGGGTAATGCGCAAAGAGAGCCTCCACGGACTGACTGTGGAAGGGGCCGCCGCCGGGCGTGCCGCCACAGGGCATACGCATGGTGATATTGACCGGCACCCCGGTGCGGAAGAAGTGGGCGCCGGCGTTATTGCCCATCTGGTTGAGGCCGAGTGTGCCGAAATCCGCAAACTGCATCTCCACGACGGGCTTCATCCCTCCGAGGGCCGCACCAATGGCCACGCTCATGATAGCGTCCTCGGCAATGGGCGTGTTCAGCACCCGCTCCGGGAACTTCTCCGCCAGACCCTTGGTCGCTTTGAAAGCGCCACCGAACGTGCCTGCAATGTCCTCGCCGTACAGGAACACGCGATCATCCTCCTGCAGCAGTTCTTCCAGCGCGCGGTGAATCGCATCTATGTAAGTCACACTCATGCTCGAACAGGTTTCCACGAAACAGAGTTCCAATCTAAAGACTGCGGGTCGGGAACAGGTTCACGCTGCGCTTGAGCCACAGCGCGTTGCACCTCGTCACGAATATGGGCATTCAACTCCTCGTCGTGCTGGTCAGAAAGCCACCCTTTCTCAATGAGTTGGCGACGAGCAACCGCGAGAGGATCGCGATCAGCATAGGCCTGGCGCAGTGAATCGGGAATGTAGGAGGCATCATCGTGCTCGCCATGACCGCACATGCGCAGCGTGGTGGCCACCACCCACTGAGGGCCTTCACCGGCGCGCGCCGCCGCAATGGCGCACTGCATCGTAGCGAGCGTTTGCAGAAAATCCGTGCCATCGCACTCGTGCGTAGCCATTCCGTAACCGCGTCCGCGATCGCACAGGGAAGCGCAGGCAAACTCCTGCGCATTGGGCGTGGAATAAGCGAACAAATTATTACTCACCACCACCACCACCGGCAATTTTTGCACGGCAATCAGGTTGCAAGCCTCATGCGCAGCGCCCACGGAGGTGGTGCCATCACCGATGCAGGCCACACCCACGCAAGCCTTCTCGCCACGAAAACGCTTGGCGAGCATCATCCCGGCAACCACACCCACCATGGCCCCCAAATGAGAAACGGGAGCGGGCACCCCCTGCAACGGCTGTCCCCAGTGGACATTGCCATCCTTGCCACCCATGCAACCCAGGGCGCTGCCAAAATACGAGCGTGCCGACTCCAACACAGCGTCATCGCTCCAAGCACAGCGACCGGCCATCTCGCGGATGAAGGGATTGTACACATCGCGGCCCTTTTGGAGGAATACAGCTTCACAAGCGGCGATAGCCTCGTGTCCCCGCCCCAGGAACACCCCGCCGAAGATCTTGCCGGCCTTGTAGAGGGCGGAAACTTTTGTATCAAACGCACGAGCCGTACACATGGCACGGTATGCGCGCAAGGCTGCATCCTTCAGCTCACTCACGCGGGTCATTATACGTTTTGCACTCCTACAAATCAAGAGCAAACAGGTCGCCAGGAAAAATTAGAACAGCCAAACAGGCAGGCCGCAGAGAGCGAAAATGAAATGCTCGACCGGGCTTTAGCGTCGGTCGAGCATTTCGGTGCATTTATGTCCAGGAAAATTAAGAATGGTTGGGGAGCTCCTCCCTGCGCGGGGCGAGGGCGAGGAAGAGGAGAGTCCAGCCGGAGAATATCATCTCGACAGCAATGACAGTACCGAGGAGCCAGAAAGAGCTTTCCGGCCAACTCCACGTGACAAAAGCGCCGAGGATGATGGAAATTATGGCATTGATAAAACGCCAGGCATTTCCTGTCTCCGAGCGCAACGAGAATGCGACAGCGAGTCGCAACACGCCACCGACCAGCAGGGCAATGCCGATGACGAGCGTGATGGCGCTCAACGAGACTTCGGTACGCATGATGAAGGTGATGCCCAAGCAAGCGTAAATGAGCGTGGCAAGGAGATTCCAGATGCGATACCCCGGGCGGGTGAACACCTGAATGAAGCGCATAAGCGCTACCACCAGCAGAACAAACCCGGCCACCCACACCGCAGAAGCTCCCATGATATAGGGGAAACTTAGCAGCACGAAGCCCAGCACGAGTTCAGCGATCGCCAGCAGAGCCACCAGCCAGGAGTTGGTGACCACGCGGCCCGTCGTGTGTGTATTAGTATCATGATTCATGGCAAATTGCGGTTAGACGTTGATGAGTGTGTTCCCAATCGATATGGGACAGGAAGGAATCGATGTAGTCGGCGCGATTATTGTGGTAGCGCAAGTAATAAGCATGTTCCCACACATCGCATGCGAGGATAGGAAGGAAACCGGGAATGAGAGCGTCATGATGGCGGCAAATGCCAAAGATACGCAACAGGCCACTGGCAGGGTCCACTCCCAACACACCCCAACCGCTCCCCTGCACCGCTAATGTGACGGCGCGAAACACCCTTTGAAAACCCTCTATACTGCCGAAAGAACGGTTGAGAGCATCTGCCAAATCGCCCATGGGTTGCTCGCCATCCTCAGGGGTCATACTCTCCCAGTACAGGCAATGCAAGATGTGACCACCGAGGTTGAAAGCCAAGCGTTCAGTAGCATCTGGCGCGGCAGAAGGGGGCAAATCGCCATTTTGCACACGGCGCAGGAGTTCTGCCGCTTCATTGGCTCCGGCCACGTAGGCCGCGTGATGCTTATCGTGGTGCAGCAACACCGTTTGCTCATCCAGCAGCGGCTCAAGCGCCGCCGGATCATAAGGTAACGGCGGCAGCACATAATGGCCATCGCGGTAAACACAGGTCGAGGGATTCGTATTCATGCCGAGGAGTGAGATGCGACCCCGGAGCACGAATGTTCAATCCCAGTTAGAATGATGGACTAACCAAGCGGCAAATCCAGATGGTGAGCTCGAGTCGTCTCATCGTGCAAATCCAGCATAGAAGAAGAAAAATCTTCGCCAAAGAAATCCACAAGGTGGCACACGGCAACATGGGCAGACTTTTCCTCGTATAGTCGAATCCAACGGTCAGCGTCCAGAGTCAATTCACCACTCTCAGCCGGCTCAGGGTAGACGCAGGGCATACCCAAACGATAAGGCTTTGGGATGAGCCGTGCTCACCAACATTTCTGAGAGATGCAGAGGCGTGCGTAGAGGGGATCCACCTGCAAAGCAGATTGCAGGGGGACGCTACTGCCATCATCCGGCGCGAACGAACGACCGCCGACAATGATCCACCACCCGCGAGCTGTACGATACACGCGCAAGCCAAGCCGCTCGTCCCGTGCGACCAGACTGCGTGCAGCTGCCAACAAACAAGACTCGGCGCTCATACCTCCATCGAAAAGGACAAGTAGGCGCTGCTTCCGCGGGCGAAGAAAAGAATCAACATCCAAGATACAGAGACTGGAGGTATTGAGCACTTGGACACCATAGCGGTTGCGAGTGATGATATTTTGCTCATCCATGCACTGCAATATCTGCTCGGTGGTAACAACGCTGTAAGATTCCGCATTGTTCTGCTCATCAAGCTCACGCAAAGAACGACGGAAACGAGGGAGCGAATCCTCTCCATGGTGAGAAGAGCCATAAAAAATCAGCGAGCAGTTGCAACTTGGCAAGCATACGCTCATGCGCCTCCTGGGCGGAGCGGAAAGAAAACGCGCGGACGAGGAATGTCATCCCTGCCATCTTATGAACCCGGCGTTCCCAATATGGAGAAATTTTCATATCAATAAAACATTGAACTGCTGTGATGAAATCTTCTGCTGCACGGTACCACGCAATAAAAAGCGTGTCAACCATGGAAAAACGACAATTCCTATTCCTCCCATTTGCCCCCAAAAAAGAGCGATCCCTCCAGGCGGTTATCGTCGTACAATGCAGCATAAACCATTGATTATTTACGGCCAACGATTGACGATTCGGATCTTCGCTCATGGGAAAAGGGGTCAATATTCGGAAGGTTATTGAGGGAAAAATAACTTTACGAATGGATGCCCCCCTGTGAGCAACATGATAAGGCTCACATTTCAATAAGAGGTGGAATTACAAGACGGCGCGTTTCAAAACTCACAGCACCCCAGGATAGTCCTACGCCGAAACCGCAAGCAATGATTTTGCGAGAGGAGGATTCCATAAGCTGTTCGCGGATTCGGGTAACCATGGTGAGCGGAATGGTACCGGAGTTCGTATTGCCGAAATCCTGTAACGAGAGGGGACATTTTTCCACAGGGATTTTGCACTTTCTGCGGATTTGCTCATTGATCATCTTGTTGGCTTGATGGAAGAGAAAATAGTCGATCAAATCAACACGGCTCGCCGTACGTTGGAGCATCGCTTTGACGGCTTGGGTTGCCCGGGCAATGGCGAACAAGAACACAGAAACACCATCCATTTCCATATCGATGCCCCGATGCTTGTGACCGAATGGATCTACCCGGTATTCTAGGTCCTCGGCAGTTACGGGTTGCCGCATGCCTCCGCTTCTGAAGATGATAGCCTCATAACCTGTACCATCGGTGCACATTTCAGCCACTATTTCAGGAGCATCCTGGTCAAAGACAAAAGCTGTAGCCGTACCAGCGTCACCAAATATAGGCAAGTCGGCACGTGTAGGGTGCTCTTCGCCGGTTGGCTCGGAGTCACCGCAGAGCAGTAAAGCCTTTTGGAAGCCGCCGCCTCGAATGAGTCCCGCAACAACAGCTAAACCATACACCCAGCCAGAGCACCCGAGCGCTATATCAAAACACGCGCATTTGGAAGAAAGCCCCATTTTGCCATGCAACACGCAAGCAGTAGCCGGTTGAATGTACTCCCGGGACTGGGCACTAAACACAAGCAGATCTATTTCATCCGGCGCCCAACCCAATTTCTGCATTAATTCTTCTGCCGCTTTCTGACACATATCAGCACATGTCATATTCCCTCCGTGACGACGTACGCGCTCTATGCCGACTTTTTGAACAAAATCCTCTCTTGCTTTTTCATGAGGGAAAGCGGAACTTTCTTTAATATCAAGCGTCCGCTTCGGGACAGCTGCGGATACTCCTGCTATACGAACGTTGGCGATGTGCTGGACTGACATAACGCTAAAGGATGTTACACACTTACTCCTCCATCGATGGTAAACTCGCTGCCGGTGATCCACACGGCGGCATCAGAAAGAAGGTAGGCTACGAGATGCGCCACTTCCTCCGGCTTACCGTATCGGCCATAAAGGTATTGTCTCCTGTCTTTCTCGAGATGATCCTCTCCTGCATCCACCGTCGTCATAGGTGTCTCAATCATTCCCGGACGAACGGAATTGAAGCGAATTCTCTTTTCCTTCAGTTCTTTTGAAAGTTGTAACGTGTAATAGGATAACGCTGCTTTTGCCGCACCGTAAAATCCATTTCCGAGGTGGTGATGATGAGAATCGATAGAAGACATCATGACAACACTTGAGCCTTGTACCAATTTCCGTCCTTTGAGCAAGAGCGTTGCCAATCCAACAACGGAAAAGTAATGAATATCAAATAACTCGTGTACATTCTCCATTTTCGCGTAGCGGCACAGAATGGTCTTAACCATCCCGGCATTGAGTGACGCTCCGTCCAACTTGGGCAGCTGTTCTACGAGATCAGTGACAGCACCGGAATCAGTGAGATCAGCTGAAATAATGGAATGCCCTTCGCCTCCCATAGCTGTCCGTGTTTCTTGCAAGCGTTCCATATTACGTGCGGTAAGGATGCAGGTAGCGCCCAGCTTGGAACATTCAATGGCGATGGCGCGTCCGATACCGGACGAAGCCCCGGTGACAAGAATAACCTTACCGGTCAAATCCATGGGATTGTAGCTTGGCATCGTCCTTCCTCACTCGGTTGGTATTTGGTTCACACGCCTCTCCTATGCTGCAACGAATTCCGAATGTTGCGCCAGATGGTATTTTCTTGCATTTCCACCCGCTGCACATTTATAATCAACTAGTTGATACCCCCCCCCGATATCAAATTCGCTATTCGTTATCCATTCCGCCGCATCAGACATCAAATAGGCAACCAAGTGGGCAATTTCCTCCGGATGCCCGTAGCGACCGTAAATATAACGCTTTTTATCTTTTTCCATGATGTCCTCCCCAAAATCATGGGACGTCAAGGGAGTTTCAACCATTCCGGGATGCACGGAATTGCAGCGGATTTGTTTAGGCCTTAATTCCGAAGCTAAATCGTGCATATACCGCGTAAGGGCTGCTTTGGAGCACGCATAAAAACCATTTGCCGGATCCTGCACACGCGTTGCCAGTGAAGACATCAGAAGGATGCAGGACTTTTTATTCATTCTCCTTTTTTGCAAGAGCAATGTTTGTAGCTGTACAATTGAGAAAAAATTAATGTTAAACATCTGCCTGATGGATTCCATCTTGGCATAGCTGCACAACATTCGATTGTTGATTCCAACATTATGCGAAACACCGTCTAATTTCGGCAACTGCTCTACGAGAGCAACCACGGCAGCAGTATCGGTGAGATCAGCGGAGATGACGGTATGTCCCTCTCCTTCCATGGCCGCCAATGTTCCATGCAAGCGTTCTATGCTGCGTGCGGTAAGGATGCAGGTAGCGCCCAGCTTAGAACATTCAACGGCGATGGCGCGTCCGATACCGGACGAAGCCCCGGTGACGAGGATCACCTTGCCGGTCAGATCCATGGGATTGTAGCTCATGAAAGACGAATAAGAATTAAGCTTTTCTCTTCTCAAGGGCACGAGCAATATCACCAAAGGTTTGAAGCTCGCGGAAGTCCGCCGGGCTGATGATGACGTTATACTGGTCGTCAATCATGGCGATGGTGGAGAGATAGGCGAGGGACGACCACTCCGGCAGTTCACGGAATTTCTCATCCGGGCTGAGGGTACGGTCTTCAATTTCGAGTACTTCTTGCATTTGAGCAAGGAATTGGGTCATGTCGATCATAATGTGTATGTGTATGTTGTGTATAAGTCGTTAAATTTCAATGAGGGGGGGGCGACAAACGATTGAGTATCAAAACTTATCACACCCCAAGAGAGACCAACACCGAAACCGCAGGCAATGATTTTACGGTGCTGTTTGCCGATGAGCTGTTCGCGAATTTGGGTCACCATGGTAAGCGGGATCGAAGCCGAGGAATTATTGCCGAAGTCGCGCAAGGAGTACGGGCACTTCTCCGGAGAAATCTTGCATTTTTTACGGATCTGCTCATTCATCATAAGATTCGCCTGATGAAAGATAAAGTAATCCACGTCATCTACGCTCAATCCAGTCCGCTGCAAGATCCCCTTGATGGCTCGCGGCACTTCTGAAATTCCAAAAACGAAGACAGCGGCGCCATCCATTTCATTGTCCAAAGCACGATGCGTAAGTCCATATTGATCCTTTTTGTAACAGAGATGACTCGGACGAAACGGATGTCTACACCCTCCACCACGGCGAATAATAGCTTCGTAACCACTACCATCCGTATAAGTATCTGTCTCTATGGGACGCGCTCCCTGCCTAAACTGTATAGCCGTTGCCGTGCCAGCCTCACCGAACAGGGGGATCACTTTTTCCTCGTATTCTGCACGGCCTTCATCTCCAACAATTCCCTCATTCTCTCCGGTAAGTACAAGAGCTTTCTTTATACTTCCGCCCTGCATCATATTCGCGGCTACATTCACCGCGTACACCCAGCCACTACATCCCAACTGCATATCAAAACAAGCGCAATTTTTGGAAAGCCCTAATTTACCGTGCAGCACACATGCTGTAGCGGGCAAGATGTAGTCCATGCTCTGAGAACAATAAATGAGCAAATCAATATCTTCAGGCTTCCAACCGAGTTCTGCCATAAGCTTCTGGGCAGAGGCTTGGCACATATCCGAACAACAAGTATAGGGCTTCGATCTCCGTACACGTTGGACCCCAACAGATGAAATGAACCTTTTTGCAGCCTCCGCGTTGGAAAATGCGGGGGAAGTAAACACCTCAAGAACACGCTTCGGAGCAGCTGCAGCAATGCCGCATACCTCCACATTCTGAATAACTTGCGCGGACATGTTTACCGTGATGCTAAAATTAACAGCTTTAAGAACTTCGCTTTATTTGTTTCATATGTACCTTTATCTAACGCAAAGAAGTAATCTACTTCATTTTCTCCCACAATCTCGCTTCCCCAGTTTCTATGATGCTTCACCACACTTTTATTTCTCTTCCTCACGTCAAAATATAACTCTTGCATTCCCAAATAGTCAAAAGCAAACCTCTTAAGAAGAAGATCAGACTCGAGAACCTCGGCAGGCGTTGCCTCGTCTGACGCCAACCAGCTTCCCGGCGTGCATCTCGTCTCATGGAGGTCGTAGAGACATATCGTGCCAACTGGTTGTCCGTTTTTTCGTTCGATAATGAAGTAATATTCGTCATCGAGCGTTTTATAACGCTTCGAGTATTCAACTTGCTTGTCCAAATTGTTTTCCGTCTTATGGATGAAACGTGATTTTTTCTCATTTGTGCGCAGCATCAAAATAAATGCCGCATCGGATAACTCCACTTCACGCAGGTTGACATATTCCCCTTGGAGAACTTCAGTTTTAACAGACTTTTTCATCTTACTCTTCGATGTTAACTCCCGGTTACCCTGTGAACCGCTCTCATCATCATGACTGTCGACAGAAATCGACAGAGGCAGTATATCTCTTTTCAAAGAAGATGTACAGACAAATCATCAACAAATTGCACAATGGTGAGGAAAGCGAGGTTTTGGTGCACATCTCACTGGCAAGCGGGCATGCGGATTCAACAGGGAGTGTTTTGTTTTCAATGTATTGATAAAGAGAAAATCATAGAGGTGATAAAAGCTCTTCTCTTTTGAAAAGAGAAGAGCAACCTGTAGAACAATCTGAGGGTATAAGGAACAAAAGCGCCTATGTGCAGGTAAACAGGTTAAGCAACGCTTGTCCGTGATCGGACAAAAATAGTGCACCGAAAAAAGAAAAGTGATCGGACATAATTAGCGCACCGAAGTGTTCCGC
>CANRNS010000004.1 GCA_947632055.1 uncultured Akkermansia sp.
TCCCTCGACATCGCCCGGCAAGAACGCAATTCCCGCGCCGCCAAACTCATCGAGAACAAACTCGCCACGCTGGAGTAAATTCTCCTAAAAATAGATCTTTATCTGAAAGGAAGCCGCCGTCAAAAACCCAAGCCGTCCTCACGAACGAGACCGCAACCTTTGTAGCGCAGGCACCTTCCGCCTGAGCGCATGCGTCCAGTGCCGCCACACGACTGGCAGACGAAGACAGCGCCGTTCTGGGCATCCCGAGCCAAACCACTTCTCACGCGGGAGGACATCCCGTTGACGAAGTCGCCGTTCTCCCGCAACACCTTTTGCCTCTTACACTGCACGCAGACGCCGCTCACCATCCGCCCCGTCCCGCCGCACGAGGGGCACACCTTCACCGCCTCCTGCGCCCCGGCTATCCCAAGGCACACGCACGCCAATATCCAGCAAATCCACATCCTGATGTCCCCGATGCTCATAAACTCTAATAAGTTGCACTACCTGTCATTCTGAGGTTACATACACTATGAGTGTTACAGATTAGTTCGCCATGCGACCGCCGCCGCACTTTTTTCGATAAGCAGCAGGGAGAAAGACACCACGCACACAGTGCTTCTTAGCATTCCGTTGGCTCACGACGCCCCCTCCGGCACAGCCTCCGCCTGAGTTTGCTCCGGTTCCGCATTTTGGAGCGCTTCCTTTTCCTCGCGTACTTGGTCAATCCCGTTCTGGATCAGACGCAAGACAAACAGCCACGATATGATGGCGAAAAGAAGTGATGCTCCTAATAGCGTGAGGTAAAACGCAGTATTATCAGCTTCATGTGCGTTTAAAAATGTCATAGCAAAATGCATAAGTAAGGGCACGGCAACCAGAACGATAAATCGCCGGTCAAACATGGTGGATTTGCTCCACTTATCCGCACTTTGTCCGTTTTCTTTTTCTCGCAAAGCCTGAACCCTGCAGAAAGCTCCGACAATAATTATACACCACACCACTTCCAAAAATTCGTATAAAGACGCGCCTATTACCCCAAAAAACTGCTCCTCCGCATTCGCTGCTATTTTCTCGAAACTTTCGGTCATTAAATTGACGAACATATTTTCGCTACCTTCGATTACAGCCAGACCGGCAGCAACGGCACACCCCATCAACATCCCCGGAAGAATGCGGTTCATACGCATCTTGACAAGCATGGATCCGATGTACAGCGCTGAAAGCAACTTACAATACTCTTTCACCGGCGCCTCGAGATACCACTTATCACCATCTATGTTTTTTCCTTTCAAAACGATAAAGATAAGAGCAAGTACACCTCCCACCACCAGACACCGCACGGCATTATACATGGAAATATCACGCCAGATGTTCAATTCATAAAAAAGTATATAGAGAGCTAGTGGGAAAAAGAGAGCCGCCGTAATGCAGTAAAACGGAGCCAACTCCGGCAATTTTTGTTTGAAAACAAAATACCAGAAAATACCAAACAACGCCATCCCAAAGAAAAGAAAGCGCGAGAAAAGCCAGGGAGTCGGCCACTTGTTAGAGATCTGCTCAATGGTTGGCGTCGAAGTCGGTGTACCGCATTGAAAGATTTCATACACCTCTTCATCGGGATGCTTACGGAATACTCCTCCGAAAAAGGATTTCCATGAAAATCCCTCCAACTTATGCAAATCGGCAGTTGCCACAACCATTGAATTGACTTTCGATACGGTTCCAACAACTTTATCTCTAACCTTTAATCCTCTTTCAATGAGAGAAGTTCCATCCCCTTGCTGTACACAATCGGAATTCTCTGCAGGAGGGTTCACTTCAGGAACAACGGGCTGAGCAACCGGCTGCGGTTCATTCAACAGGCTCGCAAGCGGCATCCAGGATTGACCTCCTGGAGGACACACGTAAACCTCGACGGGCATCTGCCCATTTTGAACCATCATGCGAATGGAGTCTAACGTGTATGGTCCGACAGGACCGTTGCTGGTATTCACATAGTAGAGTTGCTGACTATCTGACATAACGGGGTATTGTTGATGTTTAATGAAAATTATTGCACAGATGCTTTATGAACGATTACACGAGCTGAACTTGTCGAATAGGCTGTCTCAAAGTTCCAGAAATCTTTTGAACTGTCAAAAATAAAAATCTTACGTATTCCACTGTTCAAAACTTCCGAAGCATAGTTTTCGCACCAGAATGTCCGCCTCCCGCAGCAGCACGCAGCAAATCCCCTGCTGTTTTCTTTTCTCCTTTATGTAGGTAAAAACAACCAAGTTGATACAAAGATTCAGGATCTCCTGCCGCCGCGCCCTTTTTATAGAACTCCAATATTTGGGGGTCTCCGTACCAATTATCTGTCGTTCCCTTTACCTTTCCCTGAAAATTACCTTTGGGATGAAAAGTATCTGCAACGTTTTGAACCGATTCAAGTACCATCGCCTGGATAGGTGCAAAGCCATCGCATTGTACAGTAAATGGTTCCTGAGGGGTCAGACTTGCACTGTCAGAAAATTCAAGCCAACCTACCGTAGCGGGCTCTTGATTCTCCAACAATGAAGGAATGTGAGCCGTTGCTCCGGATTGTTTCGTGATGACAATATTGGAGAGTGATCCTTCATAACACCTCAGCTGGAGAATATAACCACCAAATAGACCGCTTTCCCACGTCAACATGAGAGGCATGAGTGGAGAGCGAAAATCACTGAGTCCATTTGGTGTCTCTAAATTCATTTCAGAATATCGCTCCCCCTGACTGACGCGCACGTATAGCTTTTCACCATAGGAGATGCTATTGAATTCATTTGCGGCAAACGATAGTTTTTTCTGAGGTGGAATAGCGTTTAAATTAAACGTTTGATCCAACTTCACGTCTGCACTACAGAGACGAATTGTTGCCCGTTCTAGCATCTTAGTGTTCGTGTTTTTTATGATAATGACAGGCTCGTACCGCAGATACATGGCGTCGAAAGCATTTTTATTTAATAACTTTTGAGCAATCTCATCTTTGTAAACATTCCACCCGCCGACAAAGGAAGGAGGTATTAATTCAATTTTTACCTTGAGGTCATTGCTACGTTCCATAGCTGAATTTCCAAGGGCGCATGCTTTCCAAAACTCTTGCTTAGCTCTATTATCACCTTTATTAACACGCATAAAATCGCGCAAAGGGGCAAATCCCGGTTCAATCTTCAGAGCGTGTTTCGCGGTTTGTTGCGCTTCCTGGCATTGTCCCTGCTCGGCTTGTACCAGAGTTTTTACCCAGAAACTGAGGACGTCATTTTCTGCACAGCCTGCCTCGAGAGTTTCAAATAATTCTCGCCTTGCGGAGGTGCTTTCTCCGGCCGTTCGCAGAAGAGTCATAGCCAGCCATCCATAGCGCATGGGCCAATCTGAAATTTCTTTATTCTTCTGGGCGACCTTTTCAAGCGCGCGCCAATCTGGCTCTTTTTCGGCAGCCATACATCCCATAAGTGCATTGTAACGGATCGATTCATCAACTCCGGGAAGGGGAGCAGAACAATAGTGAATGAGTTCTTTCTTATATTTCTCTGCTTGCTCTAAATCCAGGGCGATACCCTTTCCTTCGGCAAAAGCATCTGATAACCAGAAGTATGCCGGATAGAAGTTTTTCTCCGCCAGGGTTGATGCGATCTTGAAGGCCTCATCATAGTCGCGGGCGATGCCATCCCCTTGAGCTAAGCAAGCGACCAGCATATAGCCTGCATTGAAGTCACCCTTTGCATAGCCTTCTCGAAAGAGCTGCACAGCACGTTGTGGATCCCGTTCCACCCTAATGCCGTAAAGAAACACCACGCCTTTCCTGTAGAGAGAATTATCAGAGGAGTTGCCAGGAGTGACAGGAGGAGGGGTAGCTTCTCTCTGAGGCGTGGGGGGATCCGTCTGCGTGCCCCACAATTTATGGGCGTACAGTGCGGCTCCGAGACTCACCGCATCTTTTGCACGGTCCCATGTTTTGATGTGCTTCTCATCTATCCCTGTCGCTTTCTGTAGAGCATCAGCTACAGCGGGAATTTTACAGGATCCACCCACCAGTAAAATGACGCTCGGTTTGAGAGATTTTTCTTGAATTGAATCAATCAATTTTTTCGCCATTTTTGCGGCTTGGGTCAGATCAGGCATAATACTTTTTTCAAAGTCCTCCCTTTTGATCTGCACGAGTTTATATGCCCTCCTCTCACAACTTTTCAGACTGAGGGACTTAGTTTCCAACCTGGAAAGAGCTTCCTTTGCTTGTTTGATACGTACGCGCGTCGTAAGCATCCAACCGGGGTCGCGTTTGTCCTCTTCCAGCGCTTTCCGCATCTGTGCATCCTCACTATGCTTAATAGCCGTCTCAGCCAACAGAAAGAGAGCAGCATCAAAGTCTTCACCGCCGCGTAACATACCATCACAGTATTTTTCGTGTACAACCACTCCTTTTTCTGTTTTAGACACCAAAGCCATATCCAGCGTACCACCTCCCCAGTCCACTACGAGAGCGTTCTGCCATGCTTCAGCCGGACGTTCCTTGCAATAATCATAAGCGGCGGCTTGGGGCTCCGTAATGAATTCTACTTCACGTAATCCGGCCGCATGTGCTGCCTCTTCCAATTGCGTCAGTTGATCTGGAGTAAACTTAACGGGACGCGTGAGCACGGCGCGGTCACACGCATATGAATTATCCTTACATTCCCGCAAAATATATTCCAAATACTTCTGTGTGAGATACGCTGCTGTACAACGCTTTCTAGTTTTCTCATTCCGGTACGACAACACACATGTTGACCCTCCAAGTTTCAGCTTAAATGCCCGAGCGTATGACGATGGATTATCCGCAAATTGATCGTCAGCTGCATCACCGAATATAAAACTATCGTTTCCTTCGGCGAGCACACTCGTGGGCACAAAATCACGCCCTCGTCCGAGTTTTATGGTTTGGGGTTTATTATCCCATTCATTAAAACGCGAAACAAGCGTCTTGGTTGTCCCAAAGTCGATGCCCAGGTAGGTTGGATTCATGGCAAGTTGTTTAGTAGGTTTAGAGGTTGTGTAGTAGGTTTAGAATTTCTTTCGCATACGAACTAACGATGGGCGTTGGGGATTGAGTCAGGGCAGCTACGGTATTGAAGAGACGATTTTCCTGATCTTCATCTTCAGGGAGTCGTTCGGCTTCTATGGTTTTAAGCAAAAGGTCGGAAATTTTAGCAAAGGGAGCAGCCTCTGGTGAAGAGAGCCAGCGGGTGAGTTCAATCTTTGCGTCTTCTTTTTCAATGCTATCTTTGATTTCGAAACGTTTCTTGTCAATGGCGAGATAGTTTATATGCAAGTCGTGCAGCTTAATCTTCCATTGACCAATTTCACTCTCGAGCCAATTCTTAAGATCGGGGGAATGAATCTCAGAGGCGATACGTTCCATTTTTTCAAGTTTTTCGCCGTCGGTTTCTTTATTGTGTTCGATATCCAGATAGGCTTCATTGAGGCAATCCTGAGCACGTTTGCGGGTATTGCGCAGACGGATTATGGCTTGTTGCCTGAAGAAACGTTGGTCGAGCATGGCCTCGAAGTTATCAAATCCGCTTAGCTTGTGGATAATTTCGCATGCTGCTGAGGCATCAGTCGGTTGTTTACGGAAGAGCTCACGGAGCGTTATCCGGAAACTTGCCTTAGGTAAGTCAAACTCGGTGTGTGCCTGTTTATAAAGGCGTTTGATATCACAGCTCCAGTCATCTTCCCCTTCCAGCTCATAGCACAGATCCCCTTCGTTGGTATATTTTGCCAGCGTCTTCAGACAGCTGTCCCAGAAAGAATCCGGAGCCATTTTTGTGAGCAAGGCGAGAGGCGCGCTGATGGGCAGCACATCTGCCACTTTGTCTTTCATTCGCTCGCGGAGACGTGCAGCTTTGTCTTTGATGTCGTTGATGTTGCCTTCAGTCCAATATATGTCATCCCACTTGTGAAGGACAGCCACACTGTTGTAGGGGCCTGAGCCAGGGAGGCAGGTCTTGCGAAACTCGCTAAGCGCATCCTCATCTTTCTCCCGTCCATTAGGAGAGAAGACATACACGAGGGCATCCGTCTCTTGTCCGGAGATAAATTGCTGAGCCACGATCTCATGCTCTGCAACGGTGCTATTGGTGCCGGGCGTATCGATAATGTGGATATCTTTGAGGAGTTTTACATTGGAAAAAAGCTCCAAGAATTTCGCGCGTTGCGCGCGTTTTAACACTTCCGGAGCCTTACCAGTCCACTTCTTCTGCAGGTCTTCCAATGGGAAAGTTTCCGGCTGGGCATCCTTCCAGTGTACTGTGAAGGAATTGAGTTGCTCGCCGTCTCCATAGCTCAGGCGGTTGATGGTGGCGGTTTTTTCTTCCCCTCCCGTGATGGCCAGCGGGCGTCCGATCATCGCATTGATAATCGTACTTTTGCCCATCTTCATGAGACCGAATACGGCCACGTTGAAAGGTTGTACCGCCTCCCCGGCCACATGGCGCAATGCACGGACGTGTTTCCCTAAGAAGAGAAACGCGTCCATTTTATCGGCCAGCTGGTTGAGAGAGGCGCAATACCCCTTCTGTATTTCGTGCGCTTGAAGGGTTTCTGTCATGTTGCTGATAAGTTATGAGGCAAGAGGAGAGGTTTCTAGCATCTTGTGCTGAACACTGATCTCTCGTTTGATTCCATCGAAGATGAAAAGAGCCTGTTGGAGCTTCTTCTCCTTTTCCTTTTTCTCTGTTGCCCCCATCGTGGCACGGTCCTTTATTTCCTTCATGCGACCTTCCAGTTCGCTTTGACGAGTACGCTCGTATTGTCCAAGACGCTCGGTCACTTCATCCTGTATATTTGTCAGTTCGCGCTGAATGATTTGTTGTAAATCAGCGTATATCGAAGAGAAACACTGGGAGAGTTGACCAGTAGCTTGATTTCTTGCGCTTTCCAAATCTCTTCTTTTATCTGCATTGTAACTTAAAAGTCCTCCGAATAAAGTAAGTAGGGCTCCCAATGACGACGGTCCGGCCAGAACAGGAACCGTGACTCCGAGGAGATTCGCAGGTAACATTATCAATGCCGTTAATGCTGTCCCTCCAAAAGCAAAGGAACGGGCTTTATCAAATGTTGAACGCATTTCAACGATACGCATCTGACGAATATTCATTGGAACCGTTGCCTCATTTCTGATATGATCCATTTCTGTGGAAGAAGAGGAATCTGAGTTGTCGTCAAGATTGGAAGAAAGCAGGATGGATGCTTTTGTTTGAATGAATTGTAGAATTCCCTGTATTGTCTGTGAAATAAATTCAGGAAGTTTCGCATTCCACTCCTCTATTTTTTCCATGATGCCATCAGTATCTGTAGCCTCTTGCACCATTTTTTCGAATCTCTGTTGTATTTCTCCGCCAGGACGCAGTTGATTGCATTTTTCAGAGGCGGAGAGCCGAATTTCCTGTAAGCCTTTATTTATCCGTTTCTTCAAACCCGGCAGCGTATTTTTTTGCCAATCATGCAGTTCATTTTGGCGTGTCTCTACTTCTTGTTTATATTGCTGCAGTTTCTCTGCGGAATCGGCCTGTAAGAGCTTCTTTTGTTCCGAAAGTATTTCTTGGATATGAGCCAACGTGGGTTGCATCATTAACAGAGCACGCGCAATAAGCAACTTTTGTTGATTCGGCTGTAAGACATCGTTGATAAAGGCCATCAGCTGAGGGTAGCCGCTGCGATTAAGACGGTTGATATCTTTCCGTGTGTCTGCTGAAAATCTCAGTCTTGCGTCCAGTAAGAAATAGGGAATCTTGTTTGCCGGTAAGTTGAGTTCGCGGGATAAAATGGCAAGGTTGTTTTTCTTGCGGGCAGCACATGCCTCTTCGTCCACCGCACCAGTTTTAGTCTGTACAAAGTAAAGGTTCGGTGTAATTTTGAGAATATCTTGAAGATATTCGATTTCCAGCGCACCGATGGGTGACTCTACGCTATCTGTTACAAAGAACACGGCGTCCGCGCGCGGTACGTATTCGTAGGTGACTAGCTTGTGAGCTTTAAAAAGACCACCGAGTCCAGGCGTATCAATGATGACAATGCCGGAGCGCAGGAGCGGGGCAGGGCAAATCACTTCAATGAAATCCACCTGTTTCTCATTGCCGGGGTTCCCATCCTCTGTACCGAAGTTGGCAAGGTCATGTTCATTGATATCCATGGGACTCTTACCGGAAGATGCGAGGAAATGGACGCGGTAGCCGCGCTCCTTGCCGTAGTGGATTTTGAAGATGGTGGACGTGGCGACATTGGAGCTCACAGGCACCAAATTTTCCACTCCAAGCATAGCGTTGATGAAGGAAGATTTCCCCTTTTTGATCTCTCCCATTACCACCAAACGGAAAATACCGGCTCCCCACATTTTGAGTTGAGCGATGAGATTCTCGTCTATTTTCGTTTTTGTTAATTCCGCCTCGAGTTGGGCGGCTTTCATGAGGCTTGTTATAAGCTCTTTCATGGCTATTGTATTATAATGGTATAATGGTTATATAAGTGCAATATTGTTGGGATCACTAAAGTAGCCTTCTAAAAAATTGGCCGCTGCTCCTACAGCCTCACCAATTGCTTCTGCTGTTTCTCCTACTGCTTGTGCAGTAACCATTCCTGCGTTGAAAGCCGTCGAGATGTCATTAGTTGATAGGAGTGTTCCTATTCCAGCTCCTATACCTGCGCCAGCACCGATCCATTTTGAAAAATCAATATCACCGATGTCTTCCATGTTATTTCTTGGCATGGGAGCGTCTGTTGCCGTATAGTAGCAGTCACTGTTTTCCCATGCGTCAAGGAATTGATCAAGAGGATACTTTGCCCCAGCACCATTTTCAACACCGGAATCATTTAAGATGACCATAGGGTTGAGGGGATCTGAAGTGTCAATGCCTGTCACCACGACGGCGTGATTTGCGGGAGCGATTCCCAGCTCATCACGGAGGAAATTACTCAAATTTTCCAGAGGTCCTTGGTCCCACAAATCCCCAGAATTGACTCCAACAATAACCCCGTGTCCTTGCTGCAGTTCACTCGCCAAATCGGCAACGGAGGCCTCAACACAAGTGTGATTAGGTATGTTGTAGAGGTCCATCATGTTGCCAATATCATCCGGAGAGGTGCCGCCGCCGGGATGATACCAACCGTTTTCAGCAGAAATATAGTTGGCTTGGTCCTGTGTGAGATCTACATCAAACTGGCGCATGATGCTCAACTCTGCTGCCACAGCACAGTTATCCGGCTCAGTTTGCATCTCCCAGTAGGAACTTTGATCCACGGGATCTCCTATCATTGTATCGTCCATGTAATCCATATTGATATCGGGTTTTATTTTTTGATGTAAACTTCTTGCTTACGCACAAGGCGCCCTTGCACGCAAAGCCCAAGCGAAACTTTTCTTGTGATACGCGGCGTGCTGCCCGTAGGCAACCCTTCCTCCACGCGGATAGCTCGTTGCTTCTCCGGATTCCATTCGTCAAGGTCGATCAACTCGCAATCCAACGACTCCAGCTGGCGCCGCAACTCGGCACAGATTTTTTTCAACTGCACCACATCAAACTCATCATCAGAACGCAAACTGTCCAATTCTGCAAGAGAGTCTGCCATCTCCACTCCCCAATCCTCCAATCGTCGAGTTATTTGTTCGATTCGATCGCATACCAACTCGCGCACATCTTCCTCGTGAATCTCATGCGTTAAATCCCCTACCCGTAACCTTTTCGAGGGGGAATTAACATGATCCGCAATTCCTCTCTCATCGTTTTTAAGCTCATTCTCAGGCGAACTATGCCGAATTTTCAAGATTTGCTCTACTTCTTTTTGTATACGCTCATCCTCCCGGCCGCCCTTTTCTTCAACCGGTATTCGCCTCCAAAAATTTAACATTTGTATCCAGAACTTTTTTCCCATTTTTTATTTCCCTTTCCTATCGCACTTTTTCTTTATTTTTAAAAGTTTTTTAGTCTAGCGTCATAAAATATAATTGGCGCTTAAAGATGAATTATTGACACAGGGGGGCATGAATGATGACACAAGCCGGATTTATCGGATATCCTTCCATTAATTTTGAAGTTCTTATGTGGCTGTTTATTTCCCATTCAACACCGTTCATCAACATTTCTCGTTTCCGTCAGTTTCCACACCTTCACTCCATCATTGATGCGTCACGGTAGCTTGAATACGATACTGAGATTATCTCTTTTCGAAAGAGATGCGCACTTCGTGAAATATAAATCATTCATATTTAGATTGTTTTATAAAAATATCGCAAAATATCTACTAACTCATATAAAAAAGTTAACATAGAAAAACTCTGCCTTGCCCCAGAAAAATCACAACTTTTCTAATTTTTATACTGGACATCTCTTTCGAAAAGAGATGCGCATGCTGTGGAACACGAGCAGCCGCAGAGCAATCGCATGAGGACTGTGGTTGCTATTTGCGGTATATGATGTACAAATTACTATTTGTTGATTATGTTTGCGTTGTGCATGTTTTTACGGATTGTTAAAACCTGTAATTCACCGCCTCCTTCGCGTGCTCCCTACCTGGGGCCGTCGACCGCTTTTCCTCAAACTCGCTCCACGAGTTTTCGCTCCTGCAGGGCAAAAACGATCGCTTTTGGTCAAACTGACATTGCAGCCGTCGGCAGTTATATCCATAGGAACGCAATGGGATGAATTGAATAGGGTCTGAGAAGATTCTATTGGGATACGTGTGCCCTTTCTCCTTTCCCTTCCTGATTGGGCTTGAAAAAAGGAGAAAGGAGCGTATCATACCGCCATGGACAGGCTATGATGGAGCGCATGGACAGCGAACAGGTCGGGCTGTGGGACGCGGTAGAGCCGCCACGAACAACTTGGCAGGTGCGAGCGGCGGGAAGCGCGCTGGCGCTGGGCGGGCTGCTGCTCTTTCTAGCGCTGCTCACATACCGACCGGCAGAAGTGGGCTGGGACGCGCTGCGGCCGACGGGACAAGACGCGCAGCCGGGGTGCAGCAATTGGCTGGGGAATGTGGGGCTCTACGCGGCGGGCGTCATGTACTGGATGCTGGGAGCGGCGGCGCTCTACGGAGCCCTGCTGCTGCAAGTGCCGGCGTGGGGGATGGCTCTATTTCCGGAGGAGCAACGCCGAGGGCAATGGATCGCGCTGGTGGTGATGCTTTTCACAGCGAGTTGGGCGATGGCGGTGCAGCCATGGATGCTCAGCGACTGGGCGCAGGATCTCGGTCTGCGCAGTGTAGGCGGCTGGGTAGGCTACTTGGGAGGGTCCTGCATGCTGGGGCCCGTTATGGGGATCTATTGGGCGCTCGAGCTGTTGCTTGTCGCGCACGCGATTGCCCTTATTTACCTGGCGAGGCTCACCCCCTTGGCGCTCTACCGGGCGGAGAAGCGGGAGATGAGTGCGTGGCTCGCTCGCTGGAGGGAAAAGAGGCGTATGGCCCACGAGATGCGCCAAAAGGAAGCCCTGGCCTGGCGCGTGGAGGACGCGCCGGACGAAGCACCAGCGACCGATGCCCGCTCGAAGCAAGCCAATTTACCCCTGCGTCAGACTTCCGAGCCTTCCCCCGTGCGAACGCAAACAGTCACTCCACCTGTAGCAACGCCGCGCCGCAGGACGCCGGCACGTCCCATCCAAGGCGACAATTTGTTGGATTTGAGCGATGAAGATGAGGAAGCTCCGCGCTTCAACAATGCCCTGCCAATGGACGAGCAAGAGGCGGAAGAGGAAGACAGCTTCCTCGTGAACAAGGAGAAGACACAATCCATCGCGGAGCACTTCAACGCGCCGAAAACCGCCGCCAAAGCAACGAAGAAAAAACCCGCCGCCGTACGCCCGCCCAAAGCGGCATCGACCCGAAAGCTCCAACCCGCCAAAGATCCTTACCCGCTGCCGCCGTATGATTTGCTGAGGTATGAACCAGTGTCGGAGGCCGTGCGCGAGCGAGCGCGAGAAGAGACGCACGAAACCCAGGCCATCATTATGGATACGCTGGAAGCCTTCAATATCGCCGTACAGCCAGGGGACATCACCCGCGGACCGAGTGTGACACGCTACGAGTTTTCTGTGCCCCGCGGACAGTCGGTGAAGGCGGTAGCCGGGAAGAGCAAAGATATCATGGCCGTCACGGAGAGCGCTTCCGTGAACATTCTCGCGCCGATACCCGGTAAATCAACCGTGGGAGTGGAGCTGGAGAACTTCGAGAAGGAGCCGGTATACTTGCGCGAGCTGCTGCAATCGCCCGAATTCCACAACCCGAAGCTGCGCATTCCCGTGGCGCTCGGCAAGGATGTGTACGGCCACCCCGTCATCGGCGACCTGGCGGCCATGCCGCACGTGCTGGTGGCAGGCTCCACGGGTTCCGGAAAGTCAGTCTGCATCAACAGCATGCTCGTCTCGTTCCTCTACAAATTCCGTCCGGACGAGCTGCGGCTGGTGCTCGTGGACCCCAAAGTGGTGGAGATGCAGCCCTACAAAAAGCTGCCGCACCTCGCCGTGCCGGTGGTGACTGATCCCACGCGCGTGATCGGCGCGCTGCGCTGGGCGGTCAACGAGATGGAACACCGCTACAAACTTTTCAGCAAAATGGGCGTGCGCAATTTGGAGGATTACAACAACCTCCCCCCGGACGCTCAGCCGGTGGATACCAACGAGGAAGAGGCCAACGGGCAGGAAAACCCGGACGCCGAAGATGCCATTGTACGCGACGTGGAGCAATCGCAAGGAGTTGATCTCCCCCCCGAGGATGAGCAGGAGGAGCTGGATTTCGAGGACGATGCCACAATCCCCGCCCATCTCCCCTACATTGTCATCGTGATTGATGAGTTAGCCGACCTCATGATGCAGGTAAAACAGGACTTGGAGATCTACATCGGACGCCTCACTCAAAAGGCGCGCGCGGCGGGTCTGCACCTCATCGTGGCCACGCAATCACCCAGGGCTCAAGTGGTCACCGGCATCATCAAGACGAACCTGCCCTCGCGCATCGCGCTGAAGGTGTCCAGCCAGCTGGATTCGAGGGTTATTCTGGACGAGGGCGGGGCGGAAAACCTGCTGGGGAAGGGAGACCTGCTCTTCCTGCCGCCCGGCGGACCCAGCAAGATGGCGCGAGCGCAGGGCGCTTTTGTTTCGGATGCGGAAATTGCTTCCATCATCCACCATTGCGCCTCACACGCCAAGCAAAACTTCGTGCAAAGTGCGGCCAATGCCATCAACAACGCCGCCGAGGTGGGCAAATCCTCTGCCAAGGGCGCGCCTCCCGGCCCCTGCGGCGATGATGAAGAACTGTACACGCGTTGCGTCAACCTCGTGATCTCGGAGCGCAAGGCCAGCACCTCCCTGCTGCAACGCCGCTTCTCCATCGGCTACGGAAAGGCCGCCAAGATCATTGACATGATGGAGGAACGCGGCGTCATCTCGCCGCCCGGCGAGGCAAACAGAGCGCGCGAGGTGCTTGTGGACAGGCCGTAGGAGGCACGAGGATATAAAAATCCACGGACAGTTTCTCCATTTCCTCCGTGCGGCAAGTCCGTTGAAGAGTGCGTCCGAATGAATGGGAGCCACTTCTTCGTCCTGCGCACGTGGAAGGCCCGGGTTTGCCCGCTTCGCACGCCAAGTTATTCATGCACGACTTGAACGTCGTAACCAAAGATTGTGGTAAAGAGGTCGGCTTTGGAACGCAGGGCCAAGTTTTCGATGGTGAGGTCATGCACGCCTTTGACGACGAGTTCAAGCTGCCGAGCATTGAAGCGCACAGAGAATTGGGAGATGCGCTGGGAATGGGCGCGCTCCATGGCGTCCGCCACGCGCAGGAGAGCGGCGAGTTTTTGGAGGCGAAGACGGTCGGCCTGGCTAAGCAGAGCATAGAAGTAATCCTCCGTGGTAGGGGCGCCGTGACGATGGTAGCGAGCAAGCATGCCGATGAACTCGACATCCCGCCGGGATAGCCCGAAGATCTCGGAGTTGAGAATGATGTACTGTCCGTGGCGGTGGTGAGCCTTGGGATTGATGAAAGTGCCTACTTCGTGCAGGATGGCGGCTACCTTGAGGAGCAGGCGATCGTGGCGACTGAGGCGGTGCAGCTCCTGGAGCTGGTCAAAGAGGGAAATGGCGAGTTTGCGCACATGCCGCGCGTGGGTGCGGTCCACTTTGTAGCGGTCTGCCAACAGCAGGGAAAAATGGATGACCTCTTGCTCGAGGGCGAAGTTATCCTGGCGCGCGGGCAAGAGGTTGCGCAAGAAAGCCCCGCTGTACGGCTCTTGCGGAAAAAGGAGCTGACGAGCGCGAAACTCCTGGGCGATATCATGGAACATAATGACCGAGGGGAGCAGAGCGCCCACGCCGGCGTAATTTTCATCAAACTTCTCCATACGTTGGTCGACGGAAAGAGAAACTAGGAGGGCGGCCAGCTTTTGCAAATCGGCGGGCGCAACAGCATCCTGCGCGAAAACGGGAGCGTGGATCCGGTGGAAGTCCGGCCCGAAGACGACCATGGTGGCCGGGCGCTCGGGGAGGGCTGATTCGGCATCGTGGAAGAGTTGCTCCACAACGCCGCGGATATGCTCACGAATGAGGGAAGATTCCAGATCCGCCGCGCCGGAAGCAACATCGCCGATGGACACCCCGGTGCGGTGCGCGCCCATGCGGTAACTGGCGTAGTAAGTGATGCGCCCGTGGTCGAACACGAGGAGTCGCGTATTGCCCGGTCCGACATGCAGCACGGGAATGCTCTGGTCGGCCAGCTCCGGGTGATCCGTGAGCAGTTCTTTCATGTTCAGGTAGAGCAGACGCGTCATCTCCCCGTCGTCCATGACTTCCAGATCCAGGCCGCAAGAATTGAGCAGGCGATTCATGACGGCATCCATGAATCGGATGCTTATCAGCACATTGCTGCCGAGCAATCGCGGAGTGATGTCCTTGCCGTATTCCTTCAGCAGCGTCTTGTAGCCATTGATAATATGCACACAGCGATCCATCGTTTCGCGCCGTATAACGCCGCCGGAAAACACATCCTTGGCCAGTTCCACCGGCTGGCTGAGCACATCCAGCACGCGTACACCGCTCGCGGATGACTCGGCTACCATCATCGAAACGGCATCCGCGCCGATGAAAATGACGGCTTGCACTTGGGGGGCTGAATGGGAAGGAGCGGGGGCGTTCATGCGTACTCATCCTACTCCACCGGACAGGACAAAGCAAGGGATTTTTACATGGTAAACGCATGTAAACATGCGCTTGCTGTTTTCGATTTAGAACCTACGATTTATTGATCATGTGTGCGTTGTGCAATTTTCAAATCATGAACGTATCCAGTCAGGGGATTGAAAGCCATCATCATCATGACGATCTGTTGTCATCATTTTTGATGCGTATCATCGGTGATATCAGCCAACAAGAGTCTTTTCTCCGTTGATGAACTTCTCTCAAACGCGTTTGCCCGAAATCATCGCATTTTCTTCTTGAGAAAAAGGATCAAAAGAGTATGATTCGGAGCGGGAGGAACGCTTCTCCCTGCTCTCCCCTCCACCTGAACGACCATCGCCAACAAACACCCTGATATATATGGACGAACAACTCAAACAGCTAGGCGAGCGTTTGCGCGGTCTGCGCGATGTACTCGATATCCCCAGCAGCGAGATTGCCGCAACCATCGGCATTGACGTCGATAAATACGAACGAATTGAGAAAGGCGAGCTGGACATCACGATTTCCAATCTCATGAAAATCGCCCACAAATACGGTTTGTCCGCTGAAGAACTCATGTTCGCCGAAACTCCCCACATGAAATCGTACTCCGTGGTACGCAAAGGACAAGGGGTCTCTGTTGAACGCACCAAGGCATACAATTACCGCAGCCTTGTGAGCGGCTTCCGTAACCACAAGGCGGATGTCTTTCTCGTCACGGTGGAACCCAAGCCCTCCGCCCGCATCATCTACAAGAGTTCGCACGCCGGGCAGGAGTTCAATTACGTGCTTGCCGGCAAAATGATGTTTTACATCGGGAGCAAATCCATTATGCTGGATGAAGGCGACAGCATCTACCTGGATGCCACAGAACCGCACGGCATGCTGGCCATGGGCGACAAAGCCGCCCAAATTCTGACTTTCAGCGTTGAGTAATATCCAAACAGAGTCGCCATGATTGAACGTTTCTTGAAACAGACGCATTTTGAGTCCATTGAAGACTACAACGAACATCTCGAGTTCATCATCCCGCAGAACTTCAACTTTGCCTACGATGTTATGGATGCCTGGGCTCTTGAAGCCCCCGATAAACTCGCTCTTCTCTGGACCAATGACCAGGGGGAGGAAATCCGCACCACATTCGCCGAGTTGAAGGAGCAAACCGACCATGCTGCAAGCTACCTGATGTCGCTGGGCATCGGAAAAAACGACCCGGTGATGCTCATCTTGAAGCGCCGCTACGAATGGTGGGTCGTGATGCTCGCGCTGCACAAAATCGGCGCTGTGGTCATACCCGCCACGCACATGCTCACCAAGCACGATATCGTCTATCGCAACACGCGCGCTTCGGTGAAGGCGATTATTTGCGTGGACGACCCGTACGTAGTGAGCCAGATCCGCGCCGCCGCCGCCGATAGTCCCACCGTCCAACATTACATCACCATCGCTGACCATGGCAAGCCCATCCCCGATGGTTTTCGCGATTGGCAGACCGAATGGCGCAAGGCTCCTCCTTTCTGCAAACCGGCCTCTGTCAACTCCAACGAGGATACCATGCTCATGTACTTTACCAGCGGCACGAGCGGCGAACCCAATATGGTAGCCCATGACTACCTGTATGCCTTGGGACACCTCACGACCGGCGTGTTCTGGCATCATCTGCACGAGCATTCACTGCACCTCACCGTGGCTGACACCGGCTGGGGCAAAGCCGTGTGGGGCAAGTTTTACGGTCAGTGGTTTGCCGGGGCCACCGTATTTGTATTTGACCACGAAAAGTTCAACGCCGACACCCTGCTGCGCCAGATTGAAAAATACAAGGTGACGAGCTTCTGCGCGCCTCCCACCATCTACCGCTTCATGATTCGCGAGGATCTGTCGAAATACGACCTCTCCAGCCTGGAATACTGCACCACGGCTGGCGAAGCGCTCAACCCTGCCGTCTTCGACAAGTTCAAGGAGAAAACGGGAATCAGCATGATGGAAGGATTCGGGCAAACGGAAACCACCATGACCCTCGGCACCTTCCCGTGGATGACTCCCAAACCGGGATCCATGGGCATTCCCAATGCGCAGTACGACATTGACCTGCTGCGTCCCGACGGCACACGCTGCGAAGATGGCGAAAAGGGTGAAATTGTGGTGCGCGTAGGCGACCGGAAGCCCATTGGGCTCTTCAAGGAATACCATCGCAACCCCGAACTCACCCGCCGCGCATGGCACGACGGCATCTATCACACCGGCGATATGGCATGGCGTGATGAGGACGGCTATTACTGGTTTGTCGGGCGCATGGACGACATCATCAAATCCAGCGGCTACCGCATTGGTCCCTTTGAGGTGGAGAGCGCGCTGATGACCCACCCCGCCGTGGTGGAATGTGCCATCACGGGCGTACCGGATGAGATACGAGGCATGGTGGTGAAAGCCACCGTGGTCCTCGGCAAGGAATGGAAAACCAAGGCAGGCGAAGGACTTGTCAAGGAGCTGCAGGAGCATGTGAAGCGGGAGACGGCTCCCTACAAATACCCCCGAATTGTCGAGTTTGTCGATGAACTGCCCAAGACCATCAGCGGCAAAATTCGCCGCGTGGAAATCCGCGAAAAAGACAGCCTCAAAGACTAGGTTCCATCAGTCCCGGTGGTAGGGAGCGCCGGCCAACAGCGTGTGGATGCGGTACACCTGTTCCAGAAGGACGAGCAGCGCCAACTCGTGCTGCATGGTGTGGCGACCCAAGGAAAGCGTCATCTCGCAAGCGTTGCGCAGTTTTTCCGTGTGACCGTTCGCCGGACCGATGAGGAAAGCCACGCGTTTTACCGCGTCCATCTGCCACGTACGCCATTGGCCTTCCAGCTCGCGCGTGCTCCAGTTCTTTCCTCGCTCATCCATTGCGATGCGCAGACAGCCCGTGCTGGCGCGCAGCATGGCATCCGACACCTCGTTCGCACTCCCATCCTTCACGTAGCGTATCTCCACTTTTCCGAGCGGGCGCAACCGTTCCTCATAAAAAGCCACACCCGCCTTCACGTAGGCAAGCGCAGGCCTGTTCACGGCTAAAATCAGCGTCTGCATAAAAAAGAGAACCGCCGAAGCCTACCCGACAAATGAGGAACGAATACCGTTGCTACCTTTCGGTCCTGGCGGGGTTTTCCGGCCGCATTTCCGGGGGCTCCGGCGGCAGGAGCATTGTACCCGAACGATACGGAAGCGTCAAGTACGGAGAAAAACTTTACGGGCCGTTGCACGAAATCGCAGGACAAAAATGGCGGCTATGGCCGTGAGCGAAACAATGAAGCTCCACCACGCCCCTTGGGGTCCCATGGCAGGCCACAGCCAATCCGTGCGGATGAGAATGACGGAAAGAGGAAAACCCAACATCCAGTAGCAACCTATGTTGGCCCATGTGATGACTGCGGTGTCGTGACAGGCCCGCAGCAGGCCCGCCATCAGCGCCTGGGTGCCATCGGAAAATTGATACACGGCACAGAGAACCACCAACTTGGCCGCCGTAGCGGTGACGGTAGGATCATCGGTGTAGAAGGAGATGATGCCGTACCGCCAATAGATGACCGCCAGCATCAAAAAGGCCGCCGCCACGTACATAAGCCTCACGGCTGCGCGTACCAACGCTGAAAAACGCCGTTCATTTTGCGCCCCCACATGATAGGCTCCTCGGATAGAAACGGCTACGCTCAAACTGAGCGGAAACATGAAGAGCACGCCGGAGACATTGATGGCAATCTGCTGCGCGCTCACCATCAGCTCGCCCAACGGAGCAATTACCAACGTCACCACGCAAAAATAACTCATTTCGCACAGCGAGGCCACCCCCAACGGCAAGCCCAGGCGCACAATGCGACGCACCACTCCGACTCTCCCATATCGCCGAAATCCCAACATCTGCAAGGCCACGCGGCGGTGCCGATGCGAAGCGACCTGCATCCCCAGCAACACCGCACACATGAGCCAATGCACGATGGTGGTCGCCAGACCACAACCTGCGCCGCCCAAAGCCGGGAATCCCCACCACCCTAGAACGCACGCATAATTGAGCGGCACATTCAACACTAAGCCAAGAAGACATACCACCATCGCCGGTCGAGTCTGCGCATATCCTTCCCAACATCCTTGCACTACCCTCATGAGCAGCGATGCAGGCACTGCTCCCATCAAAAAGTACACGTAAAGCGCAGCCTCGTGCGCCATCTGCGCCGAATCTGTGATGCACGGAAACACCAAACTGCCCAAATAAAGCAACACAAGTTCCACCAACATGAGTGCAAGGCTGAGCAATTTGGCACTGTTAAGCAGCAATCCAACCCGGCTTTCGCGGCCAGCCCCCAAAAGTCGTGCTAACATAGGGCTGATGATGTTCAGAATAGCTCCCACCGATACCATGATGGGCACCGTCACCGAGGTGCCCAAGGCCACCGCTGCCAAATCTCCGGTGCCCGCGCTTCCCGCCACCATCGTATCGATCACTCCCATGCCCACGCTCATCAAATTCGCCAAATACAACGGTCCCATGAGCACGAGAATGCGCTTGAGTTCCCTGCCCTCAAGTTTCCTGGAACTTTTGATCAAAGCTGGCATGTGAGGGATATGGCACGCTGCGCCGCCGCATGGTCGATGAACAACTCGCGCTGCCAGCGCATGAGACTCGCCAACCCTTTTTGTTCATCAAATGCGAGCTCTTCAATCTGCGCGTGTGAAGCGATGAGCGAGGCATCCAAACGCAGAGCGTTTGCCAAGGCATCGCGACGCGCGAGCCAATGCTCCAACCTCATCTCGAAATGAGGAGGAGCCTGCTTCGACTTAGCGCGCCGCGGCAGCACCGGATATTCCTCCTCGTCCATCAACTGAAAATGCCGCACAGCCCGGCGATAGCGAGCCAGACGTCCCGGGTTGCCATGCGGAGGGGACGTACGGCGAAACTCCTGCAGCTGTACGCTACGTTCCAACAAATCTTGATTGGAGCACACCATGAACACCGGACGGTTGATGCGCTCAGCCTCATTCTCTCGCCAACGCCAAAGCTCCCGCAATGCCGCCAACCCACGGCGATTCAATCTCCCACAACCACGAATGCGCCATGCTTCTTTTTCATCTACGCTGTGCTGCCGCTGTTGACCGCGCTCCACGCTCACAGCGCAACTTTCCAAAAACCACTCGTAGCGTCCCATAGTTTTGAGCTGCCCGACCATGCGCTCCGCCATATCCAGCACGTAAGCCACATCCCCCTGTGCGTAGGCCAGCATGGGCTCTGGGATAGGTCGCAAGCCCCAGTTGGCCTTCTGATTTTTTTTGCTCAACTTGATGCCGTAAAAATGCTCCACGAGCGCGGCCAACCCGAACTGCGCATGCCCCAAAAGTCGGGCCGCTATCTGCGTATCCAAAATCATTGCCGGCAGCGCCCCATATGCCTGCATCAACAGCCGCATATCGTAGTCCGCCCCGTGCATCCACACCTCTGCCGTCCGCAGCCAGTTGCAAAAGGGACTCATATCCTCAATGGCCAGCGGGTCGATTATTTCGATCCCCTCCGCGTCCGCGTACTGAATCAAGCACAGGTTTTCGCGGTATCGGTACAGGCTGTCAGCCTCCAGATCCAACACCGTGCGCCCTCGCGGCTGAGCTTTTGCTCGCTTAGCCCAAAGCCTCAAGCTGGCAACATCCGAAATCATCTGCGCGCCGATGCTATCACATGCCGTTTCTTTTTGCAAGCGCACTCATTTTCAATTTTTCCCCACCTTCCCGGGGCACCGCATGAGAACATGCGATCACCATTGACGATTGATGATTTATTCACAATATGCATGTTGCGCAGGTTTTTCGGAAATGAACGCACCTGACCGATCAAGGAGATTTCACTCCTTTCGCCTCCTTGCGTTTACCGTGGTACTACTCATTTCCTGCTTGCATGGCTCGCGGTTTTATGCTTCAATGCGGCTGGAGCGAGCGTCATGCGCACGTGGCGGAATTGGTAGACGCGCCGGTTTTAGGGTCCGGTGAGCTAGCTCGTGGAGGTTCGAGTCCTCTCGTGCGTACAGCCGCTCAGTCGCACTCTTCATCGCGCGGCGCTTTCGCGGCATTGATGAGCAAGACCATCTCCCCCTTGTATGGATGGGCAGCAAAGTCCGCTGCCAACGAGGCAGCTGTGCCGCGGTGGTAAGTCTCATGCAATTTGGTGAGTTCGCGCGCCACGCACACACGAGCATTGGGGTCTAGCGCTGCTAACTCGGCGAGCGTGGCTGCTATGCGGTAGGGCGATTCGTAGTAGATGCACGTGCAGCCCGCCTGCAGCGCGTTCTGCAACACGCGTTGCCGCTTCCCGCTCTTCACCGGTAAAAACCCGCCAAAGTAAAATGCATCGCAGGGCAAGCCCGAGCCCACCAAAGCCGTCACCCCAGCACAAGGCCCCGGCAAGACAGTATAATCCACTCCGCACTTCTGCAACTCGTGCACAAGCCGGTACCCGGGATCACTCACCCCAGGCATACCCGCATCAGTAACCACCGCGAATCTTTCTCCTCCGGCTGCCCGCTGCGCCACTTCAACGCAGCGCGCGCGCTCGTTGTGTTCGTGCAAGCTGAGCAGGGGCTTGCTGATGCCATAGTGTGCCAACAAACGCCCGGTGTTGCGCGTATCCTCGCAGCACACGCAGTCGACTTCTTCCAGCACGGCCAAAGCGCGGCGTGTAATATCCTCTCGATTTCCAATGGGCAATCCGACAAAACTGACCGGATAGGAAATCATGGAATCGTTAATCTCTGCACGATCTCTTCTGCTGCCAGACGAGTGGCGTATGACAGCGCACTGTCGCGCGCCGTCTGCACATTACCGTTGGCATCATCGTTAAAGTAACTTCCTTCGGCAGCCACCTCTCCCCGGGTTAGCACGCGACCGGTGGCAGTTTCTGTGACCGTATAGCTGACATGCACGGTCAGTCCTATTTCAGAGCTCAGGTAAGTGTTGAGCGAATTGGTGCGCAGGGAACCGCTCGTCACGGAGGAAACGTAGCCGCTCACCACCGCATCGCAGAGCGAGGGAGAAGCCAGGCGAAAGGCGCCATCGCGCTGCACGCTTTCGGTGAGCGCCGTGGTGAGCTGCATGGCCACGTTGGGATAAAGCGTCTTGTTGGCAAACATGTTGACGCAAACGCTGTTCACCTTTTGCATCGAGCGGCTTTTCACCCCTCCCAAGTGATACCCGCAACCGACAGTGAACAGCGCGCAGCATACCGCGCAGGCAAATCTGGCAACAGGTATATTCACGATTTCTTAGCTGCCAACGAGGCACGACGAAGCGCAGCACGCGCACGAGCCAGCAGTTGACGAGCTTTTTGCGCGGCTTGCGGATTGGCTGACTCCTGGCGTATTACGTCCTCAAAACAAAATACTGCCGGCCCATACTCGCGAGCACGCTCCAAATAGTAACGCCCCACCTCCAACTCTTGCTCAACCATGAGCCGTTCCATCTCCCGCACCCCATTGCGTGCAATACCTACATCCTTGTGATGAGGGAAAAGTAAAGTAAACTCCTCATACGCTTCGCGCGCGCGGTCCAAGTTCACCAAATTATTATCGCCACGCGTGCGGCTGCTGGCCCACAGCTTGGCTTCCATCAACTGAGCCCCCGGCGCGTACGGGCTGTCCGGGTAATCCTCAACCAGCTTCTTGAGCACCCCAGCCGCCTCATCGTACCTCCTGCGTTGAACTAAGTAATTGCCCAATACCGACGTCGCCGTAGCAGACATGTCGGCGTACGGCGCATTCTTGATCACCGATTGAAGCCACTCTATCACCTTTTCTTCCTCCATGGGCACATTCCACATCCAAAGCACTTTGCCCATGAGCTTGCCATTGGCGGCGGCCGTAGCAATGGCCAACTGACGGTTGAGCGCCTGAGAATAGAGTTCGCTGCTCTGGTAGCCTTCTACCACTTTGCCGTACTGAAGAAACGCCTCGCGCGGGTCTCCCAACCTCTCCTCAATTTCTCCAAGCATCATACGCGCTTGCGGGGCGCACGGCGACAAATCATGGTTGTTTACGATCTGCTTCAGCGTGCTGCGCGCAGCCGACAACTTCCCTGCCGCACGCTGCGCTTGCGCACGCGCCATGAGCGCATCAGCCTTGACATCCACGGCGCGCACTTGGCCCGACGGCAGAGGTCCTTCGTTCTGGCTACACATTGTCAGCGCAACTATCCCCAACAGAGCTACGAGTATTTTGAGCTTGCTCATGGCGTGCAGCATACCACATCTCTCCACCCTTGGCAAGCGCAAGTAACCAGAGCTAACACATTGAAAAATGCGTTTGCCATTTACGATTGATGATTTTCTGTTTGCAATTTGTTGACAATGTACATATTGAGAAGATTTCACCAAAGAAGCGCACCCAATCGACCGGAGGGGTCCCATTCCTTGTCAACTCCTTTCAAACGCGTTTGCCCCGCACAAGTAACAAGCAAATCTTGCCAAGCACCCTCGCCCGTGCTATACTGCCGCGCATGACCTTGGAAGCGTTACTCAAACTCCTGGAAGAAGATGCCCGTCTGACTGACAAGCAGTTAGCCGCTCGCTTGGGCGCTGATGTGGAGGAAGTGGCCGCTGCCCGAGCCGAGCTGGAAAATCAAGGTCGCATTGTGGGCTACCAAACCATCGTGAATGACGACTCAGTGGGCGTAGCTGCTTTCATTGAAGTGCGGTGCACGCCGGAAAGAGAGGGCGGATTCAACCGTCTGGCCGAGCGCATCTCCCGTTTCGATGAAGTGAAGAGCTGCTACTTGATGTCGGGCGGCTACGACTTGTTAGTGATGGTGGAAGCAAAGGACCTGATGGGAGTCGCCCGTTTCGTCACGGACAAGCTTTCCAGCATGGAGGGAGTCATCTCCACCGCCACGCACTTTCGCCTCAAAACCTACAAGCTGTACGGGCTCATGTTTGATGAACCTTCCTGCTCTGAGCGCCTCAGCGTTGCCCCCTGATCTATGGACTGGAACCACACGCTCTCTCGCCAAATTACCCAGCTCCCGCGTTCCGGCATCCGCGAGTTCTTTGACCTCGTCATCGGCAGCAAAGGCATCATTTCTCTGGGCGTTGGCGAACCCGACTTCGTTACCCCCTGGCACGTGCGCGAGGCTGCTATCTACTCGCTCGAAAAAGGTCATACCACCTACACGAGCAACTACGGCTTGGAATCCCTGCGCCGGGGCATCTCCCAGTACGTGCAGGACTTTTTCCACGTGGAGTACGATCCTGCCTGCGAGATCCTGCCCACCGTAGGGGTAAGTCAAGCCATTGACCTGGCTCTGCGCTGCCTGCTCAATCCCGGCGATGAGGTGCTCTACCACGAGCCGGGCTACGTGAGTTACGCGCCCACAGTGAGCATGACCTACGCGCACGCCACAGCGGTGCAGACGAGTATCGACGATCTTTTCGCGCTTTCGCCGCAGAAGTTGGAAGCGGCCATCACACCCAAGACAAAGGTGCTCATGCTCAATTTCCCGACCAATCCGACCGGCTCCATCGCCCCGCTGGAAACGCTCAAAAAAATTGCGGAGATATGCTGCCGACACGATATTTTTGTGCTCACCGATGAAATATACTCGGAGCTGCGTTACGATGGCGAGCCACACACCAGCATTGCCTCTCTGCCCGGCATGAAGGAACGCACTCTGCTGCTGCACGGCTTTTCCAAAGCTTTCGCCATGACGGGTATGCGCCTCGGCTACGCCTGCGGGCCGCGCGAGCTCATCGACCTGATGGTCAAAATCCACTCTTACACCATGATCTGCCCCTCCATTACCAGTCAGGAAGCCGGGGTCGAGGCTCTCAAGAACGGCAGACCGGCCATGGAAGAGATGCGCGACAGCTACCACCGCCGCCGCGACTACATCGTCAAACGCTTCAATGATATGGGGCTGGATTGCCACCTGCCCGGCGGCGCTTTTTACACTTTCCCGAGCGTGAAACGCTTTGGCCTCTCCTCGCGCGAGTTTGCGATGCGTCTGCTGCAAGAAGAAAAGGTAGCTGCCGTACCAGGAACAGCCTTTGGCGCCTGTGGAGAAGGCTACCTGCGCTGCTGCTACGCTACCAGCTTTGACTTGCTGGAACAAGCCTGCGATAAAATGGCACACTTTTGCGATTCCCTACGATCTCACTAACCCACCTCCTGATATCAATGGACTGGCTCGCTTTTATCATGGCTCTCTGCGCAGGCGTTTCGCTTTCGGCCGCCTGTGGTTTTCGCGTATTCCTGCCTCTGCTGGCTTTATCCATTGCCGTGCGCTTCGGCGGTTATGCCGTCAACGAGCATCTGGCATGGGTGGGCAGCGATCCTGCTTTTTGCAGTCTCCTGATTGCCACGGTCGTTGAAATCATCGCCTACTATGTGCCTTTCGTGGATCATTTGCTGGACACCGTGAGTGCGCCGCTCGCCGTGGCAGCCGGAGCTGTCGTCACCGCCGGGCTGCTGCCCGATATGCCGGACTTCCTTCAGTGGACCATCGGCATCCTCGCGGGGTCCGGCGCGGCCGGCATTGTGCAACTGGGCACCACAGCTGCGCGCGGTACGAGCACAGTGACAACGGGCGGTTTCGGCAACTTCCTCGTCTCAACCTCCGAAAACCTGCTGTCAGCTGTAGGCGCTGTGCTGGCTATTGCACTGCCGGCGCTGGCTATCATCGGCGTGCTTCTCTTTGTGTGGTTGCTGTGGCGCATCATCCGACGCTGCCGCAGAAAGGCCACTCTCCAACCCGTTTCATAACCATGCAGGCATTCATCTTGGGAGCGGGTCTCGGCACGCGTCTGGCACCTCTTTCCTACATCGTGCCCAAGCCGTTGCTCCCGGTCTTTCAGAAGCCGCTCATCTACCATACCATGGAGCACCTGATGCGTGCCGGCGTCACCGAGTTTTTGGTCAACACCAGCCAACTCGAAGTTATGTGGGAGCGCGCTTTCCCTTTCCCGAACCCGCAGTACCGCGGCTGCCCTGTCCACCTCAGCCATGAGGAACGCCCCTTGGATTCCGGCGGCGGTGTGCGCAAGATTTTGCCCTTGGTGCAGCCGGATGAACCGCTTATCGTGCAAAACGGCGATATCCTCTGCGATTTTCCCGTGTCTGAGCTGCTGGCAGAACACCGCCGCACCGGGCATCTGGTGACCCTCGCTCTGCGCAGTGTGGACGGCAAAAAAAACGTGGGCTTTGATCCCGCCTCCGGTCTCATCACTGACATGCGCCACGCACTCGGCATCGATCCCGGGTCCTACCAATTTGCAGGCATCTACGTCATGCAGCCGGAGCTTGCCTCCCTCTTCCCGGACGTGCCGGTCGATGAACCTTTCTCCATCGTACCCACCTGGCTGGAACTCATCCGCTGCGGACGCATGGGCGGATACGTGGCCGATTGGGGCAACTGGCACGAGCTGGGCTCCCCCACCACCTATCTGAATGCCCTGCTGGAGCTGCCTTCCTCCCAACGCATCCACCCGGAAGCTGTCATCTCCCCCGCAGCAAATGTAAGCGTGGACAGCGTTGTGTGCAAAGATGCGGTTGTGCCGACGGGCGTAACGCTCAACGACTGCATTGTGTGGCCACGCACACACGTAGCGCCCGGCTCCTACACACGCGCCATCCTCACCCCGCGTCTCACCGTGCAGGCGTAGACCGGCTCACCGCCCCGGCGCCATCTCAAAGGTAAACCCGCGCAGGTAGCTTGTCTCCGGCAAATTGAGCAGCACCGGGTGGTCCGCTCGCTGTCCATGCTCCTCCACCAGTCGCAGTGTGCTGTGCGCATCCACCGCCGCCTCGGCTATGACTTGCAAGAAAAGTTCGCGACTCATGTGATGCGAGCAGCAGAAGGTCGCAAGCAAACCACCCACGGGCAACATCTGCATGGCGCGCAGGTGGATTTCCTTGTACCCGCGCAGAGCGCCGACAAGCGCCTTACGGTTGCGCGTGAAACTCGGCGGATCTAGGATGATGAGATCCCACTTGGGTTCCGCACCGCTGCGCACTTTCTCACTCTCCGCCTTCAGCAGGTCAAAAGCATTGGCGACCACGGCATCCAGGCGCACCTCGTTGAGCTGCGCATTCCTCTGCGCCGATTCAATGGCAGTCCCGGAAATATCGACCGCCGTCACTCCCGCCGCACCGGCTCTCGCGCAAGCGAGCGCAAATCCTCCCTGGTTGCAGAAGCAGTCCAGCACGCGTTTGCCGACGGCATGGCGCGCCACCTGAGCGTAGTTGTCCAACTGGTCCAGGTACAGCCCGGTCTTTTGCCCGCGCCCGGGATCCACCTCAAACTTCAACCCGCGCCCGCTCACCACAAATGACGACGGCAAACTCCCATGCGCGACATGCGTCTCCTGTTCCAGCCCCTCCGCCGCCAACACTGCGGCATCGTTACGCACCAGAATGCATTTCGGCTGCAGTTGCTCGCGCAACGCTTCCACGATCTCCTCCTCGTGCAGGTGCATGGCCAGCGTGAGTGTCTGCACCACCAGCACATCCCGATAGCGATCCACAATGAGACCGGGCAGTCCATCACTCTCGCTCCACACCAGGCGCAGCAGCTCCTCCCCGGGCAAGCGTCGCTCCCTGAGTTCAATTGCCTGTCGAATGCGACGGCTGAAAAAATCGCCATCCAAAACTTGCTTGCGTCGTGAAAATCGACGCGCCACAATTTGCGATTGCGGGTTATAGATGGCAGAGCCCAGGAAGCGGTCCCGCTGGTCTTTAAGCGCCACCACCTCCCCCGGCTGAGGGTTTCCGTACACGGCACGCACCTCCGTGCCGTACACCCAGTCATGCCCATGAAATATCCGCGCTTTCGGCGCTATGATGAGTCCGCCCATACCTGCCCCACCATACCCCAATTTATTTTTCGTGTCAATGCACTTGCTTTTCTGCAACTTGGAACAATCGCGCGAGGAAAGAGCTTTAACCGTCCGAAGATATACACCCATTTGCAAGCTCTCCCCACGATCGATCTGCATATGGCGCATCAACAGGCAAGTCTGCCACGGCGTGCACGCAGACGAGCACGCCATCGAGTCCGCAGGAGTGACAACTGAAGGGTCAATGGCTCTCGTAGATTTTTTATTTTTGTCTCGCCATGACGAGTAAATTATGGTAAACACGGAAACTGGAAAATCTATGAGCGACACACCCCCCATCTTCACTCATATTGACCGCTATCTGGAGCTTGGTCGCACGATTCTGAGTCCCGCGCTGTACTTGGGCACGGGCTTGCAGCCATATTGGATGAAAAGCGCGGAGTACATCCCGATAACGGATGACGCCCCGGCGCTGACGGCGGAAAACGTGGAGGCGCTTGTGGAAAGCTGCGCCAGCCCGGAGCAACGTGCCACTCTGGATGAACAATCGGCCGTGGACTTCATTTTCTCCGGTCCCGATGGCAAATACCACGCTTATCTTTACAAACAGGAGGCCGGACCGCTCATGGTGGTGGTATCGCTCGCGGTGGACACTTATCTGCAGCAGGGGCTTGACTGCGGTTGCTCGGACATTCACTTGCCCACGGCCTGTCCGCCCACATGGCGACGTTTTGGAACCCTGCAGCCCATCTGGCAGGGAGCTCCGGTGCTCACGAAGGAGGATACGCAGGCTCTCACGGAAGGCTTTTTGGGCGAGGAAGAGTGGCAGCGTCTCAAGGAAATCGGAGATGCCGACTTTGCCTATGCCAATGAACACGGTCGCTACCGCGCCTCTGTGGTGCAGCAACGCCTGGGTTACGACATTTGCTTCCGTATCATCAACAGCAGAATCCGCACCATGAGCGAGATCAACCTGCCGGAAGAATACATCAAACCCCTCACCCGCTTCACCAATGGCCTGATTCTCGTGACGGGCGCCGTGGGCTCCGGCAAGTCCACTACCCTTGCCAGCATCATCCAGTTCATCAACGAGGATCGCCACGACCACATCATCACGCTGGAAGACCCCATTGAAGCTGTTTTTGAGCCTGCCAGTTGCCAAGTGAACCAGCGCGAGGTGCACCATCATACCGAATCTTTCGGGCGGGCCTTGCGCGCGGCGCTGCGCGAGGACCCGGATGTCATCATGGTGGGCGAGATGCGCAATTTGGAAACGATATCCCTTGCGCTCACCGCAGCCGAAACGGGGCACTTGGTGCTCGGTACGCTGCACACCGGATCCGCCGCCCGCACGATCGACCGTATTTTGGATGCATTCCCGGTGGATGAGCGCGAACACATCCGCATTATGGTGTCCGAGTCTCTGCGTGGCGTGCTTTCTCAGCAGCTCATCCCGAAGAAAGATGGCTCCGGTCGCGTCATGGCGCTTGAAATGCTCGTCAACAACGCCGCCATTGCCAACTGCATCCGCGAAGGCAAAACTTTCATGATTCCGGGCATCATCCAAACGGGCAAAGCCATCGGCATGCGACTCATGGACGACTCCCTGCAGGAGCTCTACCTCAAGGGACTCATCAGCGCGGAAGAATGCAACACGCGCAGTACCGACAAAGTCACCATGGAGCGCTTCCTCCACGATCACCCGGAATCTTCTCCAGCCTGACCTGCCTCACCTCACCTTTTCCTCATCTATGGACCCCAAGATTCATACCTACTTTCAGGAACTCATCGAACGCGGCGGCTCTGACCTGCACCTCTCGGAGGGCCAGCCCCCTAAAATCCGCGTGCACGGCGATATCACCCCCATCTCGGAGCACCTCCTCACCCACGAAGACATGGTCGAGCTCATGCAGCCCATCTGCGCCCCAAAAGTTTGGGAGAATTATGAGAAGAGCGGGGATGCTGACTTTGCCTACGAAATGGACAGCACCTCGCGTTTCCGCTGCAATTATATGAAGCAACAGCGCGGGTACTGCTGCGTGTTCCGTATCATCCCCACGAAAATCCTGACGCTTGAGGAACTCAATGTGCCCGAGCAAATCAAGCGGCTGGCCGAAATGCGCGCAGGCCTCGTGCTGGTGACCGGTCCAACCGGTTCCGGCAAATCGACGACTCTCGCCGCTCTCATCGACTACATCAATTGCAACTTCACCCGCCACATCATCACCGTGGAGGAACCTATCGAGTTCGTCCACCCCTCCAAAAAGAGCATCATCACCCAGCGTGAAGTGCCAACCAACTGCGCCTCATTCGCGGACGGTCTGCGCGCCTCCCTGCGTGAAGATACGGATATTGTTCTCGTGGGCGAAATGCGCGATTTGGAAACGATTTCACTCGCCCTCACTGCTGCAGAAACCGGTCTGCTCGTCTTTGGTACGCTGCACACCAACAACGCTCGCAAAACAGTGGACCGCATCATTGACGTTTTCCCCGCCGAGCAGCAAGCCCAGGCGCGCACGATGCTGGCCGGTTCTCTGCGCGGGGTGGTGGCCCAGCTGCTCATGAAACGCTGCGACCAACCGGGTCGCGTTGCCGTGAATGAGATTCTCTTCGCTACCCCTGCCGTGAGCGCCATCATCCGCGAGGGCGCCACCCAAAAACTGGCGGATGTCATTGTGGGCGGCAAGTCTCTGGGCATGCAATTTATGGACGATGCCATCTGGCAAAAGCTGCAGCAAGGCATCGTCTCCCCGCAGGAGGCCTATATGAAAGCCATCGACAAGGCGCGCTTCAAAAACTTTTTGCCGCCGGACGATGCCGCCATGGCCAATGCCGGCGGTGCATGACACTTCCCTCTTTCCCTTGAACCCTGCGTTTCTTTCACCATGTTAAAAGGTATTTCTCCTGTCATTTCACCGCTCCTGCTCAAATACCTGGCGGAGATGGGACATGGGGATGAGCTCGTCATCTCCGACGCTCATTTCCCTGGACATGCGCTGCACCCGCGTGTGGTACGTGCGGATGGTGTGAGCGCCTCCAGCTTGCTGGCCGGTATCGCCCCGCTCTTCGAGCTGGATGCCTACGCAACGCCTGTGCTGATGATGGCTCCCGTGCCCGGCGACTCCCTCGACCCGGCCGTTGAGCTCAGCTATCGCAATGCCCTTAGCTACGAAGGGCCGATTGAACGCATCGAACGCTTCGCTTTTTACGAACGCGCCCGATCAGCCTACGCCATCGTCATCTCCGGCGAGTCCGCCAAGTACGGCAATATCATCATCAAGAAAGGCGTTACTCCACTCTGAATGTACGCAAAGCAAACGCACGGGAAAGAGGAACGTGCGAGATGATATCGAGCGTACTTCTCCTTGCCGGTCAAGTGCCTGTTCGGTTACGGCGCGATTTTTTGCTCGCTTTGCAAGGTAAAGCGTGGTACAAGAGAGGGCGTTATGGCAACGCCTCCTTTTGTTTACCAAGAGATGTTCCCCGTGGGGGAAGACCGCACCAAATACCGCCTGCTTACCAAAGATCATGTGAGTGTGAGCAACTATGAAGGACGCCCTATGCTCAATGTGGAGCCGGAAGGGCTGCGTCTGCTTGCCGAAACCGCCTGGCACGATGTGGCTTTCTTCCTGCGTCCGGAACACTTGAAGATGGTACAGGGCATCCTGAGCGACCCGGAAGCTTCGGAAAATGACAAGAGTGTGGCTCTCACCCTGCTGAGAAATGCTGAAGTAGCAGCACTGGGTGTGCTTCCACTTTGTCAGGATACCGGCACCGCCATCTGCGTGGGAAAAAAAGGGCAACAGGTGTGGACCGGCTGCAATGACGCGGAATGGATCTCTCGCGGCGCCTACGACTGCTACACCAAAAACAACTTGCGCTACTCGCAAAATGTGGCACTGGATATGTACCGCGAGGTCAATACGGGCACCAACCTGCCCGCCCAAATTGACCTCTTTGCCACCAACCATGGGATGGAGTACGAGTTCCTCTTCATCGCCAAGGGCGGCGGATCAGCAAATAAAACATACTTGTACCAGGAGACAAAGGCCCTGCTCAACCCCGCCTCGCTCAAGAAGTTCATGGTGGAGAAGATGAGTACGCTCGGCACCGCTGCCTGTCCGCCCTACCACGTCGCTTTTGTCGTGGGCGGCACGAGCGCGGAGCTCTGCCTCAAAACCGTGAAGCTCGCCTCCGCCAAATATTACGACAACCTACCCACCACCGGCAATGAGCACGGTCGCGCTTTCCGTGACTTGGAGCTGGAAGCCGAGCTGAAGGCTGAAGCGGAGAGACTGGGGCTTGGCGCCCAATTTGGCGGCAAGTGGTTCGCCCTGGATGTGCGTGTGGTGCGCTTGCCGAGACATGGCGCCTCCTGCCCAGTGGCTCTCGGTGTCTCTTGCTCAGCGGACCGCAATGTCAAAGCTAAAATCACCCCGGAAGGCATCTTCATCGAGGAGCTGGAATACGACCCCGGCAAGTACATCCCCGCCGAGTTGCGCGAGGCCAAGAGCGCCGGTGTGCCCATCAACCTCGACCGCCCGATGAAAGAGGTGCTTGCCGAGCTTTCCAAGTATCCCGTCAAGACGCGACTTTCCCTCACCGGCACCATCATTGTGGGACGCGACATCGCGCATGCCAAGCTCAAGGAGCGTCTGGACGCCGGACAGGACTTGCCCGACTACATCAAGAATCACCCCATCTACTACGCCGGACCGGCCAAAACGCCGGAAGGATATCCCTCGGGCTCCTTCGGGCCCACCACGGCGGGGCGTATGGACTCGTACGTGGAACTCTTCCAATCTCACGGCGGCAGCCTCATCATGATCGCCAAGGGCAATCGCTCTCAGGCCGTCACGGACTCCTGTCAGAAGTACGGCGGCTTCTATCTCGGCTCCATCGGCGGGGTGGCGGCTGATCTCGCGAAAAACTGCATCACATCCATCGAATGCCTTGAGTACCCCGAGCTCGGCATGGAAGCCATCTGGAAGATCACTGTCAAAGATTTCCCTGCCTACATCCTCGTGGACGACAAGGGACACGACTTCTTCGCGGATATTCGTGCCGGCTGGGCATGTCCGGGATGTGCCCACTAAACCCCACCCGGAATTAGCCTCTCCACCATGATGAACGACAAGCTGAAGACTTTTCTTAAGCGTCTCTTTTCCACCATCATCAGTCTTGCTGTGGCGGCGGCGGCGTTGGGAGGGACGTACTATTTTGAAAACACATGGTACTGCGCAGCGCTCATCTGCGTACTCTGCAACCTGGCTGCCGTCGAGTGGTTCCTGATGTTGCGGGAGAAGAAGATCGAGTGCAATCGTTGTCTCATCCTCATCGGAGGGTTGGTGTACCCCTGGATCGCGGCTTTAATTTATACCCAAACTCAACTCGCCGTCCTCGTGTTCCCGGTTGTGATTGCCTGTCTCGTTCTTTTTATCCTGACCGCTGTCATTTGTGAATTATTTCGCATGGATTACGGTAAGCAGAGCGCTGAGGCAGCTCTCCGCAGCGTCGGCACCACTGTTTTCGCCTTTGTCTATCCGGGCTGGTTCCTTGCCTTTGCTCTCGGTTATATGGAGCCGCATTATGGCCTGCCCATCCTTGTGACGATTGTGGTCATCACCAAACTCAGCGACATCTGGGCCTACCTCTGCGGGGTTCTTGTCGGACGCCGTTTCATCTCGCGTCCTTTCAGCCCGACCGTCTCTCCCAAGAAATCGTGGGAGGGATTCATCGGCTCCTTGATCCTCACTACCCTCAGCGCGGTAATGCTCATCCGATTTGTCGAGCCGGAATATCCCATGTGGTTTGCCATCATAAGCGCTGTCGTAGTTTATTTCATCTCCGTGGCGGGGGATCTCGCCGGTTCGCTCGTTAAGCGAGGTATTGGCGTGAAGGACAGCAGCCACCTCCTCCCCGGCATCGGCGGTATCATCGACCTCATTGACTCCCCCGCCTTCACCATCGCGCTTGTCGCAGCCCTTTCGACATTTTGACGCCCGCTCGCAGTTGACCTTTCCGCGACGATGAGCGACAAGTTCAAGACTTTTCTCAAGCGCCTCTTCTCCACCATCATCAGTCTTGCTGTGGTGGCTGCGGCATGCATTTTGTATGATGGAATTTGTCTGCAAGTGCTCGTGCCTTTGCTGTGCAATCTGGCAGCAGTCGAGTGGTTTTTCATGCTGCGCAAGAGCAATGCGGGAGAAAACCGCTGGCTCGTTGTGTTGGCAGGGTTGATATATCCGTGGTGCCTTTTCATCTCAACCCCTTTTGCCTACCCCCTGGAGGCTAATTATTCGGCCTGTCCTCTGGTGGGACTCATCATATTTGTTCTCCTCGCTTTTCTCTGTGAAGTGGTGAGGATGGACTGCTTGGGGCGCAGCCCGGAGACAGCCCTGCGCAGCTTGGGAATTTCTCTCGTTGCGTTCATCTACCCCGGGTGGCTTTTTGGGCTCGCCATGTTCTTTCTGAATCCGTCGACAGCTCTCATGCTTCTTCTCTTCATCGCTGTGACAAAAATGAGCGATATCTGGGCCTATCTCTGCGGGGTTCTCGTCGGTCGCCGTTTCATCTCTCGTCCCTTCAGCCCCGCCGTCTCTCCCGAGAAATCGTGGGAGGGTATCATCGGCTCTTTGCTCCTTACCATCCTCAGTGGAACAGTGCTTCTTCGATTAGTTGAGCCGGAATGCCCCGTACTGCGTGCCGCTTCAATTTCCGCCCTGCTATTTCTCATTTCCGTTATGGGAAATCTCGCCCGTTCTTTTATTAAGCGCTGTCTCGGTGTGAAGGCCAGCAGCCACCTCCTCCCCGGCATCGGCGGTATCATCGACCTTATCGCATCCCCCGCTTTCACTGTTGCAGCGCTTGTTGCGGCTTTTTTATTGTTTTGATACTCGCTTGTCATCGCTTGCTCGGGTGCGAACCCGGCATGGCGTCACACCGGAGACTTTCCTTCTATCAGGGCACCTTATCCTCGAAAATTCCTCTTTGAGTTTGTTTCACAGGAACGTGCGTAACGCGCCTGCATTCAAATCGTAAATGTATATCGCAAATCGTATATTATAAACATGTTACGCAACATAACGCACCGATGACTACATGTTGGGATCGCTTTTTTCCTGGGATGGATGTGTTGTCCTCCTAGATGTGGCGCAATTATGCTTGCAATTCGGCGGAAGGTGCGCTACACTCGCGCGGAGGCGGCAGGGATGGCCGGAGCGGGTAAACCTCGAGCACACCGGGATTATGATACGCATATACAAACAGTCAAACAACGGCATTTCCCGCACGGTCGGACTGGATGAGCCGGTGAGCAACCGCGAAGAGCGCATCTTTTGGGTTGATTTGCTCACGCCGGATGCGCAGGAACTCTCGTTTGTGGAAGAGCTCTGCGGGCTTGAAATGCCCACTAAAGACGAGATGCGTGAAATTGAGGCGACATCGCGTTTGTATTGCGAAGATGGCGCACGGTTTATGACGACGACGGTGCTTTCGCGGGTGGAGACGGATGATCCGATTATCGCCGAAATTACTTTCATATTAAAAAAAGATGTGCTCATCACGATACGGCACACGGACTCTTATGCATTCCGCGTTTTTTCGCACACGCTTTTGCGGGCGCAGAGCACCAACCGTGACCTCGTCTTCATTGGACTGTTGGAGACCTTAGTGGATCGGCAAGCCGATGTGCTGGAACGATTTGGCACGGTATTGGATGCGCTTTCCAAAAAGGTATTCGGCACACACCACGCCTCGCGGAAGGGTGAAAAGCAAGATGATCCCGATACGGAGGACTTGCGTGATGCGCTGGAAGAATTAGGGCGCGTGGGCGACCTCATCACGCGCCAACGGGATGCGTTGGTAAACATGCTGCGCATGATTACCTTTGCCGGCAATGAGGATTCCTGCATGGATGCTCACGAGAATCTGTATGTACCGTTGCGACCGGTTTCACGAGACGTGAACTCGCTGGCAGAATATGCTTCATTCCTGTCTAACAAGATCAACTTCATGCTGGATGCCGTGCTGGGGCTCATCAACATTGAGCAGAACGATATCGTGAAGGTCTTCACCATCACATCGATCGTCTTCCTGCCTCCCACGCTGGTGGCGAGTATATTCGGCATGAATTACCGCTACATCCCCTTTTTGGAGACTACGTGGGGCTTTTGGCTCTCGCTGATTTTGATGGTCATTTCAGCCGTTCTACCGCTGGTTATTTTCCGCATCAAACGCTATATTTGAACTACCATGATTGCCACACGCAAAGTTGAGCAACCGCAGCAAGAAATCCATAAGGCGAATATTCTCATCGAAGCTTTGCCATACATGCAAGCGTATCGGGATAAGACGATCCTCATCAAGTTCGGCGGGTCGGCGATGGATGACCCGGAGCTCGTGAAGTCATTGATGCGCGACATAGTCGTTTTGGAATCCATGGGGATGAACCCAGTGGTGGTTCATGGCGGGGGCAAAGCCATCTCGAAAGCTATGAATGAGGCCGGACTAGAGGCCGAGTTTATCAACGGTCTACGCGTCACGGGAGAGGATGCCATACGCATTGTGGAAGAAACCCTAACGGGCAGCATCAACCCCGGGCTGGTGGAAATGATACGCGAGCACGGCGGCTCAGCTGTCGGGATACCGGGCAGCAGCGTCTTTGTAGGCGAAAAACTGCGTGAAAAAGACACCCAAGGCAGACCGGTAGACCTAGGGATGGTGGGAAGAGTGATAGGCTGCCAGCTTTCACGGGTGGAAGAGGCTCTCTCTCTGCAACTCATTCCCGTGATATCGCCGTTGGCGCGGGAGCTGGGCACGCACCAATCACTCAACGTAAATGCCGATTTGGCAGCAGCTGCGCTGGCCAAGGAGCTCAAGCCGGTCAAGCTCGTCTATATCTCTGATGTGCCCGGCATCTTGCCTGACCCGCAGGATCAAACATGTATCATCAAGAGTATCGATCGACGCGAGGCGTTCCGCCTCATTGAAGAGGGCGTCATCACCGGCGGGATGATACCTAAGGTTAAGAGTGCGGTGGAAGCGCTTAACGCGGGTGTGCGCAAGGTTCACTTCATTGATGGTCGCCTGCCTCACACCATGTTGCTGGAGATTTTTACGCCTGAAGGCGTGGGCACCGAAATTGTGCGCGAACAACGTTGAGCAGGTTTCGCCATGGCAAATTCTCCCACCATCGGCATTTTGGCTCCGCACCGCAGCAACGCCTGCCTGCGCGCTCTTCACCAACTCCTGGAATGTTGCGGGCAGCGCGGTATGCACGCGCGCGAGTTGGGCAAGAGCTGCGCCGACGCCGAGTGGCCGGACATTGTTGTGTGCCTTGGTGGGGATGGCACCATCCTCTCCGCGGTCGAACAAGCGGCGCGACACGGGAGCATCATCGCCGGAGTCAATATGGGCCACTTGGGTTTCCTGAGCGCCTGCGGGTGTGAGCAAGTGGAGGAACTGACCGAGGCTCTGGCCACAGCTGCTTACCGTGTGGAGCAACGTTCCATGCTGCAAGTCACTCCGAGCGGTCTGAACCCAACCACAGCGGAAGAGTCACACCTTGCGCTGAATGAAGTGGCGCTCATGCGCGCACAGACCGGCAAAATGATTGATGTGGATGTGGAGCTGGATGGCACGCTGCTCAATCGCTACCATGCGGATGGGGTGCTGGTCGCCACTCCGACGGGATCTACCGCATACTCGCTGTCGGCAGGAGGACCTTTGCTCTGGCCCACAGCAAAAGTGATGTGCCTCACGCCCATCTGCCCGCACAGTCTCACGAACCGCTCCGTGGTGCTGCCGGAAGATGTGGAAATTACCCTGCACCCGCGCGAACGCCGCGGCCGCGTTGGCGAATCACTCATCTATTCCACAGACGGGCAAGCTACGCACACCATCCCACTGAATGCAGCGCTCACCATCCGCAAAGCCCCGGTGAACTTGCACTTGCTTTTCCTGCCGGGCAGCGACTACGCCACCCGCCTGCGAGCAAAACTTGGCTGGTGAGTGGCAATCTGCCGTGCGGCCCCCGCACGACGCGCTCCTTTCCTTGATCACCACTCGATAATATCCCGCCCCTGAGCATCATCGAAGGTGCCGAGCAAGATGCGGATGATGTCGATGATCTGCCAGATACAGAACCCTCCACCTGTCAGGATCTGCAAAATACCTGTGATGATTTTCCCCGTGTAAAGACGGTGCAACCCGCCGAAACACGAACAAAACAATAAACAGGCCAGTATGAACGTCACCGTCCGTGACCTTGGCGATACATTTTCTTCCAAATTCATAAGATCATTTCAATTCAAAAGATATCTCTTCTCACTGCCGCCCTATTCGCTCGTCATCATCGCGGATTCATCGTACCCAATGAGCCACACCGCGCCCATCAATCCACACGCAAGTACCAACAAAAGCAAATCCACCTCCCACGGCGGACCCGGCGCCGGATCCACAATATGCCGAGGGCAAAAATAATTTTTCCCCCTCTCCACACGCCGATGCCACCAACCCCTGAGTCCTTGTCGCTGCTCCTTCGTCTCCATGTTCGTTACTTAAATAATTTCCGTAAAAGAATCACTAACCCTACCACACACACAACCACAATCGATCACGTCGGCACATTCACGACACGTTTGGAAGGTGATTTTGGCACAAGCGTCTGCTCCTCGCCATTGACGAGCACCTTCACGGGTTGGGGTTCAGGAACGGCGCTTCGGATACTGAAAGAAGTGACCTTCCCATCCTTCCATTTTAAATTGACAGTCAGGTTGCCACGCGCTCGCAAACCAGTGGCTTTGCCTTCTTTCCACGCCGGAGGAAGCGCGGGCAACAACTCAATGCAACCCTCGTGGCTCTGCACCAACATTTCACACACTGCCCCGGGCATCCCGAGCGCTCCATCCATTTGCATGGGTGGATGGTTGGTCATCAAATTGTCTAGCGTGTTGTAACGTAGCAGATTTTGGAGCATTTCGTAGGCTTTCCCGCCATCGTGCAGGCGAGCGTAGAGAGCCGCACGCCACGGCCAAGTCCAACTGCGGCGGTTGTCGGCGCTCAGGCCTCGCAGCTCCAAACTTTTCGCGGCAGCATCGGCCAATTCCGGCGTGAGGCGCTTGGAAATTGTGGAACCTGGGAAGAGTCCAATGAGATGTGAAGTATGGCGATGGCCGGAGACCATATTCGGGCGATCCACGATCCATTCCTGCAAATAGCCGCCTGAGCCCACACGATCCGGAGCGAGTTTCTCGGATGCAGCGCGCAGTCGCTTTGCGAAAGCAGCATCGGTGCGGAGAACCTCCGCAGCCTGGGCCGTGAACTTAAAGAGCTCGCGCACGAGCTGTTGGTCATGAGCAATACCATCCTCAGTGGGACCCCACTCATGAGACCAACCATCGGGCACCACAAGTGTACCAGTGGGTAGGTTTTTCAGTTCGGGATGCTGGGTTGCATCAATGGGTTGACCATTTGATCGCAAACCCTCGCCGCCCGGACCGAGTTTTTTGAGTTTTTGCTCCCAGAAAAGGCAGAGTTCCTTGAAGATGGGATAGGCTGTTTTTTTCAGAAAGTCAGTGTCATGAGTAAACTGGTAGTGTTCCCAAAGATGCAGGGCAAACCAAGCGTTGGCGGTGGGGTACATCTTGATCCACCCCACGCCGCCCCAAGGATTGAGCGAGATACGCATCACCCAGCCGGGCGTTCCCTCGCCGTACACGTTCTTGGTAAAGTTCGAGAGCGGCTTGCGCATCGCCGCCAAGTAATCCAGCAAGGGTTCATGGCATTCGCTCAGGTTGGCTGTTTCCGCCGACCAGTAGCACATTTGGAAATTAATGTTGGTATGGTAGTCGCAGGCCCATGCAGCGCATACCTTGTTATTCCATATTCCCTGCAGATTCATGGGAAGATTGCCGGGACGAGAACCGCTGATCATCAGGTAGCGTCCGTATTGGAACATGAGCTGCTCGAGTCCCAAATCATCAGCGTTTTTCCTGTACTGGGCAAGGCGTTCATCCGTGGGCAGGTCAGACGTTGTCGCTTTGCCGATTTTGAGTTTCTGGCGGTCAAAAAGGGAAGAAAAATCGTCCTTGTGGCGCTTGCGGAGCGAGGTGTAGTCAAGTTTTTGGGCGGCCCCTAAGATTCGCTGATTGCGAACTTTGGGCTCTTTTCCCTTCCAACCAACGGTGCAATCCATTTTGTAGTTGGTGGCAAGTGAAACGAGAATGGTGAACTTACGCGCGCCTGCGATGCGCAGGTAAGGAACTCCCTGTGCGCTGTACTTGGGGGTTTGTCCGGGGCCTCCCCCTTGGTATTCCACCGATAAGGAAGATGCCGCGCCATTTATCTCCACCTCTCCCCCCTCCGTCAAGACGACCATTCTGCCCTCGAAAGTCTCACCATTTGCAAGCGTGCCAAACATGCGCAAACCATGGTCTCCATCCGTTTCGTAGCTTACACTGTGGAAAGGCATGAGCGCCACTTTAGCGTTGAGTGTGCCATTCCCCTTGACCTCAGCGTGGTACACAAATACATCATCGGGTCTGCTCACAAAGCTTTCGCGTGAATACTCCGTCTCTCCGCCACCACCTGAACCAGCGAAACTGCTCGTGACCGTGGCGTTCTTGAGATCCAGAGCACGCCGGTATTTGGAAACATCGCCCAAATCATCAAAAGCAACAAAGAGCTGGGCAAAAGGCTGATAGCTGCCGAATTTGGTGGAATCCGAGGTAGGCCCATAATTGTAGCCAGAACCATTGTTGGATTTATTGTCCCCGCCGGACCACAAACTCACTTCGTTGAGCACCACACAATCCAAATGCACGCCACCATACACAGTAGCGCCCACACGTCCATTGCCCAACGGCAGCGTTTTGGATTCCCACACATCCCCCGAACTCATGGATTCGTGGGAGTCTGCAGCGCCGTCAACAGCCCATGGCAGGGATATCGCTTTCACCTGAGCAGGCTTGTTGTACCAGAGTTCGTTCTCGCGGGTCGCGTTCTTTCCGCAAGCGAGGGGCAAACACAGCAAGGTTGCCCACACAGTCACTTTCACTAGTTTCATCATATTTCCACAGGATGTAAGATAAGGAAATCAGCCAGCGCTTCCATACGCGATGCCTCCTCGTCTTTCTGTCCATCAGGCTAACAGATGACGGCATATTTGTCACGCCGAAAAATACGTTGTGTACATTATTCGAACATTGGCTCTTGAAGAAAGGGTATCGCGAAGAATATCAATCCCAGCCACTTCTGGTAGACAACCCACCGGCGAACAAACATCGTCTGAGTCGGTGTAGATCATCTTCATCACCATGTCCGAAAACATGGTGCATACCTGTTCCGTCAAGGCTACTCCTTTTCTCTGTCGAAAGTATGGTAGCCCTGATGATCACGACTCCTGTTCCGAACTCTGATTCTCCGGAAAGGAACGCAGAGATGTGGGAGTATCGGGCATCTCGTAGTAAAGGGTGTACATCATGTTAAGCGTATGGCCGAGCTCCCGCTCGTGCAGACGATCAGCTTTGCGCAGGTTGTACGGCTCGCCTGAGTTGCCCATCCATGTCTTCTCTTGCTCCTCCATACACGCATGAGATGCCTCCGCGGGTCGGCTCGTTTCATATATGGTTGTGCGGCTATACACGCTAAGGCTGGTGTATCAGGTGACGCCTCCCACCACCACCAACAGTCAGCAACCATGAAGTTCGTTGATAGAGCAACCTGTTGCCAAAACCATCGTCAAACACGGGTCCTTTTCCTGGTGTAAAAGAGGAGAAAGGCGAACCACGCACCCGGGAAAGGCACACTGCATAAATGCCGCCCCTCCGCCCGCAATGCGTGTGAAGAGTTGTTTGCGTTTGCTATGTTGGGGAAAATGTGCTACCATATGCGGGAGTGCAGGTAACTCAGGGGGAAATATGCTCAAGGCGATCATATTTGACATGGATGGAACGCTCGGGGACACGCTCTCCTTGTGTATAGAAAGTTACCGGCATTGCGTGGCTGAATTGACGGGACGAATGCCGACAGCCGCAGAGGTGGAAGCGTATTTCGGGGTGAGTGACCGCGGTGTATTGGGCAAATTGCTCGGTATGTCCCCTGAAGCTCCGAATCTGCCCATTGCCAGATTCGCGCAACTTTACGAACAGTTGCACGCCGAGTACGCCCCCAAACCATTCGATGGAATTCATGAGCTTCTGGGACGCTTGTCCAAGCGAGGTCTGCGGCTGGCTGTCGTCACCGGCAAGGAATCGTACACCGCTCTGCCCACCTTGCGTCGTTTCGGCCTCGGCCGATATTTTGAAATGTGCCTGTACGGCGATCCTGACAGCAATGTCAAGGCAAAACGCCTGCAGGAGTACATGCAGCGCACCGGCATAGCCGCGCACGAGATGCTGTACGTGGGGGATATGCCCACAGATGTCGAACAAGCGCACCGCGCGGGGGTGCGCATGGTCTGCGCAGCCTGGGCGCCTGACTCTCCAAGGTACGAATCGGCTTGCCGATCTTTGCAACCGGAAGCCTATGCGAAAACCCTTGATGATTTCGAAAACTACGTGAACCTTATTTTGTCATCATGAACTTTATACGTACGCTTTTTCTCACCCTGTTCGTCTCGATAGTTATGGCCTCGGCCAATGAAAGTTTGGTGTATCCTACCCCGCAGCGCTGCGAGCTGGGCGACCAGTTTACCCGCGTGCAGGACGTCGTCGTATACATGCGCGATGCCAACTCGACCGGCGACCTGTGGGACCAGCTGCCCGCCCAAGCTGCCGGAGCCTACGCCCTGCGCATCAGCCCCGAACGCGTCGAGGTCTGGGTCAATGATGGAGACGCTCTCTATTACGCCAAGCAGACGCTCAGCCAGCTGCTTCGGGGTGTACCGGGAGCTCAGAGCGCCCAGGCGGATCCCTTCCCAAATCAAGATATAGCGCAGGTAGCTAAACTCGGCGAATTGCCCACGGGCGTTGTGGTAGATTGGCCGGATCTGCCTTACCGTGGCGTGATAGAAGGCTATTACGGCGTGCCGTGGAGCATGGAGGCGCGGCGTTCTCAGCTCGCGTTCTACGGGCGCAACAAAATGAATGTCTACATCTATGCGCCCAAGGATGACCCCTACCATCATGGCAGAGGCTGCTATGAACCTTACCCTCCGGAAAAAGCCCAGGAGCTGCGCCAATTGGTGGATTGCGCCCGCGAAAATCATGTGCGCATGGTGTGGACGATTCACCCTGCCAACACAGTGCGCTGGGAGGTGGATGAGGGACGCTCGCAGTTGGAGGCTCTATGTCGCAAGCTGGAGGCAATGTACGAGTTGGGGATACGCGATTTTGGTCTGCTGGTCGATGACACGGCCGGCGAGATCGTCCGAGCTGAGCGCCAGGTGCAGCTCTCAAATTACCTCACGGAAAACTTTATCCGTAAACACCCGGACGTCAACCAAACCCTGATCATGTGCCCTTCCGGCTACAACCGCAGCTGGGCCAGGCCCGAAGAGCTGCGCACATTGGGCGAGGGGCTGGACGCCACGACCTGCGTGATGTGGACGGGGGATACGGTGGTGCATGATATTACGCTGGACGGGCAACGTTGGGTGAATCGCCATTTGGGGCGTCCAACCTTCGTGTGGTGGAATTGGCCGTGCAATGACTTCAAACCCAATCGCCTTTCCATGGGCCGCGCTTACGGTATAGGAACCGAAGAGGAGATGAAGTCGCAAATGAGCGGCTTTGTGGCCAACCCCATGGAAGAGGCCGAGGCAAGCAAGATAGGCCTTTTCAGCGTGGCGAACTACACATGGAACATCGCTCGTTATGATTCCCTGCGCACCTGGGAACAGGGCATCGAACGCCTCTACCCGCAACAAGCCAAGGCTATGCGCCTCTTCTGCGAACATAACTCCTACCTCCTGCCCAATAATCACGGCTATGAACGCGAGGAATCCACCCGCTGCGCAGCCATCGCCAAAAAGTTCATGGAGAACCTGGAGGACGAAGTGCTGAATGCCGATGCCACACGTGCGTTGAAAGAGGAATATGGACGCATTGGCGATGCGGGGAAGCAACTGCTCACCGTTCAGGATCCCCTACGCAATGAGATTGAGCCTTGGTTGAAGCAGTTCGAGATGCTGGGCCATGCCGGCTCCCTGGCCATGCAAACCTTGCTGGAATCCAGCGCAGAAGCAAAACTGCCTTCCTTCATGCAGGCTATGGATACCATCAGTGCCATGCGCATGACTGAACGGCATGGCTGGGATGGTCGACGCATGCTCCCCGCCCATGATGTGGAAGTCGCCATGTATGCCATGCAGCCCGCACTTCTCAAAGCCATGGAATACAACAACCGCTTCATCTACGCGCTCATGGCCGGGCACAAGCGCGTCAGCCCTGTCTTCTCGGCCAACTGTGGGGATGCTCATGCAGACGCCCAAGCCATGCGCGACGGCAACACGGATACGTTCTGGTCCAGCCAGACAATGCAGTGCGAAGGTCAGTGGTTTTGTCTCGACTACGGTTCCCCGGTGAATATATATCGCGTGAGCTTGCTCATGGGCGGAGTTCGGGCGGCTGATTACGTTCCACAAGGGCAGTTTGAGGTGTCGGATGATGGCGAACATTGGTCTCCCCTTGGTGAAGAGTGCCGTGGTCCGGCAGCAGTGCTCAATTTGTCAGATCGTCCTGTCCGCGCCCGCATGGTGCGCTTCCGCATCACACGCCCCAACAACAAATGGGTGTCAATCTACGAATTTTCGATCAATCGCATGCCTCCTGCCTACGCGACGAGTAACATGCGTGACTGTCCTCGCTTGCACGCCGTGGATTATCAGGATACCGTGGGAATCAACCGGGTCATGGAGGTGCTTACCCTGCAGCCCGGGGAGTTCCTGGACTTGCAAGTGCCAGGTCTGGTGGACCCGCTCTACCTCGAAATCAATTTGGAGAATGCCGAAGTGGAGCGATGGGCGGCCCTTGAGCTTACGGCGGAAGATGGGCAGAAAATCCCGATTCGTCCGCAGAGTGACCGCGGCGTCATTTTCATCAAAAACCCCGTGCAACAACCCGTGCGCGCCATGAAGCTTACTAACGCCGGTTCCGAGCCCCGTCAGATTCGTCTTACCAGTTTCCGCATGGGCTACGCTGCCGGTGAGGGAAGCTCGGCCGTGCAATTGCTCACCGACCAGGATTTGACGACCGGCATCAACTGCCAGAACAAACCCGTAACCGTCTCGATCCCCCGCCCACCGGGCATGTGCGAGGCGATTGTGGTAGGCACAGCTTCATGCAGCATCGAAGGGGCGCAAGAGCTTTCCTCGTCCCTGCACCTGCATCATTTCACCTTGCCGCCCGGGGAGGAGCCATTGAAACTCACTGCTCCGCAGCAAGCCGGCAAGTTCATCAATGAAATCATATTAAAATGAAAACTGATCCCATGAGCCTCAAAGTGACAGCGGCTGCTGTACTGGCCATATTTGGCGCTGCCATCTCTCCGGCAGAAACGAATCATGTGTATATCCTCACCGGGCAATCCAACTCGCTCGGCGCTGTTAAAGGAACCCCCGCCACACCAGAGCAGCTCGAGCAATACAAGAGCGATGGATTGCTATGGAATGGCAACATGATCCGCGATACGGGAGAAAAGTTTGAGAAAAATCCGAGCTGGGTAACGGTCGCTCCCCAGCTTCCTGAATACGCAGGCTCTCCCTGCATGGGTCCGGAATATGGCTTTTGCTCCATGATGCAGCGCCATAATTGGCACACGGCAAAAGGAGATCGTGTCGCCGTCATCAAGGCCTCATTAGATGGCGGAGGCAACACTTATTGGCTGCCGAATAAACCAAGCTATCAATCTTTGAGCGGTACCGTGAAAGCCGCTATGGCCGCACTGAAGGGACGCAGTCAAGTCCACGCGCTCCTCTACCTGCAAGGGGAATCTGACAAATCGGAGGATGAAATTACCGAAGCGTCCTCGCGCTTCCTTGACCTGATGACGCGCCTGGGCAAGGAAACCAAAAAGGGCTCTCTCAAGTTCGCCGTGGTCGGTGAGTGCGCCACCTGGGGCGGCACGGAGTCAACGAATGCCGCCGGTGACACCACGGCCAAGTTGCTCGAGCACATGGCGCGCAAGAAGAAAAATGTGGGCTGGGTACGCACACGTGACCTCACCAAAATCACCGCGGGGGATAACATGAAGGTGCATTACGACGGCAAATCTCAGCTCACGATCGGCGCACGCTACGCCTACGCCGTGGCCACGTTGGAGAAACTGCCCTTCACCCCGACCCGCAACGATGCGCCGGAGGCAGCCGTGGATTCTCCCTCTGCCTGGTGGGCTGGCAAGATGCCCACGGCAGACCAAACCGCCACGTGGGATGCGGCCGCCGCCAATGTGGAGCAAGAAAAAGTAAACAAGATCCTGTCCGTAGCAGGCATCGTGGTGGATGACCCTTTCAGCGGACGGATTCTGCTCACCGCCGCGAAGGAGGACAAGGCTCACGTCAGCCTCGGCAGCAAGGGCATCACGCTCAAGCGGGGTGATCTTTCCCTGCAATTGCCGGTGGAAACAACGGCCGACCAATCGTGGAAATTGACGGGGGGTCGAACCCTCGTCATCGGTTCGCCGAGTGCGCCGGTGAGCTTGGACGGAGCTGTTTCCATCAACGTACGGAACAAACCAGGAGCTGCCCTGCAGCTGCACCTCAGCGAACTGCCGCAAGTGCGCTGGATCCTGTCCTCCCCGATGCCGAATGCGCAAATCACCGTTGCCGGGAAACCCGCCAAGTTCATCCAACAAGGTGAGTATTACACGATCTCCACGGAATGATTTTCGCCCGTTCTGACTCACCGTATAATTTCATCTTCCACCCCACCTTTGCTCCGCACCTCCCGTGCGCCTGCCGCGCTGGCTTTGCAAATTATCAATAGATTGCGCAACATATGGCGCCCTGATAACCGCCTGTTCGGATCGCTTCCCCCCGGGACGTATGTGGCGGCACGGCCATCATTCCTGTCAGGCGCAAAAAAGCCGCTTGCCAAGTCCCCGGCAGGAGCGTACAATGAGGGCACCTGCTATGTTGAACAAGCTTTTTCGATTCTGCGTCATTTTTTCGGTTATGTGGATGAGTGTGCTGTCCGCAGCAATGGCAGCCCCTGCGGCCGATGCATCCAACGCCGTCACATCCCATCCTAAGTACAAGGAATTTTACGAGATTCTGCAAAAACAAGTGAAGGAAAACAGCGCCGACTTTGGCGCCGCCGTTTTCTGCATCATGGAAGCGACCGATGGCGATGAACAAGCGGTGGACGCTTGGATGAAGGCCGCTGCCAAGCAAGGTAACCTAGCCGCCGAGCACTGGCTCACCAACATAGCGCTCTCCGAGATCCCGGTGGACAAGGTGCTCTCCCCGGAAGTGCGCGCCACTTACCAACGCATGGCTAAGTTGGCCGACAAAGGCTTTGTACCCTCCATGCTCGATGCCAGCATGTGCCTCCGGCAGGGCATCGGCGTGCAAAAAAATGAAGCTGCCGCCAACAAAATGCTGACGGCCGCCTGCAAGACCGGCGACTTTATGGCCCGCACACACTGGCTCGTGAGCACGGGCCGCATGGAGTTCTTCAGCTCGCGCAACAAATCCGAAGTGGATTCGGAAATCAAACGCGGCAACTTCTACGTGATATTCCGCCTGAGCAACCTCGCCTCCGCTCCCAACGATAAAATGGAATGGCTCAAAAAAGCGGCGGATGCCGGCAGCCCGGACGCTTACTTCGCCCTCTCCGCCCTCAACTCCGCCAAGCATCCAAAGGAGAGCCGCGAGCTGCTGGAAGAGGCCGTGCGCCGCCACAATCCGGAGGCCTACTTTGTGATGGCCTCCGGCCTGCTGGATGTGAAGGGGGAAAATCCCTCCGTGCGCGAAGCGGGTATCCAGCCGGATCCGAAGCGCGGGATCCTCTTGCTTAAAACGGCCGCCGCGCTCGGGCATCTGCGCTCGTGCCTAAGCCTGGGACACAGCTACCTGAAGGGACTCCTTGACCTGCCCCAGGATCCTCAGAAGGCCTACTTCTACTTCAACCACCCCAAGCTCCGCAACACGGTGGCCATGGCCACGGCCCGTGGCTACATGCTCCTGCACGGTCTGGGGGTTCAGCAGGACAGTGCGGCGGGCATCAAGTTGCTGGAAGACGCCGCGCAAGTGGGTCATCCCCCGGCATCCATCATCCTGGCCGCTGAATATTTCTCGGGCAAACGCGTGAAGGCGGACGCGCGTAAGGCCGCCCAGCTCCTCACGGATGCCGCCGCAACCGGCGCCCCGCAAGCCTATGTCTACCTCGCCTACATCACGGCTAAGGGCGGAGAGGGTCTCCCGGCAGACTCCTCAATGGCGCGCAGCTACTTGCGCCTCGCCAGCCTGGATATGGGAGACAAAGCGCAAGAGCTTTACGGTGAGCTGCTGGCAAAAGACTCCTGGGAGCCCGAACTCTGAGTCACCGCCCAGGAGACGCCCCCGCCCAAGGCTCCTCCAGAGCAGCTTCATTTGAATGGAGTCAAAAAAGAGAAGTCTCCCCGACCAGGCGACCGCACTTATTCTCAAAAACCTGCGCAACGCGCACGTATCAATAAATCGTCAATCGAAAATAACATCCTGTTTGCTTTTGCATTGCAACGTACCTTCTTTTTATCACGTGTTCATTAATGACAATTGCTTTGTGTTATTGTTGGGTATATGGAGATTAAAGATATGCAACGAGTGTCAAACAAAGTCGGACGAGACAGATTAGCAGCTGTACTATTGCTCCTCCTTTTCGGTCTTTCTCCCAGTTATGGGGAAGAACAATATGTTGGTGAATTTTCCATGACCGGCGACCCCGGATACGTGGGGGATATCAAGATAGAGGACTTTTATAAGGAGATTATACAGAGGTATGATGCAATGTATGAACAAGCGATTCTGGTGCAGTCGCCTCTGATTGATAAGAAGGATGCTGAAAGTCTTTTGGGCACCTTTGGTTTGCTTGAAGCAACGAGGAATCCGGAACTGACAAAAGCTCGAGAGAAAATGGATGAGTTGAAAAAAGAGTGGGAAGAGACTGATTGTGGAAAAGATTTCCTGTCCCTATGGAGCAATTATGAAAAACTAATGGATATGCTTTATGAGGGAGAAAACGCTGAGGATGTGATTAGGAAAGCCGATGAACTATTGTCCATGTTAGACCGATATTTAAAACGTAATAACATAGACATGCACAATGGTTCAACAGATGCAAGAGGCATCGCAGGAGATATAAAGAATATCCGTAATTTTTTCCTTTCAGAAGAGGGAGTAATGTCGCTGGATGATGCAATGATAGGGTGGAGTGCAGAAAGATATGGATTCAAGAAGACGGTTGATCTTAATGGATTTACTCCCAATGATCTCTTATATATCACATTCATTGGGCAGTACGTGACTCCGGAAATGACACTCAAGGACTATCGGAAACTACTGGATGAAAAACTAGGGAAGTATGCGACGATGTATTATTTTATCGCCAAAATATGGTCCGGACTAATCGCTTCAAAAGAAGATTTGCGAGAGATGGAGCAGTTGGCCAACGAAATTGTCTGTGTTGCCCAATATGAGGGGGAACAAAAGAATTGGCAAGCTGCATACATTTTGGCGAACTATCTCTGTTCCGGGTGGCCTATGGGAAGAGTTCCAAGTTATGCCCACTGGAAAAAGGGAATTACGCTCATGAAAGAAGCAGCAGATGACCTCTATGATCCTGCTTACAGATACCTCTTGCTGGAGTATTTGCAGCTCCGGAAACCTCGTACTCAATCACCGCGATCGCGCATAGAGGCCTGGTGATGGGGTATTCGCAATTCAATTTGTGAATGACGAGAACAGAGGCAGCAGATGATAGATAGAAGAAAACTATGAATGATGTTTGCAAGGTTATCCCCACTGATAGATATAGTGGTACAGTCAATATATTTCGAAAATGAAAAGGAGTAAAATCTTTCTTATGCTGGCATGCTCTTTTACCCTCCTATCTTGCGGTGGGGGAACGTACACCGAACAAGTTAGTGTGCTTTATCATGCTGAAACGCAATTTGTGTTGGATATCGACAAGGAACATTTGGAGCAACTTGTTTCTGCTATGAAAATCGCGTCTGCTCCTCGTATTATGAACGGTCGTATCGCTCACGTTCGTCCCTCTAACGAAAGAAATCTAAATGGGTGCGCGCTTTTTGTGCAAAGAAAAAATGGAGATCTGGCGCTTTGTTTTTTGCACAACAATCTTCCGTTTGCTATTTCTAGAGGAAAATCTGTCATATATAATTTTAAACATCTTCTATCCGAAAAAGACCTCAAATTGTTCTATGAATTGATTCCCGCATGGCAAAATAATGGTTAATTTTACAAGAAAGAAGGACCGTGTAAATTGCAAGGACAAATGCGACATCTTATGTAACTTGTCGCATTTAATTATGCACTTCAAAAACCATAGTAAGAAGCAAGGAAAAACATGGAGGCATATTTATGCATGATCATCAAATTCATGATGATTCATGTCCCATTTCAACCTGAGTGTTCCTCACTGAGCTAACGCCATCTAGGTGCGGAGCGCGATTCCCGACCTCTTTTATTCCCCTCGTAATGCCTCAAAAATAAAAGTCACCGAAGCCCGATGCCTCAAAATAAACGGTCACCCAACAGCATAGCATTTT
>CANRNS010000005.1 GCA_947632055.1 uncultured Akkermansia sp.
GGCATCAAGCATTCAGGAAATTCTCTTTGCTCGTTTTTGGCGACCCTTCGGTGACTTTATTTTTGAGGCAATGCGCCATGCTGCGCGCGGGTGTGTTTTTTTAATTTGGACTTGTCAATAGCAGGTAGCAGGGGTATGATTCTGCGCATGAAAGCGCTTGTGAAAACAAAAGCGGCACCGGGGTTGGAGTTGATGGATGTGCCTATGCCGGAGGTGGGGGCAAACGATGTGCTCATCAAGATTTACAAGACGGCTATTTGCGGCACGGACCTGCATATATGGAATTGGGATCCATGGGCGCAGCAGACTATTCCTGTCGGCATGCATGTGGGGCATGAGTTCTGCGGCATCATTGAGAAAGTGGGTTCAGCCGTTACCGAATATCATCCGGGTGAGGTGGTATCTGGCGAGGGACATATTGTCTGCGGGCATTGTCACAACTGCCGCAAGGGGAATTTTCACCTTTGTCCGAACACGCGCGGGGTGGGAGTGAATCGTCCCGGTTGCTTCGCAGAGTACCTTTCCATTCCTCAGAGCAATGTGATACGCATTCACAAAGATATGCCCATGGAGATCGCATCCATACTGGATCCGCTGGGCAATGCCACGCACACGGCTCTTTCGTGGGATTTGGTGGGTGAGGATGTCCTGATCACCGGGGCTGGGTTGATTGGTTCCATGGCGGCGGCTGTGTGCAAAAAAGCCGGCGCCAAAAGTGTGACCATCACCGATTTGAGCGATTACCGCCTGAATCTGGCGCACACGTTGGGAGCCGACCGTACCGTGAATGTGGCAAAGGGCGATACGATTGAGCAGGCGCGCCGCGATTTGGGAGTTGACGAGGGATATGGGGTTTGCCTGGAAATGAGCGGCGCTCCTTCGTGTCTGAAAGATATCATTACGCACTCTGCCTACGGAGCGAATATTTCCCTGCTGGGCATTCAGCCCGGCGGCTCCGGCATCGATTGGAACACATTTGTATGGAAAGGGCTTAAAATGAAGGGTATTTATGGACGCGAGATGTTCGGCACTTGGCAGAAAATGAGCGCAATGCTGCGTTCGGGGCTGAACATATCGCCCATCATCACGCACCGCTTGCATTACACGGATTTCCGAGAGGGATTCGAGGCCATGAAGTCCGGAGAATCGGGCAAAGTAGTGCTCACGTGGGCGGAATGAAGACCGTAGCTGAAAGCAAATACTCATGAGTGAGCAAGCTTCAGTTGACGAATCAATGGGGAGCGCTCGCGAGTGGGAGATCTGTGTGGAGGATGAGCTGCGCGAGATGCAGGATCGCGTTGGAGAGCGCGTCAAGCGGCGTGCGATGGCTAATATACGTCAGGCTGGAATCTTGGAGGCTTTGTTGATGCCATACCGAAGGGACTTGGTGACGGCGGAGGTCAATTATGAAGCTCGGGAAGCGGTGCGCGATATGCGGCGCCGCCTCGTGGGCGAATTGCGGGGTAGGGCAACGAGGGGAGGGCTTGCACCGGGCGCTGTGGGGCCGTATCTGGAGAGGGGAAAGAATGTGTCGGTACCGCGCCGGAGTACGACGCTGATCATCGCCCTCCTGCTGGATGTGATTGCGCTGCATTTTTTGCTTGAACCGGGAGGAGAGCTGGTTGATATCGGAAAACAGATGGTGAGCAAGATGGGCTCCGATATGGGAGGCGGCATCAGCAGGGTGGCTGGAATGGTCCAATACCTGTGGCAGACCGTGCAGTTCACGGTCGCATTGGTGAAAATAGGGGTGCTGTTGTGGTTTGTATCGAAACTGCACAAGATGCTGGTGCGCGGAGATGTCGAGGTGCAAACATGGTCAGCGGTGGGGCGGCTCGTGAAATTCCTGCACGAGCAGCTTGCGGGCGTCATGTCTCGCGATCTTTTAACAGTTCACCCGATATCCCGATTGAGTGTGATGAAACGTTTGCTTGTCATAATCGTGCTCGTGCCGATAGCGGCTTGTTTGTTGCGGCAGGATTTGCAGCGCGTCCAACTTTCGTGGAACGATCCCGGAGAATGCCCTGCGTGCATGGGGAGCGGCAAGGGAAAAGGCTTGTTTGATTGGGGAGCGTGTGATGCCTGCAAAGGAACGGGCAGGGCGCTCAAATGAACGTTTCCTCGTACGGGTTAAAAAAGCGCCCGGCACAGTGAACTATGCCGGGCGAAAGCTCACATCGGATGGAGCGAAGCGTTATTTTTTGGTCGGGGCGTCGTTGTTGCCTTCAACGGGTTGCAAGCCGGCTTCCTGGAGCTGCTGAAGCATTTCCGGAGTCAGTTCAATGGGGTGCTCAGGCGTACCGGCCGGTTTAATCTCATGCAGCTTGACCTTGAAAAAGAAAGGAGCGGCTGCGCCCAGCGGTCCGGGGCCTTGCTCGCCGTAGCCTTGCTCGGAGGGGATGAAGAGTTCCCACTCGGCGCCCACGGGTATCAATTTCACGGCCTCTGCAATGCTGGGAATCATGCCGGTGATAGGCATGTCCACGGGCTCCTCCGTTTCCTGCACAACTGTGCCGTCCGATAGACGAAGTTGGTAGGTGATTTTGACAGACGCATTCGTGCCGTGTTTCTTCTGGTCATATTTCTCGCCATCTGCTTTGGCAAGCTCGCGGTACTGGACGCCGGAGGGCAGAGTCACCACCCCCTCTTTTTTGCCGTTCTCTTCCGCAACTTTCTTGGAGATTTCCTTGTTCTTTTTTGCAAGCTCTGCATTGCGCTCATTCATCACCTTGCTGAAAGCTTCCATGACACTGCGCAGGTCTTTCTCCACATATTCGGGTGAGGGTTGCTCCTTGACGCCGTCCGCTATGGCATTGTAAAAGATGTCTTTGTCCAGGTCCGACAGCTGGATGGGACCCAGTTGAGAAAGTTGCTGTCCCGTGCGGAACCCCAGGAAGTAGGAGACGACTTTACGCACTTCATCCGCGCTGGGAGGAGGCGTTTGCTTGGTTTGTTGCTGAGCGGCTGGTTGGGCGGCTTCCGCTTTATCCTGTTGCGCACCGGTGATGCCGGTGACACCGAGACTTATCCCGAGAAGGGTCAATATGCTTTTTTTCATGATTGATGGGTTGGTTGTATTATTGGGTAAGGTTAACGTTGATTGTCTTCTGCGATGGAGCTCCCCAAACAGCGAGGGCCCCCGTGTAGAGTTTATCTAGCACGCTGGAGTTTGATACTTGGTACTCGATCGTATGAGCGTAGACGCCATTGGGAAATTGAACGGACGGGAGCATTTGTTGTCCATTGATGACTTTCTTGCTGACGGCGCTTGATATTTTGCGTCCAATTTGCTGTGGTATTGTGGCGGGGGAACTGGGCGATATGGAAGGCGGCTCCTCGCTGCTTTCCACGCAATAAAATCGGACGGTATTATTGCCGAGGGTATCTATGGTCACTTCGTCCACAGGGATGGATCCGTTGAGCAGGAATCGATGCCTAGCGATGGAGACAACCGAGGACGCCAACAGTGTCACTTTGTCGTTCCCATCCACGTTGATCACAAGCAGCCGAGTCTTGGAGGAGGCAAGCGGATCCTCGTCGCCTATGACAGGTGCGCTTGCGAGTACGATGAATGTCGCGAGGGTTAGTAGTTTCTTGATCATGGAAGCTGGTACCAATTTCTACGCTAACAAAATAAAAAAGTCAAGTAGAAAGAAAAGCTATTGCGGCATGTGTGGATTGCAAGGGGAAATGCAACATCATTGGCACAAAAAAATGAGGTGTCGATTGGCTCGTTGCGTGGCATAGGAGTTCCTTTAACAAACAACCTGGGATGAACCAGAACACCCACCACATGATAATTGCGTCGCCTTTTCCCGAAAGCCTATGACTTGAGCTCCATCCCTTCAATAACGTGCAACTTAGCTGCTTTTCGGATGCATTGTTACTTCACGCCACTTTCATGGGTCAAAGCGCTCGGAAGATGGCCCAATCTCTCCGTCACCATTTTGACTCTCTCTCCGCGTGATTTCGACTCGGTCTGTCATGTGTTGTTTTTTTGATTTGCAGATATTTTATTGATTGATTATCAAGGTAATGATCTTTTATCCAGACGAGAATATGACGCCGTTTGATCAGGTTTGGTGAGGGGCCTTATTTTTTTTACCTTATAATCTTAAGGACAATGGGATGAATGTTGTTGTCTCTTTTCGAAAGAGATGTCCAACCTAAAATTTCAAAAAAGTTAAAAAAAGTGACTAAGGAAAAAAATCATATTAACACACAAATCAAACAAGCTATGATCACAGTTGCGTGTTGCGAATGTAATGCTCTTACGAGAAAGAATTTCCCCATTCCGATACAAGCATCTCTTTCGAAAAGAGATACACTGACTTTGTGCGGAAGCGCCGCAGAGGGCGCTTTCAACGCAAAACGTACCACAAACCAACAACAGATATGTCTGGAAGCAGCCAAAAATTCATCGGGCGGAACAGGGCTCCGCGCGTACAGATTGAGTACGATGTTGAGTTATATGGAGCCGAGAAGAAAGTCGACTTGCCATTTGTCATGGGAGTGATTTCTGATTTGTCAGGTAAGTCCAATGAAGAGTTGCCGCCGCTTGCGGAACGGGGGTTTATGGAGATTGACGGGGATAACTTCGATGAGCGCATGGAGAGCATGAAGCCTCGAGTAGCATTCTCGGTGCCGAACATGGTTGGCGATGAGGGGAATATCGGGGTGGATCTGACGTTCAAGAGCATGGAGGACTTCAACCCGGATGCTGTCGCCGCAAAGATTCCGGGAGTATCGGATTTGCTGGAGGCTCGTAAACAACTTGCCGCGTTGGTATCCTACATGGACGGCAAGGCGGGAGCTGAGGAGCTGATAGGAAAGATTTTGAAAGATCCGAGTTTGCTCAAGGCTCTTTCCGAGCAGAAAGCCACCAAGAAAGATCAACCCCAAGAAAACGCATAAAAGCTATGGCGGAAACACAGATTCATACCCAGGCAGCAGCCACCGAAGTGGTGGAACTCAACGATTTTGAAGCATTGCTTGATCGTGAATTCCGACCCAAGAGCGAGAAAGCCAAGAGCGCTGTGCAGCAAGCTGTTGGAACGCTGGCCACGCAGGCTCTCAGCAAGGCTAATATCATTTCGGACGATGTGATATCCACCGTGGAGGGGATGATAGCGGAGTTGGATAAAAAGCTGAGCGCTCAGATCAATGCAGTGATTCACCATCCGGACTTTCAGAAGTTGGAGAGTGCATGGCGAGGACTGCACTACCTGGTGAGCAACACCGAAACAGATTCCCATCTCAAAATTCGGGTGCTCAATGTTTCCAAGGATGAACTCGCCAAGAGCATCAAGAAGTACAAAGGTGCGGCGTGGGATCAGGATCCGATCTTCAAAAAACTCTATGAAAATGAGTTTGGATCTCCCGGCGGCGAGCCGTACGGCGCCCTGATTGCCGATTATTACTTCAGCCATCAGCCCAAGGATGTGGAAATACTCAAGGGAATGGGACGTATCTGCGCAGCGGCGCACTGCCCCATGATATCCGCCGCCGACCCTGCTCTCATGAACATGGATAGTTGGCAGGAGCTTTCCAATCCGCGTGACTTGAGCAAGATCTTCCAGACGCCGGAATACGCAGCTTGGAGGAGTCTGCGGGAGACGGACGACAGCCGCTACATCGCGTTGACGATGCCGCGCGTGTTGGCCCGTCTGCCATACGGAGCCAAGACAACTCCCGTTGAAGGATTTGCCTTCGAGGAAGAGACCGGAGCCGGAGATAACTCGGCGTACACATGGATGAACGCTGCCTATGCTATGGGCGCTAACATCAATCGATCTTTCAAGAAGTATGGTTGGTGCGCGTCCATACGCGGGGTGGAGTCGGGTGGCATGGTGGAAGCGTTGCCGTGCCACACATTCCCCACGGATGATGGGGGCGTGGCCATGAAGTGTCCCACCGAGATAGCCATTACGGATCGTCGAGAAGCAGAGCTCTCTAAAAACGGATTCCTGCCTATCTGCCATTGGAAGAATACGGACTACGCCGTATTTATGGGGGGGCAGACCTTGAATAATCCGACGGTGTACGATGACCCGGATGCAACGTCCAATTCCCGCCTTTCGGCATGCTTGCCGTACATTTTTGCAACAAGCCGTTTCTCGCATTATCTCAAGTGCATTGTGCGAGACAAGGTCGGCTCTTTCAAGAGCAAGGATGACATGCAGAAGTGGCTTTCTAACTGGATAGCCGGTTACGTGACGGCTGACCCGAACGCGGATGAATCCGTAAAGGCTCGCTATCCGTTGGCAGCGGCTGATGTGGTGATGGAGGATGTAGAAGGCAACCCCGGTTACTACTCTGCCAAGTTCTACCTGCGTCCGCACTTCCAGCTGGAAGGACTAACAGCTTCCCTGCGCTTGGTGACTAAGTTGCCGAGCGAGAGAAAATAAAAGTATTCAATCCTCACTCTAATTATCACTGAAATTATGGCATTCAATTCCTACGTACAGATAGACGGTATTGAGGGACAATCCACCGATACTGCGCACTCCAATTGGATCGATGTGATCTCGTTCTCTCATGGTTCGAGTCAAGAGACCCAGTTTGCCAACCAGACCAATGCAGCCGGACGTGGTGTACTGGCGCCGCTGGTTTTTGTTCACTTGCTGGACAAAGCGACCCCCAATTTGCAGAAAGCTTGCATGAGCGGGCAAAATATCGCGAGCGTGAAGCTGGAAGTTTGCGCGCAGATTGGCGGTGCAAAACAGAAGCTTTATGAGGTGGAGCTCACCAATGCTCGCGTCACCGAGGCCAAAGTAGTCACGGTGGACGCACCCATGTGCACCGATACTCAACTGGCGGGAGTGGGGCGTGACGCTGCCGCCCTGCGCCTTGTCGAACAAGTGAGCATTGTGGCCGAAGAGTACAAGTGGACTACTCATACCTTTAAGACGACAGGAGAACTCGGTGGCGATGTCGCTGCCGGCTGGAACGTCGCAACGGATCAAGCCGTCTGATCAAATCAATCAATCCGAAAGGGCTGACGGTATCCGCCGGGGCGGGTTCTGTCGGCCTTTTCCGCTTCCAGGGAGCAATTGATGGACATCGAGCAATTATATAGCGCCGGAGACATAGAAGGCCTGCATCGGGAGACTGCGGCTCAGGTGGCCGCGGCTCCTACCGATGCGGCGGTTCGCGCCCTGTTTGTGCAAGTCCTTTGCATGGAGTGTGAGTGGGAGCGTGCCGCTCGGCAGGCGGATGCCCTCTTGAAACTCAACCCGGCTTCCGCTATGTTTTGTACCACCCTCACGGGGCTTATTGCCGCGGAGAAGCAACGTGAATCCTATTTCGCCGGGCAATCTCGACCGGATTGGGTGGGTGCACCGCCGACCTATGCCGAAAAGTTGGCGCAGGCGACTGCAGCTTTCGCTGTCGGCGATGCTGTCTCCGGAGCGGCCTCTTGCATGGAAATACTGGATGGGTTGCCGAGCATCGGGGTTACGCTGACTGATGGAACCCATCGGGAATGGTTGTTAGATGGTGATGCACGGTTGAGCGGGGTGCTGGAGTGCATCTGCGATGGTCAGTACAAGCTCGTGGAGCAGGCGTTGGTGCAGAGTGTAGAGATAGCGCCGCCCACACATCCCGTGGAGGTGGTGTGGCCGCACGTGAGGCTGCGTTTTCGCGGGGGAGAGGTTTTGGTCGGACGGATGCCCGGTCGTTACCCCCATGGAGGTGAGAGTGATGGTCAACTGCTTATGGCGAAAGAGACGGAGTGGCAGGAGTTTGCAGATGGCCTCTACGTAGGACGAGGGCAACGGTGTTGGAATTCGGATGATGGGCTGCACCCCATTTTTGCCGAGAAAAGTCTTAGATTTGACCCGTAAGTGATCAGAGACAGAAATGCCGGTTGCAATCAATCAGCCAAGCTCGCGAAAGTATTTGCCTTGTCTTCTCACGAGGTTGACAGATGACCAGCCCTTTTCTGAGATGGACGAGGGGTATGAACAAGTGTATTCTCCCGAGCAGCTCAAGAGCGATATCTTGTTGAATATGGAGATGCTGCTAAATTCTCATACGGCGTCCGCAGAAACTGAGTATCTCGCAAAGAGATATCCGGAGGTTGCTGCGTCCGGCTACCATTATGGCATTGATTCCTGCTCTGGAAATGTGGTGACGGCAGAGCGCTCCGAAATCATAGCGAGAGGGGTGCGTCGAGCTATTGAGCTTTTTGAACCTCGCTTGGATGCGGCGGAGACTCACGTGGTTGTGCGGAATGATTACTCGAAACATGATAAAACGGCGGTCCATTTGGATATCTTCAGCAGGTTGGCCGTGCGACCGCTGAATCAGGAAGTGTTTTTCCGTCTGCGTGTCGATGTGGAGACCGGTAAAACAACGATGAATCCGTAGGAATGCAGGTGAACAATGGATGATGAGTTTCTCAGGTATTACGAGAATGAACTCGACGAGCTTCGCCGTGCGTCCAAGCGCTTTGCCGCGGAGTATCCTAAGGTAGCTCGGCGTTTGCAGCTGGGCGAGGGGGAGAGTCCCGACCCGTATGTTGAACGCTTGCTGGAGGGAGTGGCTTTTTTGACGGCGCGCATTGCCCGCAAAATGGACGATGGATTGGAGGAGTTCCCGGAAGAGATACTCAATCGTATTGCTCCGGAATACAACGCGCCGGTGGCTTCCCGAGCCGTTATTCAGATCACACCGGATGCGGAAACTTCCCATTTGCCGACTGGTTTCGTCTTTGAGGCGCCGACAACATTGCCGGAACAGACGGCATGCTGTTACGCCTTGCGTGAGGACGTGACATTCAGTGGACTTCAGGTTTTGAGAACGCGTTACACAGAGACCGAGCTGCTGCCTGTTGCGCGCAGGCATGGGGTGAAGGCAGTTGGGGGCGTGGAACTTGTCCTGCAGTGCACCCGCGGGCGTGGTGAAGACGTCCGGTTTTTCGTGAATCTTCCGGAATCCGCAGCAGGCGTTTTGATGCACTCCTTGCTGACGGATTGTTCCGGTATTCTCCTTCGGTACGGCGAAGAGGAACGCGTATTGCCGTCCTCCGTAATCATGGAGGATTTAATGGAAGCGCCGGACGGTGGATTGTCGCCGGTTGCTGAATATTTTCTTCTTCCTGAACAACAAGCATTTTTATCCGTTCGTGGATTACGGAGCATGTTGCCAGTTGCGGGTGAGTGTTCGGTGGTGTTTATGCTGCGCAAGGCCTTGCCGGAACGTTTGAGACTGCTTTTGCAGGAAGCTCCGGGTCTCCAGACGAATTGTGCGCGGGTCATTAATGCTTTTGAGCGGCGCATGGATCGTGTGATCCCGTCGTGGAGAGACGCGGAGCATCTGGTGGCAGATGCCACAGCTGCATCGGACTACGAAGTTCTCCAGGTATACAGGGGAGCCGCGTACACGGAGGAAAATGAGAAGCTTTTCGACATCTACCCCTTTTACGCAGCGAGTGATGAATCAATGCCCACCGGGGAAGAGCGACTTGATTACATGAGTTTGCATCGCGCACGTTCCATTGCTCCCTCTCGCGGTCGCTTGAGCTCATACGTCGGAAGTGAGGCATACCTGCGCTTCTCCGGTCCGGGATACACAAAATACCGGGATGTGATCGGCAGTATCAGCGTGAGCGGTCTCTGCTCCAATCGGGATCTCCCGCTCTTCGTGCGAAAAGACAGCACGTTGGTGGCTTCCGGCGCTACGGCCAGGTTTCTGAGTGGCCCCACATTTCCCCAAGGTGCACTGCTTGAAAATGCGGCGCGTTGGGTGGGACTGGCCTTGGCGAGGCTGAATCCTGGCACGCTGGCTGCCTATGGCAGTGATGCTTTGCCGGGTGTTTTGCGGATGCTGCTGGAGCATCAGCATAGTGGTTTGCAGGCAGTACAGCAACTTATTCAAGGTATCGAAACGGCAAACATAGACACAACGACGCGTACGTTGGCGGTGCAGGGTGATTTGTGCGTTGTGCGGGGATGGCGCATTCACGTGGGGCTCAATGATAAGGTGTATGGTGACGGTATCTACATGTTTGCCCGGAGTTTGGCAGCATGGTTGCTGGATCTTTGTGAGCTGAATAGTTTTATCGAAGTGTGTATCAGTGCATCAACTCAACCTCTCCACTCATGGTTTCGACAAGCAGCAAGAGCGTGAAGAATGACTTCACTCGGGCATTGGCGGCTCGACCTGGTGCCTATTCATTTTACGCCGCAGTGCGTAGAATGGAGCAGTTGCTTCCCGACAGACCTCGCATTGGCGAACCTGCGGCCGGGCAGGAACCAGTGATGCGCTTTGCTCAGATTCCTCATCTTCAATTTCCTCCTTCAGAGATCTATGATGTTGTGCTTGGAGGGGGACAAGTGAGTACGATGCAGGTGTACTTCTTCGGTCTGTTTGGCCCCAACGGAGCCTTGCCGCTGGCTTTTACCGAGTACGCTTATGAGAGGAGTCGGCATTTTTACGACTTGTCCATGCAGCGTTTCTTGGATCTATTCCACGACCGCTTGATTGCTCTTTTTTACCGCGGTGGCACCCGGGCTCAGTCGGCGGTAAGCTATGACAACGCCCAGCGGGATTTCTTGAGTCGTGCGGCAGAGACGCTCTGCGGCATGCCTCGGGCTCAGGCTTCTTCTCCCCTGCCGACCTTGGCGCCTGTGGCGTATACTCGGGAATTGACGCACAAAGGGGAGGCTCGCAGCGTTTGCAAACTACTGGAAAAGTTTTTCAAAGTACCCGTGCGGTTGCGTCAATTTGTGCCGGGTTTCATGCGCATTGGCGAGAGAATGCATTGTCGGCTGGGAAAGCCGGGAGTGTGTGAGCTGGGTCATACAACTATACTGGGCAGTAAGCAGCGCAGCATCACGGATCGGGTGGATGTGGTGGTCGGTCCTGTCAGCTACGCGCAGTTCCGACAACTGGCGCCCGGCGATAAAAGCTATGCGAGGCTGGTCGCGTGGCTCAAGATGATGGGTCAGCGCCCTCTGCACTGGGAGTTGGTGTTTCGCGTAAAAACGGAGGGTATGCCGCCATTGAGCTTGGGGCAGAATACCAGGTTGGGCTGCGATATGCTTATGCCGTCTGAATCTTCTCATGTGATGGAGTGTCGCATCAAATGCGCTTTTATATAAACCTGCAATACAATCAAAACCATGGCTGAAATCAAACGCAGTGAATTGTTCGGAAAACTTGATGAGGTCGCCTACAAGGCCATCGAGAGCGCCACTGTATTCTGCAAGATGAGGGGAAATCCCTACGTGGAACTCTTGCATTGGATCAACCAGATCCTCGCAACGGATGAGACGGATATCCACCTCATCCTGCGCCACTTTGAGGTGGACAACTCGCGTCTGGCCGCAGATTTGACGAAGGCAATGGACGCTCTTCCTCGCGGTGCGACGAGCATCCGCGATTTTTCCCCGCAAATTGAGCTGGCCATCAAGGAAGCCTGGATGCTCGCTACGCTCATGTTCAAGCGGGGAGCCATCCGCACGGGGGATTTGCTGCTCGCCTGCATGCGCACCGGGGAATTGAAGCGCGCGTTGCTCGATATCTCGACGCAATTTTCCAAGGTGAAGGCCGAAGAACTCTCCGATCACTTCTATTCCATCACCTCCGGCAGTCGCGAGGAAAGCTCGAGTCCCGCGGACGGTTCCGGGCTGGCGACCTCTGAGGTCGGTACGGAAAACGGAGCTATGGCGCCCGCCGAAATGGGAAAGCAGCAAGCGCTCAAACAATACTGCACCGATCTCACGGAAGAAGCTCGCCAGGGCAGAATCGACCCCGTGGTGGGCAGGGATGCGGAGGTGCGGCGCATCATCGATATCCTGCTGCGCCGCCGACAGAACAATCCCATCCTCACCGGTGAAGCAGGCGTAGGGAAGACGGCTGTGGTGGAAGGCCTTGCTCTGCGGATTGCCTCCGGCGATATCCCGGATATGCTCAAAAATGTGCGCCTGCTTTCGCTGGATTTGCAAGGACTCCAGGCCGGCGCTTCCATGCGCGGGGAGTTTGAAAATCGCTTGAAGCAGGTGATTGACGAGGTGAAGGCATCGGACGTGCCCATCATCATGTTCATTGATGAGGCGCACAATCTGGTGGGGGCGGGCGGCACGGCGGGGCAGGGGGACGCAGCGAACCTGCTCAAACCGGCGCTGGCACGCGGCTCGTTCCGCTGCATAGCCGCCACCACGTGGAGCGAGTACAAAAAATACTTCGAGAAGGATCCGGCCCTCACACGCCGCTTCCAGAACATCCTCATTGAGGAGCCGGATGACGAGAAGGCTCACCTCATGATGATTGCGGTGGGGCGCGTGATGGCGAAGCACCACAACATCCTGATTTTGGACGAGGCGTTGCGGGCTGCCGTATCGCTCTCCCGACGCTACTTGCCCACGCGACAGCTGCCGGATAAAGCCGTCAGCCTGTTGGATACCGCAGCAGCACGCGTTGCCTTCACGCAGAGCAGTGAACCCGCGGAGGTGGAGGATCTGCGTCGGCAGTTGGAGGGGATCGATTCCCAGATTGCCGTGCTGGAAAAGGAGTCCAAGGTAGGCATGGATCGTCAGGAGGCGCTCTCTGCCTTGCAGCAGAAAAAGAAGGAACTCACGGCGCAACACGATGCACGTCTCGCGGATTGGAAGAAGGAGAAGGAGCTGGTGGCTCGCGTGGTGGAGTTGCGCAACAAACTGCAGGACGAGGAACTCCCGAAGAAGAATGCAACGTCTCTCCGGAAGGAACTCAAGGGGGCGGAGGAACAATTGGCTGCCCTCCAGGGAGAGACCCCGCTGGTGTTGCCCCAGGTGGATGCCCAGGCGATCGCTGCTATCATCAGCGAGTGGACAGGTATCCCGGCCGGGCGCATGGTGAGCAACGAGTTGGAAAATGTCCTGCACCTCTCCGAACACCTCGCGGAGCGTGTCGTCGGACAGGATCACGGGCTGCGCATCATTGCGGACAGGATTTTGAGCGCGCGCGCTTCACTGGCCGATCCGGAGAAGCCGATAGCCGTCCTCATGTTGGCGGGCCCCAGCGGTGTGGGTAAGACGGAAACGGCTCTCGCTCTCGCTGAAGCTCTCTACGGTGGCGAGCAAAACCTCATCACCATCAACATGAGTGAATTCCAGGAGGCTCACACGGTGTCCACCCTGAAGGGGGCGCCTCCGGGGTATGTGGGTTATGGCGAGGGTGGTGTGCTTACCGAAGCCGTGCGTCGTAAACCATACTCCGTGGTACTTCTCGATGAGGTGGAAAAGGCTCATAAAGACGTGCATGAGATCTTTTTCCAGGTGTTTGACAAGGGGCGTATGGAGGATGGAGAAGGGCGCTTGATTGATTTCCGCAACACGATTATCCTGCTGACCACCAACGTTGGTACCGATGAGATGATGAGCCTGTGCGCTGATCCGGAGCTGATGCCGAGCGCCGACGCCGTGGAGCAGGCCATGCACGAGGCCATGCTCAAAGTGTTCCCGCCGGCCTTGCTCGGGCGTATCGTCACCATTCCGTACTACCCGCTCACTCAGGAGGTGATGAGCAAGATCATCGGTCTGAAACTTGGCAAGGTGGCCCGTCGGTTGAAGATCGGTTACGGGGCGGAACTCGCGTGGGGAGAGGATCTCACGCGCTATGTCATGGAGCAGGCAAAGCGCGCGGATGCCGGTGCGCGTATCATTGACAACATTATTACGCATTCCATTCTCCCGCGCCTCAGCTCGCTCATGCTCCGTTCCGTCATGGAACAGAAAAATTATTCGAAAGTTACCCTCACGATCAAAGATAATGCAATAGAGGTTCAGCCGTCTTAATCCCTGCACTGCGGGGAAACACCCCACCACCGGTTCAGGATTCCGGCATGACCGAAACACGAAGCGAGAACCATGATATACACGATAGAGATCAGAGAGATTGATGGGAAAGTTCCCGAGACAACCCTCGCAGCCTTGCGTATCATTGAGGGCTGTGAAGAGATGTCTTCGCTGTATCGCTATGAGGTGCTCATTCGCGATACCTCGATGGGGGACGACAGTGAGGCTAAGATGCGGGAATACTTGGGCAAGAGAGTCTTGTTGGTTGTGTCGTCCGCCAAAAACAAAATCGACAAGGTTTCTTCTCAGGAAATTCAACGCGTGGCCGGCGTTGTCATGTCGATTGAGTCGACGACAGAAGCCACGACATTGTCCGAGAACGCTGCTTGGTACAAGTGGACGATACGTCCCGCGCTGGCGTGCGCGTGCTACTCAAAGAACCGCCTCGTGTACACGAGGGAGTCCCTCGAATTGGATCCGAATAATAAGGATCAATCCCCCGTACTTGCATTTTTCCGGCGCCTCGGAGAATGCTGGGATACGGATGTGCAGGTATCGGACGATGCCCAGAAGCGGCTTGCGGCGGATGCACGAATTCAGTGGGTGCAAAATGATGAGAGCGACTACGATTTCATGAGCCGGTTGGCTTCTACGTGGGGGCTGGCTTATGTGTGGGAAGTTCCGAAGGATGCAAAAAAAGAGCGGATGATTGTCTTTGATGCACTCAGCGAGTCTGACTCACGATTGCAAGAAGGGAATCCCGTTCAAATTGGCATTAGAGCCGCGAAAACGCGTTTTTGGAGCGAGCATTACGGGGCACAGGAATTCTCGGAAGATGAGCTCAAACTGCAACTGTACGGCGATGGGCAGGAAGTGTCGAATTCCGTGAAGTTCAGTTCTTATGAGTTGGGGAATATCCTGATGAAAAAGCTCACGACCGATGACTTGGCTCATCGCGAGGCTGTTTTGCGTGCGGCTCATGATAACCGCGGCGGGTGCTTTGGCCTCTATTACCATGGGAACAGCTCTTCCTCTCTTCCTGTGATCGGTCAAGAAATGCATTTTAAGGTGGCCGCGCGGAAGGATGGTGGCTTGCAGTGCAGCCCCTCCACCCGCTATATGCTCACCAAGATGAAAGTTCAGGTGACGCAGAACACATGGCAGGCTGAGGTGGAAGGAACGCATATCGATGAAGCCCGACAGCCCAAGTGCCTCTGCTTGCTGCCGCGTCCGGTGATTGTCAATAATCGCGCACCCGGAACGGCGGATATGCTGACGGCCGGGGAAAATGGACCGATGCCTAAGATGCGTCTATTCGTGGCGCAGGTGGTGGATACCGCTCCCTTTTCGTACGAGGAAGGAGAAAAACGAGTCACCGAGAACACTTGCAAGGTGCGCGAGATAGCTCCGTTAAAGTATATGGGAGCAGGACAAAAGTCCATCGCGTTTGCCAATGAGATTGTGGTGGAACTTGGTTCCCCCTTCGCGGATAAGAACAGCGGGTTGCTCGCGCGCCCGAGGGTCGGGAATGTGCTGGTGTGTCTCGACCGGGGTGATTTCAGTCTGCCCGTTGCCATCAGCTCCCTGTATCGCGACCAAAATGCGTCTCCCTTTGTTGAGCTCAAGACCATGGAGCGTCATACGCTTAAGGAACTGAAGGATGTGGCTGATTACTCGGCTGTCACCCTGCGCAACCGTGTGCAGCTTCCGCCGCGCAAGTACCAGAAGGATACCAAGGAAACTCAGAAGGATACCAAGGAAACTCAGAAGGATACCAAGGAAACTCAGAAGGATACTGGGGAAACTCCGGCAAAGGACGAGGATCTCACCAATTCCAAACCCGCCGATGTAACCCGTCCGCTCTCCGTGGATGAATTGGCCGAGGCTAAATACCCCTTCCACCAGATCCAGCTGGTCACGCGCGACAACGGGGTGCGTCCCATGCAACAAAACAAGGATATCACCAACACCTACATCTACAGCGATGTTATTGAGACAGCTGCAGGTGTTATTTCTGAGGCCAATATGTCCGCGGCATACATCATGGAAGCGGCGGCGGAAACCGTTCAACTGAATCTCAATGCCCCCATCACGCGTCCCCATTTTGAAGGGGTGAACGTGTACTCCGCCAAAGATGTGCTGGTACAGTCCGCCGACCACCAGATCGTGAACGCGGGCGGCGAGATTGTGCTCACGTCGGCCCAGGCGATCACATTCCGTGTGGGACGATCCTCCATCAAGATCACGGAGAGCGGCATTGAAATGACAAGCGCGTGCGGCAAGGTGCTCAACTCGGGAGCCTATGCGGCGTACAATCCTATTGGAAAGCAACAGACCGAGCATCTCATGGGCGTTAAAACGGGGGGACTCTTGGGCGGCTGGATTCGCATCGACGGCAGCGGGGTGAACATTAAGGGGCCCTACATCAGCAATAAGGCTACCAACATGTTTGCTGCGGAGACTTTCCTAGGATCCACCTTTAGAGTGACAGATTTAAGTGCCACTCTCATGGCACCCAAAACAACGGTTGTTGGTGGTGCAGCTGTCCACGACACCATCACAAGTGGCGCGATCAATCTTGCCTTATCAGGGGTCGATGCGTTCAGTGCTACCGGAACTTCATGTATATACCGCGACGCGTTGCAGAATGGTTATCGCGTGTACGGTTTGTCTTCTGCAGATTTTGCAGGCAATATTGGTAGTGGCGTCGTCAAGATCACTCAAACCTTAGGCGGCATTGTCAGCAACCTCTCCAGTGTTAAAAATCTAGTGTCGGTCACGGGTAGTATGGTGAAAATGGAACCGGATACCCTTACCATCTCATCCTCCGATTTCCTGCACTATCACGCAACTTCTGATGAGTTGAACACGCCTTTGGGCGGTTTTGTTGCTATGGGCGAACGCTGTGTCTTTGTCAGCACATTAAAAAAACTCAGTGGAGAATCCCAAAATACTCTAGGGAGCAAAATCGGGACTGGTGTTTTCTCTGTCCTCGCACCTGCTATTACGGGGGGCGTCGGGACGTATGTTTCCTTAGTTGCTGACAAAGGTGGGTTAAAAAAAGGAAAGGATGTAGCGGATACCTTTACAGTGAATGGGGAAAAACCTGAATTGACATGCGTTGATTCGAAGGAATCGAAATGGATGCTCCTTGGTGGCGGTATCGGAGGAACAGTTGTTGTCGGCGGATTGATTGTGGGATTGGTGTACGGTATCGGGAAGACCCTTAAAGGATTCTTTAATGTGCTCGGAGAAAAGCTGTTTAATTTACTCTGTTTCGGCAAGATGAAAAAGGCACTTGGCAAGGTGGAAGAAGAAACTTATCAAATAGTCACAAGGACATTTAAACGTGACGCTATGATGTTAGACATGACAACGAGAGTCGTAAGGAGTGAGCTAACACGTGCCGAAGAAAAGAGGAGAGCCGCTCAAAGTACAGACGACGCATTAGTCACAGATGATCGAAGTATAGATGCTAATAATCAGAACGTAAATGAAAATAATCAAGCCTTGAGAAGCAATGATACAACTCTGACTGGCACTCAAACAGGTGCGTCGTCTTCTGACCTCAACGTAATCGACTCGAATACTGCCCAACTACATTCCGATAGTTGAAAACAACCAAATTTTTACATTGAAATTTATGTCTTGGGATGGAAAACAATTCGGAAGGCCGCTCGTCATGCTCCTGCGTGACGATGTACAGACATTGTGCAAGGTACGCGGCTACAAACCCGGCGAGGAAGAGAAGCTCCTGCTGCCGGAGGGAAGGAGCCTGAGCTCCGAACTGGCGTTGTCCTTATTGCTGCATCATGGCAAACAAGAGGAGGCGGTGAATCTGTTGAGCTACGCGATTGTGCCGCGGGTAGGCGTGTGGTGGGCCTATCTGTGTTACCGTTTGGTGACGGAGGATATTGAGAGAGACAAGGCGAAAGACGGGTTGACGCCGCCGGAGCGTTTTAAGAAGCAACAGAAGCAACTGCTGGATCAACTCAGCGACACCTCAGATATTGAGGCGATGATTGAGGAGCGTAAAAAGGCGATGGAGGCACAAGTCAAGGAGTTGGAGCAACTGGCGCGTGAACAGAACTACCTGAATCCCGTGGATCGCATGAAACTGAAGCTGGCTTGCATCCAACGAGAATTTGCTGAGTTCGAGCAATCGCTGCCACCGGGAAGTCTCGGTAAACCGGATGCCCCCATTGCTATGGAAGCAACCCTCGATGATATCCTTCAACAAGCATCAGAGGATTTAAACGGATATGTCGAAAAAATACAGTTTGACCAACGAGTAAAAGAGGGTGCCTCTCGAATGAATGACCCGATCTTTCAGGCCATCCAACAGAAAACTCAAGCCATTGAGCCGGAGATCGACAAAGTCATGAAAAAATACTTCCCGCTCAAAATGAAGGGGCTCCCCCCCAAACCTTCAGCTGCGGATAAAACCAGGGCCGTGGAGGCAGCTCTGCGCTGGATCTTGGTGCCCAGCGACGACAATGGCAAACTGGCTTGCGAAGCTGCCATAGCGGCGCAGGATGGTCCGGAATCTCTGCTTGCCTATTCCGCTTTCTGGAGCTCCACCAACCTGAAGACAGAAACAGGTATAGCCCCGACAAACATTGGACTTCCTCCCCTGGGTATCAGCAAAACCCTGCTGCAGCTGGCGTTGATGGAGGGAGGAGAGTTGGACTACGACAAGCGCTACGAGGAGTTTCTGCGTCTGGGCATCGAGTGCGCGGACGGCACTTGCACATGGGACGAATATGGCAAACCGGTGCATGCTGCGCAAGAAGGAATAAAAAAAACATCACCTGACGACAGCGTCTTTCAATCACGCTTCGGCTTCGGGAGAAACGAACAGCCGCATACATGAAATCGTCATCTCACAGATTGAGTCTGCTCATCCCGGCAGTTTACCTGCTGACGGGATGCTCGTGGCTTGTCAGCAAACCGCTGTCGATCTGTGTAACCGATGAACGTAGCAAGCCCGTGCGCGGCGACACCGTAGATATCTATGCCGTGCGGGGGCAAAACGAACTGCTCCGCCAAACCGTAACCCCGGTGGATGAATACTTTAGCACACTGGGACGTGCCTCACGTCCTTCCGTGGTCTGGCGCTGCTACATGGACGATGGAAGCCGACAAATTCTGTGGAACGACGCGTGGGAGATGCAGCAGTGGCAAAAAGAAGGCGTGGACAGGGCCATCGCCGTGACCAAGCGTCCGCAACGCGTGACCACCGATGCAGCGGACTCCCGACGCACTACATTTTCTCTCGTTAAAAAAGACTACCCGCGCGGCACGCAGAGCCTCATCCTGCATGTGACAGATGCTGGTCCGGTGGTTGAAGCCTCGCGCAACAAACTTATCAAACCCAAGAAAAAATAGCCATGCCGACCCCCATCATGATCACAACAGGAACTTCTGCCACGGGCGACATTGTGACAGGTACAGCCGTCAACTTTTTGGTGCACGGATTACCGGTTGCAACCTTGACTTCACCGGTGAGCGGTCCCATGTGTGCAGGTGTTCTCTCTGCCTCGACAGCTGTCAACAAACTGGTGCATGGACTACCCATGGCCAATATCACCTCGGTAGCAACGGGAGCAAACCCCGTCACGGGAGTACCGGTGGCAACAGCGGCTGCCATTTCAACAGGAATCAACTATATCTGCTAATCATGAAGAAAGCTATTCAAAAAGTGGGAGCCGTCATGGGGTTGTTGCTCGCGTTAAACGGGTGCAACTCAACTGCGCCAAAGAAGTTGGAAATCAACGTAGCGTATGATCCGGTGACCATTGAGAGATTGAGAGTGTTCCCCACTGTGGAAGTGGATATCGTGGAAGCGAATGAAACGATGCTCAAACAATTGGAGAGCACATCGATTGATGATTATTTCGACCCCGATAACGTGCTGCGTGATTCCTTGCGGCGTAAAACTTTCTATTTCGGTGAAGAGGACAACGAAGCAAAAAAACTTGAGAAGGACGATAAGATATGGGACACTTGGATCGACAAACACGGGGCGAGTCATGTCGTCCTGTTTGCCAATTTGGCGCGCGATGGCGCGAAGGGGCCGGATATGCGCCGGCTCACTCTTCCCCTGGCTAAAAATCGATGGAATTCCGACGAAATTAACGTGAGCATCATACCGGCCGGTTTGATGCTGCAAACCCCTATGAACCCTGAGGATTAATAATTCATCACATCAAGACGACTATGTACCAGAATTTACCGAGCTTGAGTTGGACGGAAGGTTTGTTTCTGCGTCCGCATCATTTCCAGCAGGCGCAACTCCATCATGCTGTAGCCCGGCAGAGCGATCGCACTCTCGCTCTGCCCTACACCTACGGGCTGATTAACCTGGAGTTGGACAAGACCGCATTGGAAAACGGCTGCTTCCGCCTCAAGAAGCTCCAGGCCATTTTGCCGGGAGGCGTGGAAGTGGATATGCCGGGGAACAGTCGGGCTAATGACCTGGACCTGACCGCTGAAATAGGTCAGAGTTCTCTCATCACGATCTATGCTGCGCTTCCCCCATTGCGCGAAGGCGAAAGAAACGAAGATGAAAACGAGACTGAAGGAGTGCGCCGTTTTGAGCCTTATCCTCAGGAATGCTATGACGAGAATGCCGGTGGCAATGAACAGCTTGTTATGTTCCGACGCATGCGAGTGTTGCTCTCCAGCAAGAGCGAAGAACTTCCCGGCTACGAAAAAATGCCCATACTTCGTTTGGAGTGTCGTCGGACCAGGGATGGCAAACCTGTTTTGACACCGGATGCCCAATACGTTCCGCCGGCGCTTTGTCTGTCGGCTGTGCCCATGCTGTACAGTCGGCTGGAGGCCTTATGCACGCATCTTGATCGAGTGGCTCAGAGCATCGTGGCGGCCCTGCGGCAGCGTGAACTGCAGGAGCAGCCCGCCCTCCGCCTTGAGAAGATGACCAAATGCGCGTTCGTGCGAGCAGCTGTTGTAGGATTGCGCGGGATGATGGCATGCGCGCATGTGACGCCTGTGGCGCTCTACGGTGAGCTGGGGCGTTTGTTGATGCAGCTGGCTGCTTTTTCTCCGCAGGAGGATTGCGTGGCTCCTCCGTCATACTGTCACGATGATTGTCTGCCTCAATTTGAGGTGGTGATAGATGGCATTTATCGCTTGACTCGGACGGAGGCGACGGAGTGGTGTGTGCGCGTGGATCTTACCTATCAAGAAACCGATGCCGCGTGGCATGGCAGCATGCAGCCGGAGTGGATCAACAGCGTTCGAGCAGCGTATGTGAGTGTGCGTAGCGAAGAATCTCCCCGGCGTGTCGCCGATTTGGTGGAGGCCGGCGATGTGTTTAAGCTCACGGCCGGCTCGCAGGCTACCAAACGAGTGCGCGGAGTCCACCTCATGGAGGAACGCCTTCCCTCTCCGCTTCTCCCACCCGGCGGGGATCGCCTGTGGTTCTGCACGGACAAATTGGCGAGTGACGCCACGTGGCAGGATATCTGTGAGGAGAAGCAATGCGCTCTCACGTGGAGCGAAAAAGCGTTGCCTCATACAGAAGCAGAACTTTATCTCATCCTCTCCAGACTCAATAACGACAGATGACGCTCTACGAATTATTTCACCCCTTGGTCACGTACATGGTGGCGAGCCGTTACGAGGCAGCTTCCGGTAAAGGTCCTGAAATGGATGTGCTGCTCGGGCATATCATGCGTGAGCTTTCCGCAATTCGTAAGGCGGGTGCGGTTTCGGACGATTTATCAGAAGGAATGGAGGATGCGTGCAGGTACACGGCGTTCTACATCGACTATATGGTGCATGAGGGGAAGTTTTCGTACGCCCGGGAGTGGCGAGACCTTGGACGCAGCCTCTACAATGAACTGGCTGGGGATGAAAAGTTTTTCGATTATATGAGACAGTGGTTGGCAGAGGATACGCCCCTTGCGCTAGATCACGTGCGGTTGATGCATGCGATGATCGCCAGCGGTTTTTCCGGAGCGCTGGAGCGGCGCAGCGTGCAACTTGAAGAACTCCTGCGGAGTGCGGCTGAGAAAATCAACTTGCCCGGTGAAGAACAGGCCAAGCATTCTCTGTTTGAACCTTCGGGGAGGAAGTCGTTAATAGAACTGAAGCCTTGCAGACCTGTCCTGGTAGCAGGGTTGGTAACCTGCGCTTGTGCGGTGATACTCGTTGCGTCTGTTTTCTTTTATATCCACACGTACCGAGGGGCTACCTTGGCGCTTTGGCAGGTGCTGGATAAAACGGGAGAGTATATTAGAATGGAGGCCGTTTTGCATGCCCAAAACTCCGACAGCATGGTCGTAAAGGGGGTAAGTTTGGACAGGAAGCCCGCAGAGCCTGCCGACGTTGCGTCGGAAAAGGAGACAGAGCCATCTCCTCCGCCTGTGGAGCATGCGGACCATGCTGATATTTCCACAGAGGAAACGTCCGCTGCTCCTGAACCGGGCGATGCCTTGGAACATACGTTGACGCCTGAGGAAGAACCGCGCGCACTTCCTGAGTTGCCGCAAGAATACATGGAAAAATCGGAACAGTTCGAAGAGGAGGGAAAAGAGTGATGAGCATGCCGTTTGAATCCTATTGTACCATAGCTAACGTCGCTCCGTCGACCGTGAGTGATCCATCAGCTTTGTCCGGTTCTCGGCTGAATCCGACTCAGGACTCTATGATGCCGGGATGGCTGAGTGAGATGACGATGATGGATTGGGTGGTTGTGGCATTGGTGGCGCTTACCGCGCTCATCGTGATCTACGTGTTGGTCCGTGTGCTGCGCAGGAGGGCACAATTGCGCAGCATGGTGAATACCATGCGCGAGGATTTGTTGCTGCGCCGAGAGTTGGCAGCAATGGCGGCCGGCAAGGATTTGAAGGCTCAACAGCGCGAGCAATACCTGCGCACCGAAAATATCCATATGGATTTAGCCGCTGCAAAACATACGATGGAGGAGCGCGGCTTGTCTCCCAGAAATACGGGCTCATGGCTTTTGCTCGGTGAACCGGGCTCCGGCAAGAGCCGACTCATGGAGTACGGCGGTATTCGTTATCCAGCCGGCATCAATGACTTTTCCCTCGCGAGTGAACCTACGTCCACGTTTAACATGTGGCTGGCGGACAAAGGGATGGTTTGGGATATCGGCGGACGCCTTTTCCTGAGCCGTTGGGGAGGGCGTCAGGACCACGAATGGCAGACTTTCCTTGATGGTTACAAGAAAATTTTTAAAAACAACCTGGTCAGAGGAGTGATCCTGACGATCCCGGCGGATGCAATTCTGCTTGATTCCGCGGAGTTACGAGATCGCAAGGTATCGCTCATCGCTGAGGAGATGAGAGCTTTCAATCGCACGTGCGGGGTGTATTGTCCGGTATGGGTTGTGATTACGAAATGCGATCAATTGGATGGGTTTTCGGAGTTCTTCTCCCTCCTCCGCGAGAGGGATTGTGAAAAGCCCCTCGGTTGGCAAAATCCGGAGCCGGATCAACCTTTTGATCCTGCCGCTGCCGATAGTGGGTTTGATGAGTTGATGGAGCATCTCAAGACGCTTCGCGCCTCCTTGGCTCTCAATGAGAGCGTATGGGAAAAATGTGCCTCACCCGGTGGTCGACGCGATGATACGGCTATCCCCGTATACCTTCTGCCGGAGGCTTTTGCGCGCATGAAGGAGAACCTGAAGCGGTACCTGGCAGGCATTTTCACTCATGTGGAGAGTAAGAGGAACGCTCGTGGTCTCTTCCAGTTCATGGGCGTTTGGTTCACGGCAACTCTGGACAAACCGGTGACGACCATGGAGCGGGTGACGTTCCACAAGGATGGCGATCGTCTCAGCCCCATCGTCCTCCCGAATAGTGGCGCAGAAACTCCTGCTGCACCTGCTGAGCAACCCGGGGGTGACACTGTTGCGGATCTTGTTTCCGTACGCGAGAAGATACTCTCCCTTGCTTCCCCTCGTCATTATTTCACAGCGCATCTTTTGCAGAACCTCGTGTTGGGAGTAGGCAATCGGAGCGATTACACGTATGCTGCCGCGCGCAGGATGCGTCGTCCGTACTGGATCGGTGCAGTTTCCTTATTGGCCTTGGCGCTGCCGTTGGCCATATGGGCGGCTGTCCATCGCGCGGAACTCAAGCGGTTGGCTGATCGGCACGTGGATTTTTGGGCGGAGACGCATCAACTTTTTGTCGGGGGCGCCATTCATCACGCTCCTTTGATTGCAGCAGAGAAGGGAAAACAAATTTCGTTCACGGATGTCCCGGTTCCCGGCACACAAGTTTCCCGGCGAGAATATCTGTACAATTTAGATAACATGGCTACGCTTTCCACGGATCTTCCGGTGTTTTGGCGAGCGGCGTCATGGATGACAGATGGCGAGGCATCGGGTATTCTGCTGGAAAGGCACAAAAAGTTCATCGATAAAGCCGCTGTAGTTTGCATGCTTTTACAACCGGTCGTCGATTCCGCCAGAGCTGTGTTTACCTATCGGGCGGAACATTACCAAGCGGGGCAGAATCCATGGAGTACGGATGATACAAAATCTCTGGCAACGCTCATGCGCATCACCAATTACGGAATTCACCTCATGGATGGCAAGCGTATGTTGGATGATATTGTGTATGCCGATTTGGTGAACCTGGAAAGCTCCCCCAGCCATGAGGCTGCTATAAAATCCCTCTGGAGCGCCAGTACCGCCGGCAACAAGACCATCATGGAGATGAGCATACTCAATGGCTACCTCAAGCCGGTGTCCATGGAGGCTGCCCAAGCTATTAGTTCCGGCGCTGCTCTTTACACTGCGGCTCTTGATACCATGGAGATATACCCGCAGTACAATTATCTGGCGATGCGGCGCTTTTTGGAAAGATTGAGTCGCATGCAGAAGCTGCAGGCTGATATGAAGCAACGCGAGGAAATATTCTGCGATGCCGTGCGCAGGGAGGATTCGGAGCGTATGCGTACGTGCCGTGACGAGTGGAAGGGCATCTACGAAGAGGCCTTGAAACTCCAGCAAAGTCTTTTGGAGGATGAACGCTACTTGGGAATCGATTCACAAAATTCATTGCGTGAGTGTGTGGAGAATTTGCACGCCCGCATTCATGCCGAGATGGAAAAGGATATCCATCAATTTGATGATTTGGGCAAATATCTGGGTGATTCAGAAAATGCCGAGTTCCTCCGCAACCAGGTAATCGCCCTTCACAAGGCAATTAGCGATAAAATTCCCCGGATAGCCCGGGAGTGTGATTCTTTGCCTGAGGATGTTTGCAGCCTGTGGGATCGACACAAGGAAGACGCCGCCGGACCGCGCCCGTGGCAGCGCTTTATGGCGTACGCCAAATCTCTCTACGACGTCTTGTACTACCCGTTGTCGGCCGGGGAGCCGGGAGAGTCCTTCCATCGTCGCATTTCGCGGGTGAAAGAAATCAAGAAGCGCTATGATGAGGCGGTGTCTGCGCTCGCTCAACAGGGTCGCTCTGATTTGGACGCTTCCTGTTGGGAGCAGAACTGGATTATTCTTGCCAACCGCGTGATTTTGGATTGGCTCCGCACCGTGCCTCTGAGCAATACCGATATTATCCCCGAGGAGATGCAGACAAAAACGATGCGGAAGCTGCCGGCCATTCCATACACGCGCGCCGGCAAATACACGCTCAATCCTTGCTATGATCCGAACACGGTTAATATGCGTATCACGGATCTCAACGAACTTTCTGCTTTCGTGCACGAACACCTGACCACGAGTAAATCTCGCGATGATGAGCAGATAACCAATATGATCGATCTGTTGGATGAGGCGTGTCGCCATTTTCTCCTGGACTACGTGATGTATTGGACGGACGAAATACCGGCGCATTATAAGATTCAAGGCATACGCAGTTGGGCGCAGTTTGTCGAAAGCGGGGATGTTTTTTTCACGGCTGATGTCTCTGGTATGCTCTATGAGATCAATGAGTTGATGTTTAAGGCGCTTTCCATTTCCTGTCTGCAGGATAAAGAGCTGTTCCCGGAGGTGGCTTCTCGACTTGAAGAAATCAACCGAGCTCAAAAAGGACTCAATTCGGAGGCGCGGCGTAGTTTTTTGCATTCAGCGGATTTCATCAGTCGCCTGGATACTTCTCCTTCCAAGGCCTGGCAATCGCTCGTGAAGATGCCGGTGGACGACCTTTTCAAGCAATTCTGGGGCTCGTGGTATGCTGATGAGTCCGATGCGACTTTCCTCTGGTGGAATGACTACCTGCGTAATGGAATGCGTCTGCTCAAAAAAGAAGCGGCCGATGAGCTAAACGAGAGTGTGCGTGGATGTCTGCCGTTTGCATCCATGTTCCCGCTGTGCAACACCCCGTTGCGACGACCGGAAGAAATTCTCACCTCCTATGACCTGCAGAATCTTCAGGAACGATTGGAAGGGCTCTCTGGGCTGTCGGATGAAAAACAGGAGGCGGAAATTGCTAAACAGGCCGGTTTGCGCAGCATTCCGGAGGAGAGCGCCGCACTTCGCCTGCCCATGCCCGGACAGCGCGAGAAAGCTTGGGCAAAAGTGTCGGAAGTTGTGCAGTTGCTGGCTGATCCTGAGCTGCCGCTCACGGCTGCGATTGTTCTCCCCCCGGCTGAAGTGAGGTCTGCCTCAGTCAGCGGGGAAGATGGGAAGAGCCGTTTGCTACCGGTGGGGAGGCGTTATCCGTACTTCCGTGTGGCACGTGATGGTGAGGCTCTCTCATCCCTTGTGAATTTGAATCGTGAAAACAAGGAGGATATGCCGCTCACGTCCGGTCCGATTCCGGCGGAAGCGGGAAATCTTCAATTCCAATTTTTCCGTAGAGCAGGAGATTCCTCACCCGAATGCACCGTGAACATTTCCGGTGGCTGGAGTGCGATTAATCTTTATCTCCGCTCGGGGGTTGTATTAGGTGATGATAAGAAAACGGCGTATGTTCCACTTATTTTCCGTGATAAGGAAGGATATAGTTGCTTGTTCTGGGTGGGCGTGCACTTTAATCGCGACATGATTTCTCCCGGTGATTGGCTCGGTACGACTGCGTTTGATGAGAGTCCGGCCGCTCAAGGAGATGATGCAACTTCTGCCGAGAAGGAATTACGCAAAGTATTCCGAAAGGCCTTTCTCACGGAGCGCAACATGCCGCGTGCCGTCACATCAGCTGATCGTGAGGAGTTGCAGCGTGCTGTTCGGTCATTGCTGGGTAAGACGTACTCAATCGCTTTTGAGGTCGTTCTTCCCAGCGCGGTGGCGGAGTCTCAGGAGGAGCGCTTGCGCACTGCTGCCCTTTATCCCTATTTTGCCGTGGGATCTGCCAACGGCAGTTCGGGTAAGCTGCGTGCTGTCCCGGATGCTACGCAAACCGCGTCCTTGCCCATCCCGGGCAAGGAGAAACTGCTCCTGCGCCTCTACCGTCATGCGCAAGATGAGTTTTCGGCTATGTACGTCCAGCAGGAGGAGTCTCTCCTAGATTACGTCATCACCCACGCCACCGAGTATGCGCCCATTCCCGGTTATTTGACGGTGCCGATACCGGTTTCATCCGGCGGGAGCTCGATGGTATATACGCTTTACTTGCGCCCCGTGATCAAGGTATATGCCGATGATGGTTTGCTGCCGGAAGATGGGTCCGGCGGGTTGCACGTTGATTTTCCCGATGAAGAACTTCCTCTATAACCCAACGAAATTTCAACCCTGAAACCTAGTACTCACACAACGATGAATGACCAAGAACTTCTCGAATGGACGACTCCGATTGCCGGGATCACGCCGGCTGGTGAAAATCTGGAATACGACCCCCGCATGGCGGAATTGGAGGAAAAAATGGCGGGACAACCCGAGCGGACCATGGGCGACTCCGTGATTCCTGCTGAACCTCCCGATTACCGAAAAATTGAGAAAGCAGCTGCCGCGCTGATGCAGGAGAGCCGTGATTTACGTATTGTTGTCATCTGGACGATTTCTCGCTTGGCCAATGCGGGTGTGGGCGGCTTGCTGGAAGGCTTGAAGCTTATAGCCGCCCTCAGTGAAAATATGTGGGATGATGTGCTGCCGGTTCCGGACGATGGTGATGTGCAGGAACGCATCAGCGCACTCACTCGTTTGTCCCCGATGCCGGGAAGTTTTGATGCGGATCGTTCCGTACCAAGACTGTTGCTTGAGGTTCCGTTGACGGATTCTCCCCAGCTGGGGGCGTATGGTCTGAAAGACGTGAATGAGGCTCCGGAGGGTAGTGATACTTCGCGCACGATCCATGCAGCTTTGCGCGATACTCCCGAGGAGAAAAAAACACTTCTGCTGCACGATCTCGAGGAGAGCCTGGATCTTTTGAAACAGATACGTGATGTGTACACTGCCCATAATCAGGGGACGCCGGATTTCAGCATGCTGAGCGACATGTTGAAGCAAATGCAGATTTTTCTCACTGTGCAGAGCGCTGTGACCACAGCTCCGCTTCAGGAGGCAGCCCACACAGATTCTGACAGTGACGACAAAACCACCCAGGCGGGTTCATCGGTACAGACTGTCCCCACGCCGCAGAATACTCCGGTGTTTTCCTCGGCCGGGGCGGATGCCCAAGCCGGGCGAGCTGAGATGGTACAACTCATGCACCAGGTGAGCGATTGGTTCAAAAAAAATGAGCCCTCCAGTCCGGTCCCCTACTTCCTCCAACGAGCCATTCGCTCGGTCGGCGTGAGCTATATTGACCTGGTGGCGGATATTGACCCGAGTTCCATGGAGCGGGTGCTCAATGTGCTCAAGCCCGACGTGAAGCGCGAGAAGACGCCCATAAAATCCGAATCAACTCCGGCAAACGCGACGAATCCTCCCCCGTCCCCTGAAGCGGAGGATGGATATTTCTCCCCCTTCGGAGGATAAAACGGGACACCCCTCCAGGTACAGGGTGGCTGTGTTTGCCGTTCTCTATCGAGATTCGCCGATCCCCTGACCCATCGGGCCGCATTGGCGTGTCCCCGCTCTTCCTCTGCCCGCTGTGTTCTGTTCGGGGGAAAAGTATGCTTCTGCCGCTAACTCTCAACATAATTCGCTCTTCCTCAGGACAAGAGCATGACGCTGTATTAGCGGGTTTGAGAAGATTGTTCGGTGCATTTTTCAAGGAGGCGTATCCAGAGTGGTGTGTTTATCAATATGGTTGACGGAGCACACAACAAACGCATTTTCCCATACGGTGACTCGGATTCTTGTGCCTGCATAATGGAAAAAAACGGGCATGATGCGATTCTCCCTTGAAATGCGAAAGGTCAAAGGATAGAATGGGCGCGATGAGCAGCCTGCCGCCAGATCGACCCCTTCCCGACCAAGTCAAACAAGCACCGCAGCATGTCATGGGGGAGGGGACGCGCGTTCTCATTGCAACGGCAGCCGCCTTTATTGTACTTTTTGGTCTCAGGTATACTCGGGAAATTACCGTGCCGATTGTGCTGGCTGCTTTTTTGGCAATCGTGAGCTACCCGATTACAGAATTACTGCGCAAACTGATACGTTTTCCCCATTGGCTGGCCGTTACCTGCACCGTGGTGGTCGATATGGGGGTGCTCTACGGTTTGGTTTGTTTCGTCAAGTTTCTGGCAGCCGATATGAAAGCTACTCTGCAGGGCAATTTCATGCCGCATCTGGAGCACCGTGTGAATGAATTGCTAACCTGGGCCGACCAGTTCTTTTTTGGCGAACAGCTGCGCAACCTTTTCGATTCGCCCATGAGTCTCATCAACAGCCAGCAAATTATTGCTCTTTCGCAATCTCTCACCGGACAAATTGTGTCCTTTATGTCGGTTACTGTGCTGGTCCTCATTTTGATGACTTTCATGTTGGGTGAGGCGCCGCTTTTCCGGCGTAATCTGAATAACCTTCCCAATAGCCTGCAAGGGAAGCTCAAAGTAATTACAGCACTGCGTGGGGTGCAGAAATATTTGATTATAAAGACGCTTGCAAGTGTGAGTACCGGATTGCTCGCATGGGCGCTCTGCCACTTTTTGCAGGTGCCCTTTGCCTTTATGTGGGGATTTGTGGCCTGTGCTCTCAACTTTATACCAACGATCGGCTCCATTGTAGCAGCCATACCGCCCATTCTGCTTGCACTCGTTATGTTGGATTGGGGAACCATGTTCATTGTGGCCGGTGGGTATTTAGGCATCAACTTTGCCATAGGCAATGGAATTGAGCCTTTGTTCTTGGGTAAGCAATTTGGCATAGCAACTTCCATGGTATTGGTTTCCGTCATTGTATGGGGGTGGGTATGGGGACCGATAGGGATGCTGCTAGCCGTGCCTTTTACCATGTTCCTGAAGTTGGCCATGGAAAACTCGCCGGATTTGCAGTGGGTAGCGGTCATCATTGATGATGCTCCGCAGCCGGAGGAGCAACTGAAGGAGCACCAGCCAACTGCTAGTCATCCTTAATTTTCATCGAGTACAAAATTACCATTTTATGCACCAATTCGCTTATAAAAAAGGCATATTGCATTGCGAAGATGTGGACCTCTCCCGCATTGCAGAAACATACGGTACACCCACCTTTGTGTACAGCAGAAACACGATTCTGGCAGACCTGGAAGAATTTCAGCGTGCCTTTGCCGGGCTGGACACGCATATCGCCTACGCTGTCAAGGCGTGCTCCAATGGAGCGATCTTGAGGCTCATGGCGCAGCGAGGCGTGGGCTTTGACATCGTATCTGGCGGAGAACTGTGGCGTATCATACGCGCGGGGGGCGATCCCGCCGCATGCACTTATGCCGGCGTAGCCAAGACTGAACCGGAGATACGCTATGCGCTTGAGTGCGGCATATACTGTTTTATTTGCGAAAGTGAAAATGAGCTGCGAACCATCAACAGCATTGCTGCAGACATGGGAAAACAGGCTCCCGTAGCCGTCCGAGTAAATCCTAATGTGGATGCTCACACTCACAAATACATTACCACCGGCACCCACGAGAATAAATTCGGCGTGGATATATCTCGCATTGAGGCGCTCTATGCCACGATAGCTGCCGAGCTGCCACACTTGCGCATCCGCGGTTTACAGATGCACATTGGGTCCCAACTCACCGAGGTGCAGCCGTTTGTGGCAGCCGTACAGAAAGTTTCTCCGTTGGTTGCCCAATTCAAGGACCTCTACGATATTGAGTTTTGGAGCATCGGAGGCGGCATTGGCATCGTGTATGACGGTTGCCTGGCTTCTGGCTCTGCAGATTGGTGGAAAGATCACCCGGAGCAAATGAGTATTCGTTCCTATGCCGAGGCGCTCATTCCCTTGCTCAGACCACTTGGACTGCGCATTGTGCTGGAACCGGGGCGACGCCTGGTTGGCAACGCCGGGGTGTTACTCACACGCTGTGTGTACGAGAAGCACGGCGAGAGCAAGCATTTCAAGATGATTGATGCAGGAATGAATGATATCATTCGTCCCGCTCTTTACGAGGGTTATCATGAGATATGGCCTGTACGGGAGCACAGCGATGAGGGAATCTTGGCTGATGTCGTAGGGCCCATATGCGAATCCGGCGATTTTCAGGCACAAAACCGCCGTATCCCGGATGTAAAACCCGGTGAACTGCTCGCTGAAATGAGCGCCGGAGCATATGGTTTCAGCATGTCTTCCACCTACAACTCCCGTCCATTGGCAGCAGAGGTGATGGTAGATGGTAACAAAGTTACTCTCATTCGCCGTCGGCAAACAATAGAACAGGTCGTGGAAGACGAGATCTTCCCAGAGGAATAACCGGCACCAACCCATCGTATGGCACGTCTCTCCATACCTGAATATGTGATGGCGCTGGCGCACGTTGCAGCCCTGCGTTCTGAAGACCCCTATCGCAAGGTGGGCGCCGCAGCTTTGGATGCCGATAACCGAGTCATCGGCACTGCCTACAATGGACTGTACCCCGGATTTACTGCGTCTGCTGACTTTTGGGCATCGCGTGATGAACGGCAGAAGTACATGCTGCACGCAGAAATTAATTTGTGTAGTCTTTTTAAGCGAGGAGAAGCTAAAATTGTAGCCTGCACGACCATGCCGTGTACTTCTTGCATGCAGGCGCTATGTGCACATGGAGTGAAAACTATTTACTACGGGGAAGACTACGAAAAGTCTGAGGCGAGAGCCATAGCAGACCTCTATGGCGTACAGCTCACATGCGTGCCGAATTATCCCTTGTCTGATCTGCCTCTTTTACCAGGCGAGAGGTGATTTACGCGCGGCGCAGCAGAGCGGTCAACTCCTGCTGGAAGCTCTGCATCTCATCCGCGGAGGGTGTGCCGCTCAGCTGGCTCCAGCCGAAACGCCCCAGCTGATCAATTTGCCAGGCGCCTTCTGCTCCGCCGGGGAAATGAGCCTTGCCAGAAAGCAGGGTGCCGGGTAATTGCAAATCGTCCAACTCCACACGCACCTTCCCGCTTTGCTCGACCGGGGAAGTTTCCTGCATTGTTTGCTGCTGTGCATCGGGCGATGATGCCTCCGGCGTCCCTTTCTCAGTCTCTGTTACGAGTTCAATGCCGTGGTCCAACATTAAAAATCTCACCTCCATGTATGTGAGATGCAAGCCAAACTCGCTCTGCAGTTTTTTCTGAATGCCATTGAGGTCTACTTTTTCCGCCGCCCAAGCCTTAATAGCAGCAAGCTGTTGTTCATTCACCATCGTGCTCATGCCTGCCATCATAGCATTCGGCGTTTGATATGTCAATTCAGGGGATCGTACCAAAAAAGGCAAGCGACCATACCTGGATGGTCGCTTGCCACAAATCATATGACGAATACTCAAGAGAGCGTTGCTATAGCCTTGGCGGCTTTACTTTTGTAGTTGGCTGCACGATTGGGGTGGACAGTACCCTTTTTGGCCGCCTTATCCACAGCAGAAGCAAAACGATTGTAGGCGCCAAGAGCCGCTTCTTTATCCTTTTGCGCTACAGCCGCGCCCACTTTCTTGCGGAGCGTGCGCACACGCGACATGGTGGCGCGGTTGGCTGCAGTGCGAGTTTCAGTCTGGCGAATGCGCTTTTTTGCGGACAGTGTATGTGCCATAGTTCTATAAAGTACGTCTTAGTGGGGGCAAGTTTACACCAACTATTTCCTTTGTCAAGAAAATTGCGGGCGAAAATTGTTCGAATCGGAATAAATTGAGTGAATGGGCAAAACTGAAAGATGCTCGCCCATGTCACAGGGCTCTCTAATGGACATGAATTTTTTAATGGGACGAGCTCCTGATATATCCGGCACAGTCGTGGTTCCAGCTTCTTGGTGCAAGCAATCGTGAGGTGCATGGCAATGTTCTGTGCCAGATTTCGCATGGGAAACATGCGCCTGCCCGCACTGCTTGCCCCGCAGGGATGTCCGCGTGAATTTTCTTTTTTACATGACCGACTCTCTGTGTTGGTGGCGCAGGGGTGCTTTTCTCCATATCCGAGTGCGCTTCTCTTGTCGCTTCCCTTGCCATCATACTTTCACCCTGCTCATGGTACGGAACCGTGCGATTTCGTATGTCACTTCAACGCGATTGTGTGAGCTCGCCGCGAATCAACTCGATTGGCGCCTATTTTCAGAAGCGCTGTGACATTGTCTTTTGCGAAATGGAAAAGTGGCCATGCGCCCCATGTCGCGCGCCCCTGTTTTCCTGTGTCCTCCGGAGACCTCTGCGTCAACGACTCAGCTATTCGCATCTTCTTTTATCGTCAAGAGGAATAGAAACCTTATTTTATTGATGGTTAATCTAATAGGATTGTAGACATGATAAAAATCAACAGGAGAATCAAATGTCAAGCAAAGTTAATAATGAGATGCAAACGTAAAAAAATTTTTTTGTCGTGGAACACCCATGGAACCGATAATAACAAAATATATAAATTGATCCGGGTGCAAAAAACTTTTCAAGGGAAGTATCCCATGGCATCATCCTCCCCAACAGCGCATCGGGATGGAAACACGCCTGGTCACTCCTCATACAATCCGGTCGCGGAGACCTTGCAAGTGAGTTAAACGGTGCAACAATACAGAGAGAAGAAGGACGGAATGAAAGCCGAAGATAAAGAGAAGTGCTTATGGGCGGATATCGTGGATGATATGCGCCGCCGGGGTGACGTGGGGATGTATGGACTGGAGAATTACATCTGCAAGTTGCAACTCAGGAAAGATACGGGAACAAAGTTGATTTTGGAGTACCCTGCGGATTTGCCAATCATGTGGCTGGAACTCAACTACAAGGAAAACATAGCTAATTCGGCGGCTTGCGTGATGCAAGCGGCGCGTGAGATCGAGTTTGTGCCGCATGCTGCGCAGCGAGATGTCGAGTCGAGCCATGCTTGCACGCCAAACTTGCCCATGTTGGTTCTTCCTGAACCTTCCGAACAGGCGGATTTATGCCCTCCTTCCTCAAAACGTCGAACTGTGCGCAAAACGGATTCATTCAACAGTGGGTTGAATGAAGAATACGATTTTGACTCCTTTGTAGTCGGCGACAATAGTGAGTTCGCCTATGCCGCCGCTCAAGCCACCGCTCAACAACCCGGCAAATATAACCCTCTCTTTATTCATGGTAGCTCTGGCCTGGGAAAGACGCATCTCCTGCAAGCTATCGGCAACTCGATGCGTAAGGTGGACGATGAGGCGCGCGTGCTCTATGTGACCGGCGAAAACTTCACCAACAGCTATATTGATGCTCTGGCAAGCAAAGGAGATGCCCTGCGTAACTTCCGCCGTAAGTTTCGTAGGGCGGACGTGTTGCTCATTGACGATGTCCAGTTTCTCGCCCACAAGGGCAAGACACAGGAAGAATTTTTTTACACGTTCAATGCCCTCTTTGAGAGCGGCAAGCAGATCGTACTCACGGCAGACTGCCCGGCCGCCGATATCATTGACTTTGATGAGCGTCTCAAATCACGCTTTGTGCAGGGGCTCTCTGTTGCGCTGCGCGCTCCTTCCTACGAAACTCGAATGGCCATCCTGCGTGCCAAGCGTTGGCGCAAGCGCAGTGAATTGCTGAGCGACGAAGTGCTGGACTTCTTGGCAAAAAGCATTACGCGCTCTGTACGCCGACTGGAGGGAGCGCTGACACGCCTTGCCACCTTTGCTTCGTTCTCCCACCGCCGACCCACTGTACAGGAAGCTCGTGCACAGTTGCGCGAATTCATGTATGAGGAACCTGCAGCACGTCTTGCCATCAAGGATATCCAGCAGTGCGTGGCGGATGAATACCACTTGCGTGTAGCCGATCTTAACGGAAGACGGCGTACGGCAAATATCGCTCAACCGCGGCAAGTTGCCATGTTTCTGGCGCGCCACCACACTGCCTGTTCGTTGCAGGATATCGGAGCGGCTTTTGGTGGACGTGATCACGGCACCGTCATTCACGCCACACGCACTATTGAGCAACGCTTGGCAAACCAGCCTCAGCTGCGTGAATCGGTAGGTCGCATCATGGCTGCGCTCGGAGTTTGATTTTTTCACATACTGCGGCCATGGAAGCACACGAAAAGAAGTCACGCGCTGCGTGGTCATCCGTACTTTGGAGTACCGTGCTTACCGTGCTCAAACTTGTGGTTGGCATCATCACTGGTTCGCTTGGCATCCTCTCTGAGGCCCTGCACAGCATGCTTGACCTGCTTGCCGCGCTAGGCACGCTTTTTGCCGTAAAGGTGGCGGCTCGACCGGCGGATGAAGACCATCCGTACGGACACGGCAAGGTGGAAAACTTGATGGCTTTGGCAGAGACGTTGCTGTTGCTCGGCACGGCCATCTGGGTGATCCGGGAGGCTATTCACCGGCTCATGAGTGATGATCCGAATGCGTTGAGTGTGGATATTTCGCTCTGGGCTTTCCTGGTCATTATTGTATCACTTGTTGTAGATATTAACCGCTCAGCTATGCTGCGCCGCGCGGCTCGAGAAACGAACAGTGCCGCCTTGGCAGCCGATGCTGCGCACTTTTCGAGCGATATTTGGAGCAGCGCTGCAGTGCTTGTGGGCATCACCGGAGCTGCGCTTGCCAACCAAGTCACGCCGGAATCGCCTTTGCACTGGTTGCTTATTCGCGCCGACGTGTTCTCCTCACTGGTGGTATCCATCATCATTCTGCATATTTGCAAAGTGCTGGGCGTGCAGGCCATTAACAATCTCATGGATCGTACGGATCCCGTTCTCTACGCGCAGATCAGCTCGCTGATGGCCGAACAAATGCCCGTTTATCCATTGCGGTACCTGCGCGCCCGCTCGGTCGGCAACACCACTTACATCGAAATGGTTGTTGGCATGCCACGCGAGCTGCACATCGACACGGCGCATGAAATTGCAGATGCCATCGAAGCCCTTGTGGAACGCTCCATCCCGGGTGCCGAAACATTGGTACATATGCAACCGGAAAATACCGAACCCGATTCTTCGGAGCAGCTCATCCGTCAAATCGCTCTTACGCATCGCATGGGGGTGCACTCCTTGCGTCTTTTGGAGGCTGACCAGGGGTTGTTGATTTTCACTGATCTGGAGTTGCCTCCGCAAGCCACGTTGGAATCTTGGGCCGTACCCGTGCAAGCTTTCCGTGCCGAAGTAGCGCGCCGCCTGCAGGCTGATGCCGTCTTCGTGCATATCGAGCCCAACATGCGCACACTCCCGCATTTTGAGCAATCAGTCCCTGCCGACTGGGAGGCGCTCGTGCGCCACACGATGAAAGAGATCAACGGTCCATCCCCTTCCTCGATTTACCTGTACACGCGCGGCTCACAACGGGTATGTTTTGTCTGCATTCCCGCTAACCCCGCACTCACCATTGCCCAAAGTCACGATTTCCTTACGCGCCTCACAAACGAGCTTACCGCTGCACTTCCCCGGATTGCGCGCATTTTTGTGGTGTACGAATGATCAGCAGGTGCGACCACTTGCACACCTGAGCCAATACGTCAGTGGGCGTCCTCTGATGCAACTTCGGAAGGTTGAATGGGGGACTTTTCCAGCGCGTGCCAAGCCCAGATGATATAGGCCAAAACGAAGGGGACGAGCAGGGACACGGCGCTCATGACTTTGAGCGTGTAGGGACTGGAGCAACTATTGGCCAAGGTGAGGGAGGAAGCCGGGTCCGCCAGCGATGGGTAATAGATGCCGCCGTTCCAACCCGCAGTGAGCAGCAACGCCAATACCGTCAGCACCGAACCCAAACCAGCGCTCCAAATACCGCAGCGGCTCGCGGGCTTCACCAACGGGGTGAACAGTCCCACCAGTACCAGAACAACTCCCGCCAGCAATGTCGCAAGCACCACGGGCATGTTCAGCAATGCATGCAGGTATCGGTACGGTTCCGCCACCACAGTTGGACCGGCCCCTGCCGCCACAACGAATCCGGCGCTCGTAAGCCAAAACCAGGCAAAGCTCAGGAAAAAGATGAGAAAAAGACCGATTTCCCAGGGCAACATGCTGCGGCTGCGTGTTCGTACTTCATCATCTTCGATGCGATTGAGGAAATACAGATGTGCCAGACAGCGGGAAAGCATAAGCACGGTCAGCCCGAGCAGCACATTGCGCACATCCAACACGGCTTCCAATCCATGCCAGGAATTTGCCCAGCGCGAGATGACAGGCGGCTCACCCGGCAACACGATAGCCTGTTTATCGATGACAAACTCCGCTCCGAAGAAGAGCGTGCCCACGGCGGTGCCAACGAGCAAAGGTCCTAGCAGACCATTAAGTATAAGAAACACGCGATAGGTCGTTGTGCCGAGCAAATTGGATTGCTTGAGTTGGAATTCGTACGACACTGCCTGAATGACAAAGCAGAGCAATATGAGCATCCATACCCAATATGCTCCTCCGAAACTTGTGGAGTAAAAAAGCGGGAACGAGGCAAAAAACGCCCCGCCAAAAGTCACCAACGTCGTGAAGGTGAGCTCCCATTTGCGCCCCGTGGCGAGCAAAAGCAGGCGACGTTGCTGCTCAGTACGACCAAGTGCGTACACGAGCGTTTGCCCTCCTTGCACAAACATGAGCATCACAAAGAGAGCTGCAAGCAGGGAGACGAGGAACCACCAATATTCTTGAAGAAATGTGTAGGTCATGGGTTGAATCGGAGTGAGAGTTTATGCGCATTCTTTTTCAGGACCAGTAGAAATGGCACGCAACATGATACAGAGTTCTGCCACGAGAAGCAGCGTGAAGAGCACCGCAAATATCCAAAATGTTGTCTGCACGGAATGGACAGAAAGCTTGGACACCGCCGCACAGTTGGGCAACAAATCTTGGATCGCCCACGGTTGGCGTCCCACTTCTGCCACAATCCAGCCAGCTTCACTAGCCGCATACGCCAGAGGAATGCTCAATAGCACTGCCAGCAGCGCTGGTTTCCACGCCGCTATGCGCTTGCCTGCCAAGAGTAATCCCGCGAAGAGCGCCAGGAAATACCCGCCGAGTATTACCATGACTCGGAAGGAATAGAACGTGATGGCTACTGGAGGCACCAGTTCTTCAGGTGTCCTGAGGTAGCCGTAGCCAAAGTAGGGGAAGTTTTCGCGCAGGATTCCTACTTGCTTGGCATCCGTCCCACGTTTGCAATCGCGCAGGGCATTTATTGCCTTGCGTCCCAAGACCATCTTCTGCGCAGCAGAGGGCGCCGTCAGACCATCCTCGCCCACATATCCGCCTTCCAGCAAATTCTTGATGCCGGGTACATAACCATCCGGCGTATTGGTCGCCAAAATGGAGAGTCCGCAGGGTATTTCAAGCTTAAATAAAAAGGGATCTTCCTTAGGATTGGCCCAATCAATGCCGGACTTGAGGAGTCCTACGCCCACAAGTCCAACGCGATTACCACCTTCATAAAGCCCTTCCGCTGCGGCGAGTTTCATGGGCTGATGCCGGGCAATATCAACGCCGCTCTGGTGTCCGGTCGCCGCTGTAAGCAATGCTGCAAACAAGCCAAAAATGGAGGCCACACGTATGCTGGCATGCGCGAAGTCTGTGTGCCGATTGCGTAGCAGGTACCACGCGCTTACTCCCACCACAAAAACACTGCCGAGTACCCATGAAGAAGTGACTGTGTGCAAGAATTTGGTGACAGCCACAGGCGAGAGTGCCACGGCGGCAAAACTCACCATTTCGCTGCGCACGGTTTCGGGGTTGAACTCCATGCCTGTCGGATATTGCATCCATGAGTTGGCAACGAGAATCCACCACGCCGAAAATGTGGCGCCCAGCACAGTCATCCAAGTGGAGAGCAGGTGCGTCTTTCTCCCAAGCTTCTCCCAACCAAAAAACATGAGCGCGATAAAAGTGGCCTCCATGAAGAAAGCTACGATACCTTCCACCGCCAGCGGCGCACCAAAAATATCACCCACAAACCAACTGTAGTTGCTCCAGTTCGTGCCGAACTCAAACTCCAGGATGATGCCGGTGGCCACACCCATGGCAAAGTTGATGCCAAAGAGCTTCATCCAAAAGCGCGTGGTCGCTTTCCAAAACACTCTGCCCGTGCGCACGTAGATAGTCTCCATGATGCACATGATCAGTCCCAGCCCAAGCGTGAGCGGCACGAAAATCCAATGGTACATGGCCGTGAGCGCAAATTGAGCGCGCGACCAGTCGATGAGAGAGGTATCAATGGGTTCCATATCAGTGTCGGTTTGTTAATTCCTCCGCCACGGCGCGGCTCTTTTGTTCGTCCGTACCCTGTAAATGAGGAGTGAAGAAAAACACACGCAGCACCGCGAAGATGATCACCAATTTCAGCAGGATCACACACCATAGCGTGCGCCCCAGCGTCATGCACCGGAAGCCATCTCGATAAAACCTGTAGATGCCGCGTATGCCCATCTCCTCGCATTCTACTCTACCAATATACCCCGACGCAAGAAAAAAGCTGCCAGTTGATGAAATGCGGGGATTGCTGAACAGTTTGGCGATACACAAAGGAATGGGGAATGGAGGGGTTAAGGATTAGTGTGTTGAAGCTAGTTGTAAGAAAGTTGTAAAATAAGAGAGAAGGGATTACGCGTCAGCAGGGGTGTTGTTGTGGGGGTGGTTGCGGTATTTTTGCTCGGTTTATTGGTCTTGTTCCCTTTCGTTGTCGTCGTTGTCGAAGATTAGTAGGCATAAACAAAGAAGGGAGGCAAAGCCCAAGAGTAAGGCGCCGAGGGTGTAGAGGATGATTTTCATGGTGGGTTACAGCGAGGCGGAGGGGTGGGTGTGTTTTAGTAGGGAAAAGTTTTGTTGTTGTAGGAAAAGGATGTAAGGGAGGCGCTGGGGTTCTTTCGATTTGCCTCGCGAATTCTCAGCAGTGTTTTGTATTCTTCGATAAAAGCAGGTGAGAAAGGGTACGAGCATTTTCCGTCTCTGCCCAAAAATTCAATTTTCCACAAAAATTTGGGTTGACCCACTTTATAAAACTCTATAAACCTCAAAATGTAGTACACGGGAAGGGTTCTATAATACCTAATTATCAGTATATTATAAAATCATGTGTACCATTTATGTGACCCTGACTGCGCTTTTTAAGAATCTGTGTCATACTCTATTGCCAAGGGTGGAATCCATTGCTCAGGACATAAAGTTAGGATGTGAAAATTATGCGTCACCGGAGGCTGTTTTGGTTGGGAGTTTGAGACGCAGGAAGAAGTAGATGAGGAGGGCTGACAGGATATTGGCTAGTATCCAATCTTCACTACTGTAGTCGTCGTCAACGGGGAATGCTGGGTTGTAGAGAATGCCTATACCGATGGCGAGGAGTGGACGCAGGTTGAGGGTGTTTTTACGGTAATGCTGAATGGCGGCAAGGATGGCATAGGCACAGATGGCTATGCGCAGGAAGGTGTAGTAGCCGTCTGAACTTGTTGTGCAGCCGATAAGGAGTAGTACGCAAGCGGTTATGGTGGCGGGATGCGGGAGCAGGTATTCTTTTGAGGAAGGATAGCGAGCGACGAGGAATTTTATAAGGCGATAGAGGGCGTAAACGGCAGCGAGCCCTCCGAAGATGCAAAGAACTGTCCAGATGGTTCGACGTACTTGGATGGCGCGGCGTTCTGCTTCTTCACTGGTTTGAGCTTTCTCTTCGCTTCCTGTTAGTTCTTCTTTTTCTGCCCGCTGCCTCCCTTGCTCAATAGCTGCATCAAACTCTCCAATGAAAGTAGAGATTTGCCGCCGCCATTCCCTATCAGCTTGCACTTGACTTACAGCCTCGTCATAGCTGTCACCGGTCAACATCTTTGTCGCAGCTCGATGTGTGTCTAGAAGACTTCTTCCTCCCGGAATCAAGTCGGCCAATGCGTCCAATGCCTCGCCACCCTGCAGCCATTGACTCCCAACCAGCCAGTGAGCCCCCATCTGCACTCCCTCCACGAGCCCTTCCCCTACGCCTCTGACAAAGTTTGTCTTGCCCTTCCTTGCACTGTCATATGCCCTCTCCGCTATTGTCTGCATGAACAGCTTGCGCGCCTCAGGCTTGTTTTTCAAATATCGGAACGCATCAAACCACGAATCTAGCAAATGCGCACCCTCTTGCCCCTCAGACCCCTGCCACCAAAAACAACTCATGGCCTTATGAGCAGCATCAACCGTTTCCTCCATTCCTTTGTCTCGCAGAAACTGCCTTGTTTCAGGCGATATGTCACTGCCATCTCTATAGATGTCAGCATGGTAAAGATACATCTTTATTTCATTGGCGTAAGCCTTTAACTGAGCTTCCTCCATCTGCTGCGCTTGATTCGCCTCTGCTTCTGCAAGATACCTCTTTTCTACGTCCTCACGGTGGATCCGTCCCAAAATCTCATAGTAAGCGACCGCGCTCGTCTTGTCTTTTAAATCCTGCTTTTGCAGCTCGACCTGCCACTTCACCCTCTCCTTCGGGTCCTGCATCCCTGCCACTAATGCACGGCATGCCTCGCGCGGCATCTTTGACATGCCTTTGTCGGCATATCCGGCGCGCTCCATCGCATCCAGCCAGTCCTTGCCTATCTCATAGTCTGCATCTTTCCCATGCCTAAAATATGGATTTTTATAAGTGCTGTACCTCTCATGATTGTCAACCTTTTTCCTGAAGTCTTGGTCGTACTCGTACAAGCATATTGCATCTAGCGTCTCTAAATCTCGCTGAGCTTGCAGTTGCGGCGAATTGACGTCAAGCCTGTCTGCCGTGTCATCTAAATCAATGAGCGGCGGCCGGTATTCATCCAGCGGAGCAATGTCAGCTATGCGTCGTCGCAGGGCTGCATGCGCGGGTGCTTCAGAAGTATCATCAAACATCGACTCCACGGTTGAGATATCCCTCGGGTCATCACCCACAACAAGGTGAGGCACCTTCATTAAATTCGGTTCTACATATCTTATCTTCTGTGAAGTATGTACCTCCTCAGGCGTCGTTATCTCTACCTCAGGACTCTCCAATAATTCATCGTCCATCGTCGGCATAGTACCTTCCGCTTTTCCGATTGCTATTGCTAGGTCTCGCTCTGCTTTAGCCGATTGTATGGCACTGGCGAGCAAGACCGCGAAAGCCAGAGAAAAAGCAGTAAGTTTCATACCCGACTCTATAGCACGTGCAAAGACGAAGGGAAAGCAAAAATTAAAAGAAATATGCAACTCATTTAAGCTGTCATGTATACCCGTATCAACCGCTGTCAAGTCATCCATCTTAAGCAAAAGAGTTTGCTCCCGTTTCCCAGCGTCCCCTACAAGACCGGGCTTGTGTCCGAGCAGGGAAAAATGTTGCTGTCCTCTTCCTTAAAACACCCCCATCTGAGACCATCAGCGACACTACAGCCATAGGCGAATCCGTTGCTCAGGACATAAAGTTAGGATGTGAAAATTATGCGTCACCGGAGGCTGTTTTGGTTGGGAGTTTGAGACGCAGAAAGAGGTAGATAAGGAGAGCTGACAGGATGTTGACTGGTATCCAATCTCCACGGTAGAGGCCAACAGGGAATGCGGGGTTGTAGAGGATGGCTATGCCGACGGCGAGGAGTGGACGCAGGTTGAGAGTGTTTTTACGGTAATGCTGAACAGCGGCAAGGATAGTATAGGCGCAAATGGCTACGCGCAGGAAAGTGTAGTAGCCGTGCGGCATTTTTGCGCAGCCGATAAGGAGGAGTACGCAAGCGGCTATGGTGGCGGGATGCGGGAGCAGGTATTCTTTCGAGGAAGGATAGCGAGCGACGAGGCGTTTTATGGGGCGATAGAGGAAGCAGGCGGGAGAGCAATATTTGAACCATTGTACCTTTTTCCCCATCGAACCCCTCCCTTTGGCTTTGAGGAGTATAATCATGTCCTGATTGCCGAAGCTCTCATTCACGTAACTGCGCGCACTAGCATAGTTCAGCGCGCTATATCCCGCTCTATTTCTCGCGTCGACATCCGCACCCGCCTCCAACAATAGTTTGGCAATCCCCAAATGTCCATCCCTCGCCGCCCACATAAGCGCAGTCTTGCCATCCTTGTTCGCGGCATTGATATCCGCCCCAGCTTTCAGCAGTAGCTCCACAATATCCGTGTGCCCATCATATACCGCTGCCATAAGCGCAGTCCACCCACTCTCATCCGCATAATTTACATCCGCTCCTGCCTCCAACAGTAGTTTGGCAATCCCCACGGAGCAGTCCCATTCCACGGAGCGGTCCAACGTCGCCCACATAAGCGCAGTAGCTCCATCCTTGTTCGCGGCATTAACATCCGCTTTTGCTGCCAGCAGTAGCTTGACAATCTCCACATGTCCCTTATATACCGCAAACATAAGTGCAGTACTTCCTTTCTCAGTCGCAGCATTGACATCCGCTCCGGCATCAATGAGAGCCCGGACTTTTTCCACCGATGTTTGAGACTCCTTGACTTCCCGGAAGAGAGCTTGATTTAGACTTTCCTTTTCGATCATCATGTGTGTGGAGGTTGAAGGTGTTTGGTATTGTTTTTAACGGAAAAAAGGAGAAGAGTGTTGAGCCATACCTCAACGGTGACTGTACATATGGTTGTCCTTGCGTCCTAGTCTAGGTGCCCGGTTTCAATACTCACTTGAGTTTGGAACATCAATCTGTCAACGATTTGAACCATCGTACCATTTTTTTTAACATTGAATCGACCAGATCGACCAATTTGACAGTGTAGGATGTCTCATACCCGTACCTACGCGCATCAGAATACGGCCACGGCGCAAGTTTAGTGACCCATCGTGCCATTCTTTTTAACATTGAACCCTTCCCCTTGGTTTTGAGAAGTTTGATCATGTCCTGATTGCCGAAGCTCACATTCAAATACTTAGGCGCATTAACATAGTCCAGCGCGGTATATCCTGCCTTATCCTCTGCGTAGACATCCGCCCCGGCTGCCAAAAGGAACTCGACAATCTTCACTTGTCCCTCCACCGTCGCAAACATAAGCGCGGTCCATCCATCCCTATCCTCTGCGTAGACATCCGCCCCGGCTGCCAAGAGGAGCTCGACAATCTTCACTTGCCCTGCCGCTGCCCACATAAGCGCAGTATTGCCACGCTTGGTCGCAGCATTGACATTCGCCCCTGCCTCCAGCAGTGGTTCGACAATCTCGACGTGTCCCTTTTGTGCCGCAAACATAAGCGAGGTCCATCCATCCTCAGTCGCAGCATTGACATTCGCCCCTGCCTCCAGCAGTAGCTTGACAATCTCCACGTTGCCCTTCTCCGCCGCCCTCGTAAGTGCAGTATTTCCACCTTCAATCGTTTCAATGAAATCCTCACCTGCCTCCAGCAGTGGCTCGACAATATCCCCGCCTCCCTCTTCTCCTATCTCCGGAAGTAGAGAAGCCCCACCCGTGGTCGCAGCATCGACATTCGCCCCGGCTGCCAGAAGTAGTTTAATAATCTCCACGTGTCCCCACTGCGCAGCAAATATAAGCGCGGTCCTTCCGTACTTGCTCGCAGCATTGACATTCGCCCCTGCCTCCAGTAATAGTTTAGCAATCTCCACGTGGTCCTTCTGCGCAGCAAACGTAAGAGCGGTCCATCCGTCCTCATCCGCAGCATTAGCATCCGCACCTGCCTCTAGCAATAGCCTGACAACCTCCACGTGGCCCTCCTCCGCCGCCCTCGTAAGCGCAGTATTTCCATTCTTGATCGTTACATTGGTATCCACACCTGCTTCCAGAAGTAACTTGACAATCTCCAAGTTTTCCTTCTTCCTCGTCCTCGTAACTGCTTCTAGAAGTAACATAACAATATTAAAGGGTTCATTTTTCTCCGCCGACGTAAGCGCAGTATCTCCATTCTTGCCCGTAGCATTGACGTCCGTTCTTGAAAAATACAACAGCAGTTTAGCAATCTCCACGTCTCCCCTCTCCACCGTCCTCGTAAGCGTATTTCCATCCTTGATCGTTGCATAGACATCCGCCCCTGCCTTCAACAGTAGCTCGACAATCTCCACGTGTCCTTTATCCGCCGCCAACATAAGCGCAGTCCTTTCGTGCTCGTCCGCAACATTGACCTCTGCCCCGACCTCCAGCAGTAGTTTGACAGTTTCTACGTCTCCCTTATCCGCCGCGAATGTAAGTACGGTCCCTCCATCTTCAATCTTGGCATTGATATCCGCACCTGCCTCTAGCAGTAGCTTGACAATCTCCACGTGGCCCTTCTCCACTGCCCACCTAAGCACATTCCATTTACCCTTGATCACAGCATTGGCATCCGCGCCTGCCTCCAACAGTAGCTTGACAATCTCCACGTGGCCTTTATCCGCCGCCCACCTAATCGCAGTCCACTCTTCGTTGTCTACAGCATTAAGATCCGTTCCTGCCTCCAGCAGCAGCTTGACAATCTCCACGTGTCCCTTCTTCGCCGCAAACATAAGCGCAGTACTTCCGTTCCATGTCGCAGCATTGACATTCGCCCCCGCCTCTAGCAGTAGCTTGACAATATCCACATGCCCTTTATCCGACGCCCACCTAAGAGTCCATCCATCCTTGTCCGCAGCATTGGCATCCGCGCCTGCCTCCAACAGTAGTTCGACGATTTTCACGTACCCTTTCTCCGCCGCCCACCTAATCGCGGTACTTTCATTCTTGTCTGCAGCATTAACATCCGCCCCTACCTCCAACAGTAGCTTGATAATCTCCATAGATTCCTTCTTCGCTGCAAGCGTAAGCGCAGTCCATCCATCCTTGTCCGCAGCATTGACATCAGTTCCTGCCTCCAACAGTAGTTTGACAATCTCCACGTTGCCCTCCGCCGCCGCCCACATAAGCGCAGTATATCTCACATTGTCCGCAGCATTGACATCCGCCCCTGCCTCCAGCAGCAGCTTGACAATTCCCTCGTGTCTCTCTTGCACCGCCCCTGCAAGCGCCGTAGTTCCATACGTGTTCACAGCATTGACATCCGCACCTGCCTCCAGTAGGAGTTTTGCAGTCTTCAAGTGTCCCTTCCTCGCCGCAAATATAAGCGCAGTGTTTCCATTCTCGCCCGCGGCATTGACATCTGCCCCTGCTTCCAGCAGGAGTTTGACAATATTTACGTGTCTCTTCTTCACCGCAAATATAAGCGCAGTTCCTCCCCAAGTCGCAGCGTTGGCATTCGCCCCGGCCTTCAACAATAGCTTGACAATCTCCGAGTGTCCATTGTCCGCCGCTGCTATAAGCGCCTTGTCCGCAGCATTGACATCCGCCCCTGCCTTCAACAGTAGCTCGACAATCTCCGAGTGTCCCTTCACCACCGCCCGCATAAGCGCAGTCCTTTCGTGCTCGTCCGCAACATTGATATCCGTCCCTGTTTCCAGCAGCAGCTTGATAATTTCTACGTCTCCCTTATCTGCCGCAAACGTAAGCACGGTCCATCCATCTCCAATCTCGGCATTGATATCCGCACCTGCTTCTAGCAGTAGTTTAAGAATCTCCATATGCCTCTTCTCCACCGCCCGCATAAGCGCAGTCCGCCCGTGCTCGTCCGCAGCATTGACATCCGCCCCAGCTTTCAACAATAGCTTAGTATTCTCTACGTGCCCTTTCTCCGCCGCAAGCATAAGCGCAGTCTTTCCATCCTTGTCCGCAGCATTGACATCCGCCCCGGCTTTCAACAACAGCCCGACATCCCCATATCCCTCCAACCCCTCAAATAGAGATCCTGTTGGAGCTTGAGACGCCGCAAGCATAAGCGCAGTCTTTCCATCCTTGGTTGTTGCATTAACATTCGCGCCTGCCTCCAGCAATAGCTCGACAGTCTCCTGATGCCCCCACTGCGCCATCAACGTAAGCGCGGTCCGTCCATGCTCGTCCGCAGCATTGGCATTCGCCCCTGCCCCCAACAGCAGCTTGATAACCTCCTCGTGTTCCTCCTGCGCTGCAAATATAAGTGCAGTATTTCCATTCTTGAGCGTAGCATTGACATCTGCACCGGCCCCTAACAGTAGTTTAACAATCTCCACGGAGCGGTCCCATGCCACGGAGCAGTCCCATGCCACCAACGTAAGCGCAGTATTTCCATCCTCGTCCGCAGCATTGGCATCCGCTCCTGCTTCCAGAAGTAACTTAATAATCTCCGTGTGTCCATTGTCCGCCGCACGCATAAGAGCGGTAGATCCACCCTCGGATACAGCATTGACATCCGCCCCGGCTTCCAACAGTAGCTTGACAATCTCCGTGTGTCCATCCCTCGCCGCCCACGTAAGCGCAGTCCAGACATAATCGTCCTCAACATTGACATCCACACCCATCTTCAACAGTAGCTCGACAATCTCCGTGTGTCCTTTCTCCGCTGCAAACATAAGCGCAGTCCTTCCGTTCTCGCCCACAACATTGATATCCGCTCCGGCCTCTAGCAGTAGTTTAAGAATCCCCGCATGACCATTCTCCGCCACCGCTATAAGCGCAGTATTTCCATACTTGTTCGCAACATTGACATCCGCTCCGGTTGCCAAGAGGAGCTCGACAATTTCTATGTGTCCCTCCAGCACCGCAAACATAAGTGCAGTACTTCCCTTCTCAGTCGCAGCATTGACATCTGCTCCGGCATCAATGAGCGCCCGGACTTTTTCCACGGATGTTTGAGACTCCTTGACTTCCCGG